>PBMP01000035.1 GCA_002722705.1 Pseudobdellovibrionaceae bacterium | reverse complement strand
TAACTCTTTTGAGTCTTTGAAAAAAGTGAAAAATAAAAAAATTAACTTTAGTATTTTTGATCATATTGATGGAATCTCTTTAAAAATTACGGACAATGGGTGTGGTATTCCTATTGACGATCAGAGTAAGATTTTTGAAGAAGGTTTTTCAACTAAGAAATCACTGAAATCAAACAAAAATAATAATGGAATAGGTCTTTTTCATGCAAAAAAAACACTTCTTAGGCATCAAGGAGATATTACATTTAGATCAAAGGTTAATGTTGGAACAGAGTTTAGTATTTTTTTAAAAGAATATGATCCGTCTTAATTTTTGATTAAAAAACTATTTATGATCTCTACAAATTTATCTGTTTCTTCAATGTGAGGATAGTGACCAGAATATTTAAAAATTATATTTTCATTAGATTCAGATCTATATTTTTTCAAAATTTTATCTTGTTCTCCATTAATCCATAGATAAGGAACATCTAGTTTTTCAAAACTCAATTCAATATTTTTTGGATCCGAATATAAGTTTTTTCTAAAAAGATGTTGTCCGCTACCCCAGAGTTCATACCTAGGGCTTCATGTATTCATAGAATGTTTTTAGTTTGAGGTTTTATATGAGTTAGGTGTGAAATATAGAATTCCGGATGTCTGAAGATCGTTTGCCACTTTTAATATTTTCGTTAGTGAATTAGCTCATTAAAAAAAATAGTTCGCTTTTTTTAAATTATATATCAAGTAATTAGAGTTGATTATTTTCTTGAGATAAAAATTCTAAATTTACTTCCGTTCCTGAATTTAAAGAGGAGCTGATATTAATTTCTCCTTTCCAAGATTCTATATGCATTTTTGCGTATTTGAGTGCAATTCCTAATCCATTATTCTTTTTTGTTTCATATCTTCCAGATAATATTTCGTTTATCGTTTCGTTTTTCATTCCAATGCCGTTATCTTTGATTTTTAATATGCATTTATTTTTTAATTCATTTACGGATATTTGAATCAATCCTTCGGATTTTATTGCTTCTTTAGGCTAGATTACATGAGTTAGTAATGTCCAATTGAATAGAGAGCTTTCTATTGGGTGCAATTAATTTAAGAAAATGATCGTATAGTGATTGTTTCATTGATAATAAAATCCGTTAGAGTCCATGGTAATATCAGCAGCCGACCCGATGAGTCAAAGTGTTTTTATTGGTTTATAGAATAAATAAAAAGAGGTTCTTTGGGGTGTTTGAAATTTTTAGTTAATTTATATATAAGTTGGACATCTGATTAATATTTTTTTATCTCTGTAACTATCTATTATTACAGCATTTATTATTACGAAATGCTGTTTTATTTGACCCAGTGTTTAGAGAATAGTCAAAATAGCCTGGTATTGTCTGTCTATAAAGTCATCAGTATATTAATTCTAAATAAAATAAAACTTTAAAAATCAAATATTTACAAAATTCTTGTTTTTTTACGCAATGTGTAATATTGGTACATCTATTGAAATAGGTAGATGTATCTATCGAACTTCAACAAAAGGATTGAAATTATGAAAAAATTTATTGCAGCATTTGTTTTAGGTTTAGCTCTTGTTGGTGCAACAGTAGCAACTTCTCATTACCTTGCGGACAGTTCTGTAGCTGAGGCTCAGCCAGGTAACGATTAAGAATTTATGAAAAAATTTATTGCGGCATTTGTTTTAGGTTTAGCTCTTGTTGGTGCAACAGTAGCAACTTCTCATTACCTTGCAGACAGTTCTGTAGCAGAAGCAGTTCCAGGGAATGATTGAAAATTTATGAAAAAATTTATCGCGGCATTTGTTTTAGGTTTAGCTCTTGTTGGTGCAACAGTAGCAACTTCTCATTACCTTGCAGACAGTTCTGTAGCTGAAGCAGTTCCAGGAGATAACTAGTTGAAATTATGAAAAAATTTATCGCAGCATTTGTTTTAGGTTTAGCTCTTGTTGGTGTAACAGTAGCAACTTCTCATTATCTTGCGGACAGTTCTGTAGCAGAAGCTCAACCTGGTAATAATTGATTGAACATTTATACGAAAATCAGAGTAAAAGTACAAAAGTGATTTATGAACAAATCTGGTTTGTTGATAGTTTTAAGGTCCAATTGTTTCTCAAACCAGAATTGATGCTACGCCCGTAGTATAGATATCTATTTAAATTTATTGGTTTTTTTTTATAGATTTCCTCTTGGAATAATCTTTTTATCTGCTTTTATTTCTAATTAATAGGCACATTTTTTAGCTAAGTATTTGAAATTAAAGTTTTTGTTTGGAAACGCCGATCAGTTTACATGGTTAAGAAGGGGTTCTATTCAGTTATTTTTTTTGGAAGTCTTTTTTTTGTTATTAGTAACTTAGTTTTTTTTATAACCATAAAAAATGTTCCGATTAAATCTAAAAAAGAATATCTTTCTGGTATTAAAATTCAATTTTATAAAAATGTAATTAAAAATTATGTTGGAGTTATAAAAAAAGAGGAAGTAACAGGATGTCTACTTCCTGGCCAGATTTTTGGATCATATTTTACGAACTATCCAATAAATCCACCTTTAGTTTCTATCGTTGATTCTAGTCTTCCCATTGATTTAAGAGCATATCTTTTTAAAGTAAAGGCACAGAAAGAATTTGAGTGTTTACAAAGTCAGGATGACTATTTAGCTCATAAAAACGATATTTCTTGGCTTAATGATCAGGTTGATCGTCAGCTAGAGATAATAAAAAAAACAGGTTCCGATTATGCTCAGATTGAAATTTTTATAAAAAATAGTTCTAATCAGAAAGTTGTTGATTTCGATTTGTCATTGGGAATTATTAATGGAACGTCTCTGATTTTTTTTGATGATCGACCCATAGGAATCTTTGAAGAGCGAATTCATTCTGGTCAAAAAATTCATTTATCTATTAATAAAAATAAATTACATAATTTGAAAGTTATTTTTCCATTAAAAGGATTTTCATATCCAGGAATCACTCATGCATATTTTTATGGATTACTGCCTTCCGGAAAGCCTGTTCCTGAGGGGATCGTGCTTTTTCCTAATAACTACTATCGACATGCAGCAGATTTAGCTGTCGTGATTCTTTCATGCATTCTTTCTATTTTATTGATTATTTTTTCGTTTAGTTTATCTGAAGGAAAGGCTGTGGTTTATGCGATTGCAGTTGTTCTTATTGGTTTTGCAGCGAAACGATCTCTCGACTTAGAGCATATTCAGGCCCGTTTTGATGGAGAGTATATTCGAATCACTCGAGCATTTATAACATTTATTAGTTCTTTAGCTTTTGCAGGTTTGTTAGGTATGTTTTCTCGAATGTTTCGATCAATAAAAATTAATAAAAATATTGATTTCTTATTTGATGAAATAAAAATAAGAGGTCTTAAAATATCATATTTTGAGATGTTAGTATTTGGTTTTTCGATTTATTTAGGTTCGAGTCGATTGATGGGGTTTGTTTTTACGTTAGTGAATCCAAACGGAACTAAATTTGGAAAACAACTTCTTAGTATATTACCTACGTTAAGTTTTTCATTAATTTTTGGTGGGACCGGACTTGTTTTAGGATTAATGACTCTTTTTCATTCAAGGAAATCTAATAATGAGAGAGAATTTGAACAGCTGAAAGTACAAGGATCTCAATTAGTGTTGTTCGGTTTATCGTTTATTATTTATGCACTTTCTTATCAAAACTTTTTGACTTCGTGGTTGGTAGATCAAAAAGTTCAAGGATTTACAGCAATGTTGATGTCTCAATCCTTGCCACTGATTGTTTCATTTGCTGTTTTTATTATTTTAGCACGGACATTTCACAGGCATGGAGTTTATCAACAAGTAACTCCAGACTCTATTCGGGAGATTTTAGAAAGTAAAAATAATATGACAGAAGGAGGTCTTGATAAAACTCAGACAGAGTATAATTGGATTTTATTGAATGACCTTCATAGTTCGAGTGCAATTAAGTCCTCTAATCTTGGTATCGTGACTCATATTTTACAAAGTGTATTTCATAAAATTCATAAAGATTATTTGAGAGATTCTATTCATTTCGTCAATAGTTTAGGGGATGCCATTCTTGTCGCCATGAAAAACGGAGGAGGGGCGAGTAGTGACCCTATCGTTTCAAAATTTATTCAAAGTTATGCATTGCATGTAGATGGTGCTGCCTATCTAAAAGATTGTTATGAAACGATACAGGAAGTTCTTCTTTTAGAAAGTGAGGAACTTTTAAATGCAATTCTTTCCCAAAGAGAGAGGCAGACAAATTTAAAAGGAGTTTTTGATCAATTTTATTTTAGGACAATGCTTACTAGTGGTTATTACTATTATGGAATTAATTATGAGATGTCGAATATTGATTCTAGAGAAATTTATGTTATGGCAAAATCAGAGAAACTGATTACAGAAGCAAAAAAAGGCGGATTTGTTCTTTTTGAAGATGTCATGAAAGAGGTTGAGCTCGCTTTTCCGGAAATTAATAAGTTTTTTATTGAAAGTGATCTTAATAAAGAGCAGGCGAATCCTTTGATTAAGGATTTTCTTCCAGAAAAAGTTTATGTTTTAAATCCTGAATTAAAAAATCAATTTGAAGCTTATTTAGAAAAAATGACTGGTCAAGCTATTTATCTAAGAGCATCTGGAAACAAAAGATTTGATCTTGTTTCTGATCGGGTAGTTAATTTTTGTGAAAAAATTAGAAGTGATAAGGAGTTTAGGTCTAAATTACGGTTAAGTTTTGAAAGAAATGAAACAAAAAAAATAATTCCTCATTTAGACAATTTCAAAGAAAAAAACTTAGTGGTGAGGACGTTGATTCAAGAGTTGGTTTCTTCGGATATGGATGTAGAGTTAAAAAAGAGAATCTCGAAGTTAGTATATAAAATTGGAGTTCCAGGAAGTGGAATTATTCAATCGATCCGGGATAGAGACCAAATGCTTAAGCCCAAAAATATTCTTAAAGGGATTAAATCTGTTGATTTAAGAAAAAGAAGTCGAGCAATGAGACTTCTTAAGCTTGTTCGTACGAAGAATGAGGTTCGGCCTGAGACAATGGATGGTTATGAGTTTTGGAATGAATTTTTTACTTACTGGATGCAGCACTACGATGAGTTTTCAATAGAGAGTCATTTGCATTTTGCTGCGGCATTAACTGGAAAGAAAGAGGCAATTGATTCGTTTCAAAAGTGGATGAATCAACCGATAAATCTAAAGTTATTTGAATCTTATCTTCATTACCTAGATCAATCTCAATCACCTAGTTTGAGTGGATTTAGAAAGAAAATTCTTCATTTTTATACAGAAGTGAAAGCCAAAAAAAAGGGGGAGGCTGCCTAGGTGTTTAAAGTCGGTCTAGGGTTTCTTTTTGCTTGTGTTTTCGCATTAGTTTTTGATCAATTCATTATTGAATCTATTTTAGTGCCTACCCCATCAATGTCTCCAACAATTTTACCTAATGAAAGAATTTATGTTCAAAAATGGCCAAAACCGAATCTTAAAAGATTTGATATCGTAGTCATACAGCTTGAATATCCTAAGAAAAAAATCATTAAAAGAATTATTGGTCTTCCAGGTGAATGTATCCAACTTAAGAATTCATATGAAGTTTATATCGACGGAAAAAAGAGACTTTATTCATCTAAAACAGGAAAAAATTTAAAAGAAGATGATCACGAAATTTCTTTAGAACCTCATCCTATTTATCGCTTTCCAACTGTTTTTGGAAAAGAAACATTTTGTCTTTCAGAGAACGAATATTATGTATTAGGAGATAAAAGAAAGGCAAGTTTAGATAGTCGTTTTTTTGGTAGTATTTATAGAGATCAGATTTTGGGTATTGCACGTTTAACCTGGTATTCTTATGATAAAAAAAATAAGAAATTTAGATGGGATCAAATTGGATTTTTAAATTAAAATAGGTTTAAATAAATTTCCCCATTTTCTCATAAAAATTAATTTTCATGTTTTGCAACGGTGTGGGCTGAATAAGTTTTTTCTGGATCATATATTTTACAAGAGAAGGATAAATTTGGTTCCACCTTTTGATTCCTATGCCATAGCCTAGAGAAAGTGATTTTATATTCATAATTAAAATTTCAGATTCTAATTGAGGGAAGCGTGGATTAACATATTTGAGTCCCGTTCTTTTGGCTCCGGCAGAGACATAAAAATTTACTAAATATCCACTAGTACCTCCAATAATGTAGGTACGCCCATTTTTTATAGCTACTAGTGCAGAGTGTGCAATCATATTAGTGAAAATATCAGCTCCTCTAAACTCTGGATTAGCGCACAGTGAACTTAATTCTATAATATCTTGAATGTCTGGAATAATTGTTTTTAAATCTAAAAATTGATTATAATAGGAGTCCTCAAAATTGTTTGGTAATCCTATTCTTGCACTAGAAATAATATTACCATCTTTTTTTACGGTAAGGATTTGAGATTTAGAGTCATACTTATCACCACAGTCTTGAGGCTTTGCAGTAGGTGGAAGTTTTCCGTTTGTCTTAAAGTTTTCCATTCTAAGGTGAAGAACTTTTTCATATTCTTCAACCGTTTTTGCATAAGAAAAGTCAAGCCATTTTGAGACATTTTTAATTGGAAATCCTTGTTTTCTTAATGACTCTACCGATACATTTTTTCCAAAATTGAGGAGATATTCTGAAACGGCAGTATAAAAATCATTGCTAGGAGATAAATATTCTCCTCCAATCACAAGATATTCTTTTCCAGATCGAACTGTAGTATCAAGGTTTTTAATTAAAATAGAACACAAAACACTTCCAATGGTTGGAAGACTAATAGAAAGATCTAGTCTTTGTCCCGTAGCAATTAGTTTATTTCTCATGGAGGTAATGAGTCGAACCCCTTTGGATGAGAGATCTTCTACTCGAAATACGATGTGATCATTGTATTTTAATGGATTCGGAGCTGTTCCGGTTGGTAAAAACTCCGCGTTACATTCCCAACGTCTGACTTGACGTCTGTCTTTGCCGTCATATTGAGTAGATTTCTCGATAAAGGTACGAATTGCTAAGTAGTTTTTTTCTCCTGATTCTTTTGATTGATTGACAACTAAGCCTTTATACTCAATTTCATCACCGGCGATATTGAGAAGAAGAGAGACTTCTTCTCCTTCCATGAATTTTTTATCTGTTTCGATAAATAATTCAATTCCGAATGGACTGTATTTGATAATTTGAGCAAAAATGAACTCATTATCCACAAGAATTTTTGCTGTCATTCCATCTCCAATATTTATGTATTCGGGATGAAATGGACTGTGTACAATTTGATTTTCTGTGACTTCAAAATTATGCAGTTTGTTCATAATGAGGTTCCTCGTAGAAATTCGATCTTGGTTGGATATTTAAATTTAAAAGAAGTTGATTTAGTTTTTTAATATTTTGACGATTGACTTCAAAAAAGTAAATTTCTGTTTCTTCTTTGTAGGAACTCATTTGAATTCCGTGGTCGGATAGTGAAAATTTCTTAATATCAAATTCACTAAATTTTTGAGTCGCTAAGTAAGCGGATTTAGAAAGAATGATATGAGGACTACTTTCTAAAATAGTTCTAATTTTTTTATGAGAAAGTTCCTTATCAATTCGAGCACAGATATTGGGTGGATCTCCTAAAACAGTAATTTCTCTGTGATTAATTGAGGCCATATTTCCAAAATAAACTTTTCCATATCCAATTACAAAATCTCGTTCTGGAATGTGTCTGCCCAGATTTTTTACTCTTTCCCATTCATCTGTAATTCCAATAAATGCATTATAGAGTGATTTGATTAAAGAGATTTTTGGGTCATTTTCATCGTAGACCACAAATACTGAGTCCCCAATTTGACGAGAAAACCCACCCATTTCATCACATTGATCGATAATTTTACTGGTAGTGGGAATTACTTCATTTTCTATAAAGAGTGTATCTGTGGATCGTGCAGAAAAATTTCTAATATCAGTATGAAGAATGGAAGCTTCAATTTCTCTTCTAATGAATAAATCGTCAAATTGCCTAATTAAGTCTTTTTCTTTTTTTCCTTTATTGAAATTAATTTTCTTTAAAAGAGATTTAGAAAAAAACGATTCAATAAATGAATTATAGGCAGACATAGATTCAATGTGTTTTCTCATATCTTCTATTCGATTTCGATGTTCTAGTGATGCATTGAAATACTGTATTTTTGCAATATGACAAATAGAAAGAATAAGAACGCACAAAAGAAAATTACTGGTAGCGAATCCTGGATTAATAAAGTTTTTGATTTCAGGATAGGAAATAAGATTAATACAAGCAACGACAATAATGTTAAAAATAAAAAATCTAGAAAATGAAGAAAATAAAAGAGAAGGAAGTAAAGAAATCCATATGGAGCGAACTGGATAACCTAAGCTAAACTGGGATACAAAAGTATGGGCAATTAAGACAGCATATCCTGACAGGCAAGTAAATATTACTTTGCTGTTTTTTATTCTACTTAAGGTTACTGTAAAAATTATACCAAAGACAATTAAGGGAGCTCTTAGGATTTGCCAGTCATGAATGTTAGTGCGTTTATAGTCATAAAGAACATGAACGGTAAGAACGGCAAAAGAAATAAAACCAATGAGTCCTCGAGCAAAGCTTTTTGAAATATCTTGATTTTTTTGTCTTACAAAATTCAGGTCAGTCGGGCTTACAATCAAAAACGGATCGATTGCAAGAGCGAGGACTTTCACCCATTTTGATTCTTTTTCTTGTATCTCCACACTCTCTTGTCGACAAAAAAGTGTATTTTATTCAATAAAAGTAAGTCAGTTTTTTGACTGAAATGTTCATTCTTTTTCAAATATTTTGGAACCAATGATACCAAGTCTTTTTAAGTGCCTAGGGATGAGAAAGCGAATTTCTTCAATTGATGACGCGGCTTGTTCTTCAAATGAATATCCTGGGTCTTTTGCAAAAATAAGTTCTTGAATTGATTTTTGATGATCAAGTTGAGTTTCTTTAGTTTTATTTAAAGCATGAAGTACTTTTTGAATCATGAGATTTTTTAACTTAAATTTAGTTTTTTGCTCTAAATTTTCTAAATTCGATTGAACCAGAACGCATCGTCCGTTGAGAATTTTATTTTGATTTAATTTAACCAAATTTGCATCTACTGAAAAGAAACTTGTTCTTTGATTTTGAAATGAAATAAGAAAATTTTGAGAGTTGATATTTTTTTTCATTTCATTACAGAGTTTTACTTGTTCAGGATCAGAAAAGTAGAGCGTGTTTTCTTTGAACTCAAGGTTTTCGTTTATGTGTTCACAACTTAGGTGATCTATCCCTGGTGTTTTATAAATGAGATGAACTAATTCTCTGTTTTGTTGTTCTTTTGCTTGAGTTTTAAAGCTTTTTTCTGTTAATTGGATATCTTCTGAAAAGAAATAGAATTCATCGTTAAATCGGCATTTCATATGTGGAAAGTATTCCATTCTTTCAGAAAATCTAATTTTTTGAGCATATGAAAATAAAGGGAAAGTAAGTAGAATGAGTAAAAGGTTTTTCATAAAAATTCCTTAAATTGTTTTTTTAATAAGAGATAAAAAATCATAATTTGGATTAAAGTTAATCAGCATGCTGAGAATTTCAGCACGATCCAGAGTGAGAGAATTAGATTCTAGCGTAGAAAGATGCTCTGGAAATTGATAATTAGATTCAAACCATGAAATGAGTGCATTAAAGGTTTCGGTTTTTCCTTGTTTTTTCTCAAAGTAAAGTCTTTTTTCTAAGTAATCCAAGTATTCAAATCTTTTTTGTAAATCGATAAATGAAGGTTCTTTTTTATGTATTTTAGAAATTCCATTGAGTGAATTTCCAAGAAGATGAGGGGACTCTAATTGTTCTCTGAGTTGATTTAAGTCTTCAAGTGATTTGATCGCTTTTTTTTGAATTTTCACATAATTTTTTAGTTCTTCTGGAACAGACAAGTCTCGTTCGAGATCAATTTCTTTTGGATATGATTTTAATTCAGTTCTGCGATTTAAGTGTTCATCGAAGATTTTACTTTTTGGGATATTTAAAAGTTTTTCTTTTATTTTTTTTGATTCTTTTTTAGATAGAGTGAGGTGGGAAGATCCCACCTCTTCATTTTTACTTTCTTTGTCTTCTTGATAATAGAAAACGAAAATACCAATAGCTAAAAAAAGAACAATGAATTTATACAATAATTTTTTCATTTTTTAGTTCCTTTTATATTTGGATTTCCGAGGGCATCAAAAATCAACATTCTTTCTTTTTTGGGGCCTAAAATACTTAGGGTTGAAATTCCTCTTCCTGGAAGAAGTCTGACTTGAGACAAAAGACTTTTGTCTTTCTTAAGATCAATCCATTCTTCTTGAACGGCCCCCAAAAAGTAGATCTTATTAAGAATTACTTTTTTATTTCTTCCCACTTCAACTTCTTTTTTTAGATGACACAGACCTGCGCATCCAGACTTATCTGAATATTCAACTAAAAAATCTAAAGATGAATCCGATGAAAGTTCTTTTACTCCTACATTGATAAGATAAAAACGTCTTTCTAATTCGTCTTGATACTCTTTTAAAAAAAGATCGCTATTCAATGAAGCATGCTCTTTTATTTTTGGCATTATGAGTTTTCCATCAAGAAGAAGTTGGGGTTCTCTGATCATTACCTCATCAATTGTTTGTTGACTTGAAAAAGGAATGATTCCAGAAGAAAACCATCTTTTCATAGACAGAGAGGCTTCTCCTGGTTCCTCATCAAGAGTTTTACTGATAAAATCAGTGTCATGTTTTTCCTCTAAAATATTCTCAATAGAAAGAAGGGGAGGAATTGAGAAGTCTTCATCCATTTTAATTTCAACAATATTTTTATGATAATAGTGAGGAAAATAAAAGTTGTCTGAAAAGTTTATTTTTTCTCGTTTGATCGTTTCAATGAAGGTTTTTGATTCCAAAGTCATCGAGTTAGTTCGGTTGAGTCGAGAAAGGGTGATTACACTCATTTCAGAATCTTCTTGTGATAAGACTTTATCTTCTGAAGTGATACATCCTTGAGTTGTTTTAAATGTTCCTTTTTCACAGAGACACTCTTTAGTTGTCTCATCAAAGAATGATCCTGTTTTATCATGCTTTTGGCAGTGAATTTTTAAACATTCGATTGCAGAAACCCCTGCCTCGCAGACCAGTTCTTTCTGATTCGGATTAAAACTCATCAATTCTTGATTATTTTCTTCAAAAGGTGAAGGAATTTTCGGAATTGAACCGGGTCTGTTCCCAGTGCACCCAGAAACAAGTATCAATAGAACTACAGCATTTTGTATTTTCATTTTCTTCTCCTTATTTTTCTGGATTAAATTGAATTCGAGAAAGAAGTCGATTCAGGGTTTTGACATCTTGATCTTGGTGATATTGAGTCCCTACGAGAACACCTGATGCAAATGTAATATTTTCCACTACATTTTCGGTATTCATTAAAAAGTTAAAAACTTTTCCGTAGTGAGATCGACCCGTCACTTTATTTACAAAAACCCCATTTGAGTCTTCACCTAAAAGGAGTTTTCCTTCAGCATCAGATGCTAAGATAAAATTTCCATTGATATCAATGAGGGGATGATTTGGAGTAACGGAAAGAGTTTCTCCATTTGAAAGCTCAATATCTACGATTTCATTCATTTTCACTTCTAAGTCAGTAAGGACGAGTTTAATGTTTGTTATTTTAGATTGAATGTCTTTTGTAGTAGAGCCTTCAGCAAGTGTCATGAGATTTTTTGCAATTTCTTGAGCCTGCATTGAACCTTCAGATGTTTTTAGTTCTTGTTCAGGAGCAAAACATCCTTCTCTACAAATGGTAGTCAGCATGTATTTTTCTGGAAGAATGCAATCAGCGCCTTCTTCAAGAGGAGCTTGGTATTGAAGAGGATTTTCTAATCTAAAGTAGTCTGGTTTATCACCTTCTCCTTTCAGACGTTGTGCTGTTGTGTAGGTTGGGTAGTATTTATTGGATTGTAATCCGGAGTTCACTTGAAGTTGAAGCCATTTTAAGTATCTTTTTAAATTCCTTAGACGATCAGCTTCTCTGCGATAAGGCGTCATTTCTTCTTCTGTGGCATCTAGAGGAAGGTTGTTTTTTCTGAGTCGGACAGATTCATACCATTTTTGAGTGCATTTGTTTGCCCATGCGATTCTACCATTGGCAGTTTGCTGAGGTTGACTGTCTGATAGTCGTTTACAGCGATGTTGAAGGATTTCAAAACGACCATCTGAATTTTCTCCAACCTTAGGCATGCTGTCTAGATAAGATTTGATATCGGGTAATTCGTATGAACCGGGGTCAACGCCTTTGTCGATCCAAGGTTGTTTTGAAGTCCAATCTCTCACCACTTGAGCCTGAGCAGAGAGGTGAATACTGATTAATGTGAATGCAACGATTTTTAATTTCATGGGGCCTCCTTGTTGACGTGGGCTATAGCAAGGGGCATTCCAATATGAATTGGTCAGAAGATTGAGCGTTTAGGGGAAGAGAGCTTCGTTATTTCGGCCCGTCCATTGCATTCTCACTCCAAAATCATGAGGACCTTTCCTCTGATCAGCCCCAAGGAGATTTAAAATGAACCAGTTGTTTCAAAAATGGACCACTTTATTCAGTGCTGCCATGTCATTTCTGATGTCAGTATTTTCTTTTGCGTCGAGTGGAGTTATTCCAAAATCCATCGATTACCATCCCGAGCTTCCTCTTGAATTAGGACGAAATTTTAGCCCCATGGATCCTTTAAGAAGTCTTCCCAAATGCCTTGAGTTTAATTCCACTCAATCAAATGTTCACTCAAACTCGAGTGCGGTCTCAGAGGGGGAGAAAAGTGATCAAGCCGCCCAAACCACAATGAATTTTTATTTGGTTGAAAATTGGTCGGATTATCGAACTGTAGTTGGAATGAGTGCAAATATGGACGCTCATTTTCTGGGATTTGGCGTTTCTGGAAGCAATTCCTTTAACTATAACAGTCAGAATACTCGTAATGATTTAAGAGTTGTTTTAAAAGTAGAGACCACGTATCAGAATGAGTTTGTAGGAGTTCCCCAGCTTTCTACCTATGCTCAACAACTGATAGATCAAAATGAATATCAAAGACTGGTTGATATCTGTGGTTCTCATTATGTTGGAGCAGTGCAAAGACATTCGATGATTAGTGTACTTATTCACATTAAAAATGTAGATGCTTCTGTTTATAACGAAATCAAAACAAGTGCAGGAGCAAAAGGAAGTATCTTAGGTTTGATCAGTTTTGGAGGGAATGTTTCACTCAATTCTGAGTTTAATAATAAGAAGACCAAACATAACCAAATTGAAACTTCCGTTTTTATTCGTGGAGGGACTGGGCTTAATCAAGTCAATGCCTTAGTGAAGAGTCTTTTTAATGGTAAAAACAATTTAGATGTTATCGCAGAGGGAGTAAAGTCTGTCCTTGCGGGATTCAATCAAACAAATGCAGTTCCAAAAAAATACTTTGTAACGGCTATTCCTTCGATTCCGACAAGTTTTCATAAGAATCATTTTTCAAAAAAATATGATCGAATGTTAGAAGCGATTGGAGAAAAGTATAGAAATTTTGAGCTCGCTCAAGCTTATGTAAATGATTTGGTGAATTTAGATCATCCAAATGCGGTCGTTTTTTCAGATGAAGATCGTTTTTATCTCGATTATGAAAAAAAAGAGGTTGCTGGTTTATTGGAAGAAATTATGGATATTCATGAGCTTTGTCTTTCTTCAAAGGATGAAGGGTGGGAGTATAATTGCAAGATCGATCAAATTCAGCTTCCTCAGTACACTCAAGAGGCTGTTGATTTTTATAAAAACACTTAAAAGTAAAAGAGGGGGCTCTGATCGAAGCCCCCTCTTTTACTTTTATCTGCCATTCTATTTAGATCCCAATGTTGCTATTTTACTGAAATCTCTGGTAAAATTCCTTATGGCATGTCTTTGGAAATCAGGAGACAATGGTAGAAGGTATGACAAAAGAAACGACGATTCTCTATGTAGATGATGAGCCAGATGCTCGAGAACTTTTTGAAGAAATCTTTGAATCTCAGGGATTTAAAGTTCTTTCCTTTGAAAATGCTGAGGATGCTCTTGCTGGATTTAATGAAAATAGCGTGGATATTGCCATCATTGACCTGACTTTAGGCGGGGGAATGAATGGTTTTGATTTACTTTCGGAAATCCGCTCCAAGCCCGAAATCTCCAAACTTCCAGTAATTATGCTTTCAGGTCATACCTCTATGAGAACACGTCAACGCGCGTTAGATTCAGGAGTCTCTCTCTATGTGGAAAAACCTTATCACCCAGATGAGTTGAGAGCGAAGATTGAGGGACTTCTTTAGTCTTTTCAATAGGTTATCTGTCTTTTTCTGTAAAAAAGGATAGATAACAATCACTTAGAGATTGAGTTTAAACGAATCCCTTGGTACCACTTTTCCCAGGAAAAGGACGGTACCTTATGGCAATCAATTGGAACACCCACCCTGAGAGTTTAGCAAGAGAGCTTCGAGCACTTCAGATCAATCGCTTTTATTTTATTTATGATCCCGCAACGAAGAAAGTGATTCCTTCTCATCCGGAACTTGCAGAGATGGCACAAGCTCTTCAAGCAGATGAACGTGACTATGCTCAGCATGAGGGCTTATTCTTTCAAGTGTCTCAGAATTATGACTTGATCATGAGTGGGAATGTTCACCGAACGAGTAGAGGTCAGGCTGCAGGGGGAACTCGTTTTTGGTTTTATAATCGTTTTGAAGACTTTGTTCGAGACGGAATGCGTTTGTCTAAAGGAATGACTTATAAGAACGCTCTTGCAGGTCTTTGGTGGGGTGGAGGAAAAGGTGTGATTTCTCGACCAGAAGGTCTTGATGTCAGAGACCCTGAGGTCAGGAAGAAAATCTTTCAAGAATATGGCTCATTTATTACTTCTTTAAAAGGTTGTTATATTACTGCAGAAGATGTCGGAACAAATACGACCGATATTGGATCTATTTTTTCAAAAACGAGATTTGTCATTAGTATTCCAGAGGAAGTCGGAGGAAGCGGAAATCCATCGGCTCCAACTGCTTTGGGTGTAGTTCGTGGAATGGAAGCAGCAGTGGAATGGAAAATGAAGAGTTCTTTGGAAGGGAAAACCATTGCGATTCAAGGACTGGGTAATGTGGGGCGTCCGATGGTTCGATATCTTCTTGAGAGGAATGTGGGAAAAATTATTGCTTGCGATATTAATCCGGAATTAGTGGAATCAATGAATCAGGACTTTAGAGAGACGGCTTTTACTGCTCGCGCAGTTGATCGTAATGATTCAAGTATTCTTTTTGAAGAATGTGATGTCTTAGCTCCTTGTGCAACGGGAGCGATTTTAAATCCAAATACGATACCAGAAATTAAAGCTCCTATCATTTGTGGAGCAGCAAATAACCAACTTGAAGACAGTGAAAGAGACGGTCCAGCTTTATTAGAAAAGGGCGTGGTTTACGTCCCTGATTATTTAGTGAATCGAATGGGGATTGTGAACTGCGCAAATGAACAATATGGATACACACCAAATGATCCTTATTTTAATCGACATATTGGAACCGAATGGGAAAATTCAGTGTACCAAATGACTAAAAAAGTCCTGACTCAGGCTGAAGAAAATCAGTGTTCTCCAGCAAAAGCGGCTGATGAGCTAGCTGAGAAACTTTCTCATGAAGAGCATCCTCTTTTTGGGCATCGAGCACAACTGATTGTTCAATCTCTTCGTGATACTGGTTGGGAGCAATCTCTTTAAGCTTTTTATTCAGGTTCGATGAGTTTGAGAGTCTCTGGATTAACGAATTGACTAAAGAGAGATGCGCAGTGGGTGCCTGTTGAAAACGGAGCTGGTACAAAGTTTTTTTGTTGTCTCCTGTGATCAGAAGCAGCCGATTCTCTGAGTAAGGTATCGATATAGTATGCGGTCGCTGTTCCTATGACTTCAAAGTCATCTGATTTGTTTTTAAGTTCTTTGGATTCATCTTGTGTTTGATTATCTTCTTTTACCGCTTCTTGGACTTGATCAAAATGATTGAGGAAAGAATCTCTGCTAGGAATTTCTTTGGGAGATTCAATAATTGAGGTGTAAAGCTCTTTTATCTTTGAGTGAAGTTCTAATTTTGAATCTTTATATTCTTTCATCTTTTCTTTGATGAGTATCGAAAACCGCATAGCAATGGATGCTCTTGCGTGGTTGTTATGAGACTCTCCATATTCTTCTAAAAATTGAAGATATTCTTTTTTTAGGTAGTAAAGAGCTTCCTTTTGTTTTTCATATTTGTCTTTGTTTGTATATTCAATGACTTCCTTTTTTGATTGGATAAAAAGATTTTTCATCCATGTCATCAAAGAAGGAGACTCTGTATTGAGGTCTCTTCTTTCTCTTCTGTCCATTCCATTAAATAACGAAATAAGTTCAATCGCAGCGTATTTTGAGTCTGAATTTTTTTGAGTTGGATCCATTCGTTCGCTAAAGAGATTTGAAAAAAGATCTTGAATTTTTTGAAGAATTTCTTTTTTTTGATTTTTAGAAAGATACTCAGGAAGTTGAATAGGAGGGATGTCATTTTTTACAATAACCTTGTTTCCGTTGAGATCAGTTTCATAGAGATGATTATTTTTTAGTGCACTGAGGGTTTCAATGAGAGATTGAAGTGCTACTTGTTCTTGCTTGAGCCCTTTTTTGCTTTGGGCTTTTAAGTTTCGTACAAGTTCGTCAATAAGTTCTTCATATCGAATTTCAAGCTTAGCTAGGTAAGCATGTTCATCAGTTTCTACAGGAACGAGTTTGATTGAATTGTCTTTAAAAGCCAAGATGAATTCTCCTTGAGGAGGATTTCCTGAGTTTAAAAACATATATTGAATAAATGCGTGATTGAGAAGTGATGTAATTTTATTAATGACTGGTCTTGCATTATTTTTTTGATGACTTTTGGTGAGATCATTTAATTTTTGTAAAAACTGATCTCCGTATAGAAGGTGAAGTGAAAGATCTGGATGATCTTTCTTATAATTTTTTTGAATTTCTTGAAGTGTCCGATCAAAAAGCATTTTAAACTTAGATGTAGATTGATCGATTTTTAGATTTCCAAAGTAGATCATTTGATCGTGGATACGAGTGATAATTGCTTTGACTACTTTTGGTGAGACTTTATTCTTAAATGTTTCATTGAGAGATGCTTCGAGGTTTTCTATATAGTTTTCAGAGTCGATAGACAGTTCATTGAGTATTTTAGCTGAGGGTGATTCAGGAGAGGTATTAAAAATCACGAAAACCACCACGCCACGGATATCAAAAGAACTAAAGTTCTTTTGGTCGCTTTCATCTGTTGCAGCTTGAATCGCCTCAAAAAGAGCTGGGGCTTGATCAATTTCATCGATCACCAATACTTTTGCTGGGTTTGGTGATTTTCTGAGCTGATCGAGAGCTTTTTGAGCTTTCCCAACGAGAGCATGTCCAGTCTTATAGGAATCAATAGGATAGTCTTTGATATTTGAATAACCTTTATTTTCTGATTTTTCTTCTTCTCTATTTTTTGCGTGAATAGTGATCGATGTTGCGCCCATCAGGTCGACGATGGTTTTTACAATGCTGGTCTTTCCATTTCCAGACTCTCCTGTGAGCATAAAAACAGTTCCTTGGTCTCGTGATTTTTGATCACCAAAATGTGAAAAAAGTTGAGTCTCAAGTCGTTGTGGAATGGAATCAATTCCCACATACTGAGGAGTGTGTGAGGAGTTATTTGAGGTCAGTTTTTCCCCCATGCCATTAATTCTTTCTAAAAGCTCGAGAGGAAAATCTCTTTCTTTTTGATTTACTTTTGTATTGAAATTTCCGAGGACAGCATATGGAATGTCTGTTATTTCAGCACCATTTGAAAGCATTTTGGAAATCTTGTCTAAAAAAAAGTCATTGTGAGGAACGTCTTGATAAGGGCTATGGTGAGCGGGGATTTTGATTTCCTCTTGAAAAAGAAAGAGCGTGTCTCTTACGAGTTTTATTATTTCTGAGTGGCTGTAACCTTTTGTTAATTTTTTAGGAATTCTTTCTGAAATTTTATGCGCCCGTACTTCAATCGATTCAATATTATCTATAGATAAGAAATAGGGGTAGACATTGTTAATTGATTTTTTTAGGTCTAAATTAAAAGAATCGAGCGCGATTTCTGATCCGACGATAATAATTCTTAACCTGTTATTACGGTTTTTAATTTGTCTACGAACTTTTAAAAGCGCATCATTGACTTCTCCTAAAAACAGAGTGATCGGTGTTGTGGAGTTCTGCGCTGATTTTTCAAGTAAAGGAATCGCGTTAATAATGATTACGGGATCAGAATCATAAAGATTAACTGCGTTATGCCATTGAGTTACCAGATTTCGAATTTTATTCTTACTAAGAGTGTGTGAGTAAGAATTGAATTCCAGATACAGGACATCGTTATTTTGCTTTCTACTTAATATTTCAACGACTCCTTTGATTGCAGAGTTAAAGAGTTCGGGTTCTCTTTTGAAGTGCTCTAATGAAGAATAAATTGAAAGGACTTGATTAAAACCACCATCTCCAGGACTCTCCGAAGTTTTTTCTAAAAGGTTCCACCATTCCCCAATCACTTGAGTGAGTTTTTTTGAAGGTTTTGGTGTTCGCTGTTTGTTTAAGTGATTCATAATTTCTACGGGTTCATTCTCCCACAAGAAACAATTTTGTTTTTTTGTTGAACATTTTTCTTTAGAAATAGGTGTTTTAGTGTTCATTTCGTAAATGATTTTACTTCCTCGTAAAGACAGTAGATTAAAAAATATCACGGCCTGCCTTATTGAAAATTTTGATTCAAATGCAGTATTTGGATCAAATAAAGGAGGAATTGACAACGGAAGTATTTCTGGCTCAGTGGGGAAGCGAGACATTGGGAGCATATGGGCTGAATGAATCAAAGGAACAAAGCCTACTTCTATTGTTTTATTTGAAAGAAAAAATAGACTCTGACTATATTTCAGATCTAAAAAATAATGTGTGGGTTGAGTGTTTATGATTGGTACGATTTTACTTTCTCCGAAGGTACCTGCTTGGTTTAGTCTTGTGATTGCAGAGTAATGAGGTTCCTCTTTCGTACTCTTTAGTCGGTAGAGTCCTGGTGTTTCGCTGGGTTCGAGATCAAAGATAAAAAGATTTTGTCTTTGACTACGATGATCAGGGGGGGCAATTGAAGTGTGATCTGAGAGAATTTGAAAACTCAGGCGAGAGTCTTCTGTTTGAATGATATAAATATCGTTAAATTTTAATTTGCTGCCTTGAGGAATAGGCTTAGGATATCGATTTTCAAGGATCAGAAATTCTTGACCGTAATTTTTTTCGTCGTTGGTTGCCTGGGGGAGAAAAAATGTATTTCTATTCGTATTGGGCCTTTCTATTTGTGTAAAAGAGTCCAGGTCAATATCGAAAGTCTTTTCTGTTCCATCGTTTTGCGGAACAATCAGTGTGAGTCTTTCTGGTAACGAGATACCGTGTTTTTCATCTATTTCCTTGGCGTAGGTGATTTCAAAATACCCAAACTTTTTCCAATGAATATCAGCATTGGCTTCATTGAGGGAATTAGCTTGACTGTTATTGTTTGTTATTAGAAAAGTCCAAAAAAGGAAGGGAAGTAATGTTCTCATGACTTAATGCGTTATCATTTTCTCTGGTATTTTGAAATTCTTAATCAGTACTAAAAACCGAAGAGGGTTTTTTATTAGGTTTGACGCTACGTATCTAATGAGCTATCTGGTCTTTTCGGAGAAAATTCATGAAGTTGATTTTTTTAGTATGTTTTTGTTTCACTCAGAATCTCTTTGGAAGTGTTGTTTCCGACTATCTCACTTCTATTCAGTTTTCTAAGAAAAAGAACATTTGGGTCACTTCTGAACAAAAACCTCTTTTTCCAATGAATCAAAAAACCGCACTCGAATTTGAAAAACTAAAACCGACTTTGACTTATGAATGTCAGTTAAAGGTATCAGAGCATCACATGGTTGTGGCAGGTGTTTCTCGTGAATTTAATGCTCGTGCCGTTTATGAAGTTTCAGAGTGCCAACCCAAAGGATAATAAAATGAAGTTCTTTCTCTTTTTTATTTTTATTTTAGGACTAAATGCAGGAGCAGCTCCTCTTGAGATCCAGCCTTTTGATATTCAATGGAATTTGAGAACTGATTTATGGCTCAAGCATGACCTTGGATTAGTGGTTCATTGTCCTGGAGTTCGAGGGGGAGGGGTTTCACATGTGGTTCCTCTTCGCTCATTTCGAATTTTTAAATCAAAAGGAGAACAGCGTTTTTATATTCGTAACTGGGGCAAAGATGAACTTAAGATCGAAGACTCAGACGTTAAAGATCGACAATGTTTTGCTCAGTTGAGACTTGTTTTCGAAGATCGTTTTAGAAAGTATAAAGATGGAGATAGAAAATCGAAAGTCCTTGCTTTTATCGAGAGAGAATTTCTTCTTAATGCTGAGAGTCAAAAATTCACAGAGGAACTTAAAAACCAACTGGAGAAGCTTTATTTACATGTAGGTTATCGAAGAGAGAACGACTCTCATCAAACTCCTGTGTGCCAAGAAAAAGAAGGTGAGCAGCTTTGCCCCTATCATTTAACAGTGGGTTACGCATCCAGTGAAGACGATGTTTTAGCGTTTGGTCCTTCATCTCGTCCTTTTCTTTCGAGTCCCAAAGACATCAAAGGACTTTTTGAGTAATCGTCTTTATTGAAGTCAGAACTTTCCCAAAAAAGATTGGGAGAATCAGCGATTATTTCATGGAGTCGGTTTTGTGAGTTCGGTTGCAGCCATTCGTTGTAGTTTTCGGGTTTGAGTATAACAGGCATTCGATCATGTCCTTGTTCTAAGATACGAGGGTCCGGGTTTTTCGTAATCAGACTATATGAATATGTGATTTGTCCGACCGGTGACACCCATCGATTCCAAATTCCAGCAACGCCTAACAGCGGATTTGCCTTACAGAAAAATTGGATCGTCTTTTTTTTTCCAGGAATTCCGACCCATTCGATGAAATGAGTGATCGGTACAATGCACCTTCTGTTTTTGAAGGAATCACGGAAAGTAGGCTTGAGGTGAACCGTTTCGGAACGAGCGTTATGAAAAACCTGCTTAGGGATGGGATTTGTTTCCCAAGGTGCAATCAAACCAAAACTCATTGGACCCAAAACACGCTCATTTTTTCGTTCAATCATTACAGGAGCAGTGGATCGAGGAAAAAAATGAGCCCCCCATTCCATTTCTTGTGACGAAAACGTATCAAAAATTTTTTCTACTTTTTTAATAGAGGTTTGCAGAAGGTACTGCACACACATCTATTTTTGCCCGCAAACGTAAGCAATCCATGCATGATCGTTATTTGCTTTGTCTGTTCTGACGTAATCATTTGAGTCTTCTTCTAACTCCCAAAAGACGTGAACATCGCTATATCCTGCATCCATAAAACAATCTTTTAGTTCTGGAATAGTCCACATTCGCCATTCATAAACGAACGCGTCTTTGTACATTCTTCCGTCTGGCATTTTAAAGTTAATCGAGTAAGAACCATGGCGAGTAATTGGATCAAAGCTTTTTTGGTTCTAGATATAGGTGAACCACTTTTCTCCATTCGCTTTTTTTAATGTCTTTTGTTCTTTCATCTCTTCAATCATCCCAGGACCGCCTGCAGCTTCTAGAATATGAAGTCCACCATCAACTAAAGATTCTCGTACTTTTTTAAAATAATTTACTAAAGTCGCTCTTTCTTCAAAAATATTGAATGAGAAGTTGCATCCCACGGTAATATCCGCTTTTTTCGTTTTAGAAATCACATTTTGTTCAAAAAGTTCGATTCTGTTTTGTTGATCTTTTGTGAGTTTAGAGTGATGAACTTTTTTGCCATGAGCGAGTGGTTCTGGGTCGAGATCAAGTCCAAAAGCAGTGTTCTGCGGATCTCGCTTAACCCATTCCGCACAGATCAGAGAAGTTCCACAAAAGTCTTCTCTCAAAATTCGAGGCTCCCGTCCGAGCAGTTCACGTCCTGCCTTTTGAAAAAAGTCTACATGTTGTTGTGCGTCTTGAACGGCCGCTTCGTACATCGAATATTTTTGATTCGGCGTGAGTGGGCGAGGTGCAGGTTTCTTGTTTCGTTTCATTGGTCGATTGATTTCTAGTTCCATAGTTATACACATAAAAAAGAAACGCTTGAAAAGAAAGAAAAAATTACATCTAATGACTCTATGGATAATGTCACTCATAGTTTAGCAGGAGTTGTGTTGGCTCGGTGGGTTACACCGCCGGAAGGGGAGAATTCAGAGAACCCTTCAACTCGTTGGAAACATGCTGTTTTATGGGCTGGAATTTTGGGTTCAAACCTTCCTGATTTTGATTTTCTTCTGAATCCAATCAGTGGTTTTGGAAAAATCTCTTATCTTCTTCAGCATCGAGGATATACCCATACTTTAGTTGTTACTGTTCTTTTAGGAATTCTTCTGGGTGGGATTTTAAGTCGAGTCTATGGTTGGAAGGGAAAGCCCAGGATGACCTTAATTCTTCTTTCGATTCTTTCAGGTTGGACTCACATTGGTATGGATTTTTGGAATAACTATGGAGTTCATCCGTTTTGGCCTATTCACAATCAATGGTTTTATGGAGATACGATTTTTATTATTGAACCTTTACTGTGGATTACTTTAGGTACATTGACCTTAAAAGGAACCTATTTAAAGAAACTAAAAGGATTTTATCTTTTTTGTTTAATTGGTCTTGCAGGACTCATGGTTTTTGGACCCTTTTTAAAAGGGATTCATGTGACATTCGTTTTTTTAATTGCTGGATTTTGGATTTATTTTTTAAAAAAATCATCGATTTATTGGACAGAAAAAAAATGGGGATTTATTTGCATTTTAGTCATATGGGGAGGCTTCTCTGTTTTTGGTCAGTATGCGAAAGCAATTATTCGTTCTCACGCAACTCCAGGTTATGAATGGGTGGACTTTTCAAAAACGCCTGTTCCATCTCACCCACTGTGTTGGAGAACATTGACTTTAGAAAGAAAGGGAGACGAGCTTCTCTCTCAGAGCTCTTGGATTTCAGTGATTCCTTCTTTAATTTCTGCTCGGATGTGTTCAGAGTTTTTTCCACGATATGATTCGGATGAAGTTCTCTCAGAATCTCCACAACGAATGGTTCAGTGGGCGGCGAATACACATATTTCTGATTTAATAAAATGGGATAAAAATCACTGTGACTTCCACGCTTTTTTAGCCTGGTCACGGTTTCCTTATTGGAAATCACAAGAGGATCGATTGGTTTGGTTTTCTGATTTGAGATATAAACGAAAGGGAGCGCCTCAATTTGCAAGTAGTGATGCAGGACCTGCGGATGCGAATTGTGATCGGTTTATTCCGGGATGGACCCCCGTTCGATCTGATTTACTTTCTGCAAAAAACCTAGATCAATCACACTAACGCCTTTTTATTATTATAAAATGACGGTTTTATTCTAAAAGTAATAATAATATTTTAGAGAACCATTTGCAGATTCCTTTTCATAATGCTACCGGGAGACATTCTTTTTAAATGAAACGGGGAGTTTTTATGAAGTTTTTTTTAAATTTATTTACGATTATTAGTCTTTTCTTTTCTCTCAGTGGGTGTGAGGTTCGAGGAATTGTTGGAAGTAATGTTTCTGCAACGGACGGATCAGTAACAGATGGATCGTCGTCAACAACAGATGATCTTTATGGAGATACCACAGGAGAAATCTATCTTGATCTAGGGTCGGGTTTACCGACTTCTTACGGGGAGTATTGGTGTGTGAGAGCGGAAGGAGCTTTTCAAACACTGAATGGATCAACAAGTCTTGTGACTTATTCAGATGGAACTGCTCCTGAAGGATGTCAGTGTCTCCTTTTGAATCATCCAGTTCATCAGTGGATTGTTGAAAATGAAATCAATAACACAGTTACTATTGATGAGACATTATTGGACGTAGATCCGAGCGTGACTGCTCTTTTAGCTGAACAATTGATTTCTGTTCGAGAATCAATTTATGGTTCAGCTGTAGAGTCTTGTTTAAATCAAGTGAGTCCAGGCGCAAGTTCTAATACTTGTGAGGATCCTCTATTATTTGATTTAGATCCATCCACTGCGATTTTGGAACCAAAAGAACTTTACCGAGGGAACCGTCTGGGGCAAACCGAATGCGTTCCAGTAGAAGAATCAAATTCTTCTGAAACATGTGATTATTTATCAAAGCTTCCGGTCTCGTTTGTTAGAGGTTTTTATGAAGTCTCTTATGATGATTTCTCAAAACTTTTAAATGATGGTTCTTGTTTAATGAAAAATGGTTGGTCTGTTGGATTAAATGCAAATAAAAATGCTTTTATTTTTATGGGGATTAAAAAAGATGATCTCATGTATCGATTGGGACTCAGAGAAGGAGATCAGGCGTTATGGATTTCCTATCAAGGAAGTCGATTTGATGTACAGTCCTACTCCGGGTTTTATAAAGCGTATCAACAGTTAAGATACATCCAACCTAAAGAAACAGTGGAAGTGGTTGTTCTAAGAGAAGGTAGAGAGATAAACTTAAAATATAACCTTTTAGAGAAAAGATAAAAAAAAGACCCTGAAACGATTTTTAATTCGTTTCAGGGTCTCTCTTTAATTTCGTACTGGGGGTTGATTAATAAAAAGCACCTACCAAGCCTTCACCATATCCATCGGCGCCGGGGAAGCCTTGAGCAGCATTTAATCCCTTGAAACAAAGCTCTTGGTCTTTACAGATCATTACGTTGTTTTCATCCACTTCCCATCCTTCGTCAACAGGGCTTTCTATCCATTCATTTGTAAATGGGTTTTTCATAAGGCTTGTTTTATTGTCGAGGTCTCTTCTTTTTCTTTCTTCAACTGCTTGTTTTTGATTTTCTACGCTATCTTTAATGAGTAAGTCAGAAAGATCAGAGCTATCAACTCCACATTTTTTCGCAAATTCTTTTTGCTTCTTTTGATATAAGTTTGAGTAATCCATCAGGTCTGCGTCGAGAGGAATGGAGGTTTGTTGAAAGTAATCTTTCATCGTAAATTTTTCCCCTGTGTTTTCACAAGTGAAACTTCCATCTTCATATTTGATCCCAGCTTCTTCTAGATTTTTATCAATATTTCCTGTAGAGAATTCTCCCGGAAACCCAAATCCAAATCCCATATCATTTGTTGCTGGAGGATTTAAAGACTGTCCGAAATCATTCGCTGCAAGCTTTGGTGCAGGGGCTTCTTGAATGGTTTCTTTTCGTTTTTGATACTGTGCTTTATGATCTAAAACAGGTTGGATTTCAATATCACATCCAGTTGCTTTTGAGTTAGATAAGTCTACCAGTTCAAAAACATGAGCTGGATTAGAAAAAGCTTCTGCAACTTGTTTTTCAAATGCTTGGTCAGCATTTCCTTTAATATCTAGTTTTTCATATCTTCTTGAAATTTCTTTAAGATCTTCGATAATTCTTGTTTTATCTCCACACCAAAGTCCAGCAGGAATTACAATCACAGATTCAATTAAATTTTTATTGGGATCAGCGTTAATTAAGAGTCTTGGTTCTTCAATCTCTTTTCCTTTTTCGATTTCGTCAGCAAAAACAATTGCACTTGCAAAATCTAAATTAATTCCAAAAGGTTTATTGTTTTTTAAAAGTTCATTTGCAAATGACTTTTCGCAATGACTTGCCATTTGTCGAGTTACAGGATTGAGTGGTTTTAGGTCCTCATCGATTTTTCCATGAATTTCTCCAGACAAAGATTGATAAGTGCTCAAATTTTTATAGTCTAATGACTCTGTTTTTTTCTTTTTTTCTTCATATTGATTTTCAAATGCTTTTTTCATTTGATTTCCTGTTTCAATCAAAGGAGCAAAGAGAAGTTTTCCTGCGGATGCCATTTTAGTATGAGGAATTTCAATTTTGATTTTCTCTACAGGTTCAAAATTTCTAGGTAGATTTTTTTCTAATCGATCTGGATAACAAACTTTTGAGATTCCTGATTTTTTATTCTTTTTTAAACAGTCTTTTTCGTTTAAAAGTCGACTCATTTCTTCTGCGGTTTGATAGCCAACGAGTTCTTTGACAATTCGTTGTTTTGGGGCTGAGAAACCGGTGGTACTGAGGGTCAGTGTAAATAAGATAATTTTTTTCATGACAGTCTCCTAAAGATTAATTTTTTTATTATTTTTTCTGTTCTGAAGTTGGTAAAAATGGAGTTTTTTCCATTTCTTTAACCTCTTGTGGTGTTGGCATTCTAAAAGGTCCATGTTGAAGTTTCTTTGAATTCGATTGAGTTTTTGTTTTCAAAAAATGGACTTTATTTTCTTTTTTTCCTCTTAAAAAGACTTGAGAAGATTGACTTGGAAGAAGGTCTTCTCGTTTTGGTGTCCTTCTTTTGGAAGTGTCTAAAAAAGGAGAGTTGTTTTTATCTTTTTTTGTTTCAGAGGTTAAAGCTTTCTTTCTTCTTTTTAACGATATGATCTTTCTTTTTGTTTGAGTAATTTGATGATCGATATGATTTAATTCTTTGTTCATTTGTTCTGTGATTTTAGTTCTGTGATGATTATCTGTTTTTTTGATCTTTTTTAGGTATTTTTTGGAAATTTTATTTCGTTTCTCTAAAAGGAAAACAAGTTTTTTATTATTGCTTTCAATCTCTGTGTTCAGTGATGAAATTTCTTCTTTATCTGAAAACGATTCGCAATCTGCGCTTGTGGGCTGGCCCGTAAAAAACCCCATAATTAGTGCTGGATCATAAGAGGTTGAGGGAGACTGAGCTAAGCTTGTTGCTGAAAACATAAACCCAAATGTAAAAACTGCAGATAATTTTTTCATAAACTGATCCTTTAAACGTTGTATGTTTAATAGAATGAGCAAGAGCAGTGCCACTTTTTTGGTTTCTAACTTACTGAAAACTAGATTGTTTTGTTTATCAGGTCAAAGAGGACTCATGTTCTAATAAAAATCAGCTGTATAAGAATCAGGCAGGATGTGTCTGGTTTGACCTAATTCTCATTTTCTTCCTCAAAGGTTTTTGTTTCTTTGAGGTTTATCGTATTTTTAAGGGTACCAAGGTGTTCGATACTAAGTGAGACTTCGTCTCCTTCTTTTAGCCATGTTCGTTCGTGCTCAGGTAAAGCTCCATTGAGCTCTAAAAGACATCCTGTTCCGACAGTGCCCGATCCTATGATTTCTCCAGCTCGAAGATGAACTCCTTGGGAAACTCTTTCTAAGATTTGAGCAAAAGTCCAATGAATGTCTTTGAAGTTTCCTTCACTTTTTTGAACACCATTAATAGAAGCAGTCATTTTGAGATCAAAACGACGTCCTTCATCAGACTGGGTTGAAGCAAGAAGAAGTTCTTCTTGAGGAACAAGGTAAGGTCCTATAGTGGTCGCGAAGTCTTTTCCTTTTGCAGGACCAAGATTAAGAGTCATCTCTTTCATTTGTAAGTCTCTTGCAGACCAATCATTGAGAATCATGTATCCAAAAATATAAGAGTCTGCGTCTTTCGCTTTTAGGTTCTGACAGTCTCGATCAATGACTGCTGCAATTTCAAGTTCGTAATCTAGTTTTCCCAAAACTTCTTTTTGTAAAAAAAGGTTTCCCGGACCAGAAACTGCGAATGCGTTGCTGAAATAAAAGACAGGAAATTCATCGTACTCAGGAATCATTGGAAGATTTCGATTTTTTCTTCCGGCTTCTACGTGCTGACGAAACGCATATGCGTCTCTAAACGATCTTGGAGCTAAGGGAGCAAGGATCAAGGTTTCAGATTCTGGAAGCAAGAGTTCACTTGAGATTTTTTTTTCTTCAAAAGCTTTAAGAACGGCTCTTGCGATTCCTAGGCCATGAACCTTTCTTTCTATGAGGGTCTGCATGTCGTTGACTGAAAGAAGATCGTAGGTGTTTTCTGAAGATTGCTCTTTGAGCTTCTCATAAGCTTTTTTTAGGTCAATGACAAAAGCTCGGTGTTCTTCATCTTCGACTTTAATTCCAACTTTTTTTCGATCTTCTGAATTAAGGTAGGTGACGAGCTTTAAAATCTGTGCCATGGGAGCCTTTCTTTTCTTTGTTTTATCATGAAGTGAATTTTTCTTGATATAAAAAGAAGTAAAAAAAAAGCCCCTTCACGTGAATGAAGAGGCTTTTTTTCTAAATCGGTAAAAAAGAAACTACCAGTAACGCTTAGTAGCAAAAGTCGTTTTAAGATTTTTAGGGAAAGACCATCGTGGCTTTTTAGAAGCAGGTCTTGCCTTAATTGTCATAGGTTCGCCAGTAAATGGGTTTACCCCTTTACCTGCTTTACGAGCTTTTACGTCTTTTCGAACCAAAGCACCGATGACTGGGAATCGAATTCTTTCACCGCCAGCAGCTTTTTTAGCTCCTGCTTCAAAAACAGTTTCTACTGCTTGTTTGAAGTCAGTTCTTTTGATTCGAACTTCACCTGAACGAGTTACTTCTGCACAAGCAAGAACTTCGTCGTGAAGGTCAGCAACAAAATTGAATTTCGCAGAAGCAGATTTCTTTTTTGTTGTTTTTTTAGCAGCTTTTTTCTTAGTTGCTGCTTTTTTCTTAGTAGCCGCTTTAGCGGTCTTTTTCTTCTTTTTAGCCATAGTTATTTCTCTCCTGTAATTTTGTTGTAGACTATTTTTGTAGCGATTCAAGCTTTTTTTTAGAATTCTTTTATTTTTTTTAAAAAAAACTGCTGTTTTTTAGCGAAAATCTAATGTGAATCTCGTATCCTCAAAAAAAGGAAGCATTTTTTATGAAAATTGATTCAAAAAAACATGAGATTTTAGTGAAGACTTTCAATCAAAAGAAGGTTTCAGCTTGGATTTTTGATTTAGATGGGACGTTGATTAATTCTGAATGGATCGCAGAACAGGTGCTCGATCAATTTTTTAAAGAAAAAGGCCTTTTGCTTTCTGAATCTCTAAAACATTCAATTACAGGACGACGTTGGGAAGATGCGCTGAACTTAATTATGCAATCTTTAGGTGTGAAACTTGATGTTCCACATGAAGTTCGGCTTCTGAGTCGTTTGTATTTGAAAGCCAGATCGCCGATCCAGTGGATACCTGGAGCATTGGAATGGATTCGTTCACAGAATATTCCTATGGCTATTGTTTCAGGATCAACTCGAGAGGAAATCCAGGGAGTAATCGATGAAGGCCGGTTAAAGGCGTTTATTCCGCAATTTTGGGGAGCTGAGGATGTCTCTCGAGGAAAACCCGATCCAGAGGGGTATTTAAAGGCAATCGATGCACTTGAGGTAGACCCTAAAGAGGTTGTCATCTTTGAAGACTCGATTCCGGGAGTTCAATCTGCCCAGAAGACAGGGGCGACTGTTCTTGGAGTTGAAAGTTCTTCTGTTGACCCTCAGGATTTGACCGTGCCTGTTGTTCTTTCCGACTTTAACGAATGGATGGCTTTTTGGAACGATTACCATCCTTGAGGAGGGTAAAAATACTTTAGAGATTCAGGGTAAAGTTCGAACATTCCTGCAACGCGATTAGAGGTTCGCGTAAGGATTTTACCTTGGTCTTTGATGATTCCAAAAGTCACCTCTTTTCCATGGCGATCACGGGTTCGAATGCGTATGAGAGGTTTGACAAAAAATCTTGTTTTCATTTTAATCAGATGGGGTTGATCAATGAAATGTTGAATTCTGATTTCAAAAATTCGCTTGAGCCAGGGCGTAACCACTCCTTCTTTGTATTTTTTTTGTTCTTTATTTGCCCAGCCACCACTGAGTCTTTCAGCGTAAAAACTACTTTTTCCGGAAACTTCAACTTCAACAGAGACCACATCATTGAGTGTGATTCGAGAGAGCTTTCCATGTCGGAGTTTTTCAAAATTTTTAAGGTGTCCAAACATGGCAAGGAGGGCACCTTTTGCAAGATAAACTTGAGACTTTATTTCAATAAAAGCTGCTCGAATGGTTGAGTCATATTGCCCGATTTTTACTTCTTGAGTCTTTCCGTTTCGAGTAAAACGAATCGCCCATTGGGGAGGGGAGAGGCCTAGGCTTTCTTTTGAGGCCTGAGGGGCCTTTTCCTGGATTTTTAAAGTTCCTAAGGTATCTAATAAATGATCAACAAAAGCAGTATCGGCGTATCGATCTGGACGTCGTACCCCTCCAGGGAAGGTTTTGATGATCCAGTTTCCTTCTTCTCTTTCGAGTGAGGTCGACCATGGGCTTTCCCCGTGGGTACCAAACCTCGAAAGTTCAAGTTGGGTGATCTTTTTGTAATCTCCTTCAAAAGGAAGTGCTCCATTTCTATAGTCGTTTGAAGGTGTACAGTTTGTGAGTCCAAAGAGGAGTATAATTAATGATATTTGTTTCATCGGCATTGACTTCCTGGGGTCTGATCGTTAACGTTTCAAGCCTATCATGACAGTAACAGGATCTGAATCTCAAGGATTATTCAGTTGGTTTATTCAGGGTGGATTTGCAATGATTCCACTGCTGATTTGTTCATTATTTACCTGGGGCGTTATTATCGAACGCGCCTGGAAATACTATCAACTTAGTAAAATTCATTCTTCTTTTTTCTTTGAAGTGATGAACCGCCTTTTGCAAGGAGAGATTGAATCTGCAAAATCGTTTTGCGATCAACATCAGGTGCATCCGACTGCTCAAATACTAAAAGTGGGACTCACTCGTATGAATGCAAGTGATCCACGGATTCGACGGCGTTGGGCAGAAGCAATGGAAAGGCAGAGAAAACTATCCAATCAAGATCTTCGTCGTTATTTGTGGATTTTGGGAACCATTGGAGCTGCTTCCCCATTTATTGGTCTTTTTGGTACGGTTGTTGGAATTTTAGACTCATTCTCAGAAATTTCTAAAGCAGGTGCTGGAGGGTTTGCAGTGGTGTCCTCTGGGATTTCTGAGGCTTTGATTGCAACAGCAACTGGAATTGTTGTTGCCGTCGTTGCAGTGGTTGCATTTAATACATTTCAAGCCAAATGGAATGGGTGGGTTTTAAGGATACGAACTCAAACGGAAGAATTAATGGAGATTTTAGAGAATCTGAGTGGGGATCAAAAGGTTAAGTGATGGGGATGAAGGTATCGATGGATGAAGATTCATCTGATGAAATTTTTTCTGAAATTAATATTACCCCGCTTACGGATATATTTTTGGTTCTTTTGATTATTTTTATGGTGACCAGTTCCGTGATGTCTCAGATGGGGGTGAATGTAAAGCTTCCAGAGGCGTCTTCAAAAGTCAGTGAGCATGCCCCTGAAGGAGTTGTTGTTACTCTGATGGCAAACGGGGGATTAAAGATAAATGAAACCCGAATTCTTCCCGGAGATTGGGAATCTCTAGAGCTCCTATTATCTCAGGCTTTAGAGCAAACTCAAAAAAAATGGGTGGTTTTAGAGGGGGATCGCCAAGCGGTTCTCGGGGAAATGGTTAAAGTCATGGAAACTGCAAAAAAAGCAGGGGCAGTCGATTTTTCAATCGCAACTCAACCAAAAAACTAGTTTTTATTGCCAATGGCCTCTACAGGACAAGCTTCCAAAGCGGCTTCACAAGCTTCTTTTTCATCATCATTTTCTGGCTGCTTGTAGACATATGAATAACCGTGTTCGTCATTTCGAGTGAAGTTTTGAGGAGCTTCGGTTCGACAGGCATCGCAATCGATACACTGGTCGTCTACAAAGAATGCACCATCAACGTTGTCTGCCCACTTATTTTCAATTTCAGCCATACGCAGGAGTTTTGCGGATTTGGGACTTAAAGTCAATATGGTTTCCGTTGGTTTTAGAGTTAAAAAAAGGATTAATTCTGATTTTTTTAATCAAATTTGACTTTAATTTTCAAGGGGGTCTCAGTTGACACCTCCTCTCATCCTCTGAAAAACGCTATAATCCCAAAGATAAAGGCGGACAAATCATGGGTTTTAAGTGGGGGAGAAGCGTCCTTTTGGGGCTTCTTGTGGTTGCACTTGTCGGGTGTGCTGAGGAAAAAAATATCACCGTATCTTCATGCACAACTGCTTTGAGCGGAACTTCATGGATCCCTTCTGTTTCAGGGGCTTCTTCTGCTCAGCATGATGGGGCTACTACGGTTACTACTGATGTCTATTCGGGAACGGGTGAGCTTGTGGGTCTTGCTCAAGGACTCGTTACCTCCAAAGAAATTACAATGAATATCGATATGTCGACTGACTTGGGGGATAATGGATCTCTTACTTTAGATGCGACGGTGACTTCTTTCCCTTCAAGTGTTTTGTCGAGTGGGAGTGCTTATCCTGTTTTAGTTTCTTTGAATGATGGGGTAAATGAATTAGTGAATTTGGCTCGTGCGGGAGGTGGTTCGGACTGTGTGGCCTCTGGTCTTTTTAGTTGTACAGGCGGGGTTTGTACGAATAATGATCAGTGTACCGTGAATTCTCCAAGCGCGTTTGTTGACCGGAGGCATTGGTTGCAAAACAATGTTCCCTCTTATGGATATTCGAGCACTAATACTTTTCCGACGTGTAATTCAAATACTGGGACTCCTACCTGTAATTTTGGTACAGGTGGGGCAAACTTTTTTAATGGTTTAGGAAAACTCCGTTCGGGACCGGGAGTGACTTATGTTGCTAAATATATATTAGTGGCTTCAAATTATTCTTCTTTGTCAGGAGGGTTAAATGCAACCCTACAGGTCAATGCGATTCGTAAGAAAGATACCTCGGCAGTTGCTGGTTCTGGAAATGGTGCAATTGATCTTAATGTGATCTTAGTGGGAACTTCAACGATCCAAGATTCTCGAACAGATAAGGGAAAACAAAATTTGGATGCAATGCTGAGTTCTGTTCAAGAACAATTTAATCAAAGTGGAACTGGAATTCGGTTAGGAACACTGACTTCCTACGAATGGACTTGTGAGAATGGAGGAGATGGATATTCTCAAGTCAGTGCAGCTGAGATCAATCAACTTTTTCAGCAAGGAAGTGCATTACTTCCTTCCTCAGCAAACGGAAAAGCAGTGAATTTATTTGTATTGTCTTCGATTACTAATCCGAGTTCTAATGGGACGATTTTGGGGCTAGCAGGAGCGATTGGAGGTCCGATCTATAATGGGACAGGAGGAAGTGGTTTTGCCGTCGCAACATTTGGACAGCTAGATACTTACAACCCAAATTGTAATTCAACTTGTACTACAAGTGAGCAAGAATCTCAGTTTCGTGAGTTAGCAAGTACAGTTTCTCATGAAATGGGTCATTATTTAGGCTTAAACCACCTCAATGAAAGTAACGGTGCAACTGCGGATCCGATTGCCGATACCCCAGAATGTAGCACTACGACGATTGGAGGGCAGCCTTATGTGACGGTCTCTTCTTGTTTGTCTGGTGGAAGTTGTTCTGCTGGTTGTAGTGGTTATAATGGAGCAACTACATTTTGTCCGAGTACATCTGCCTGTCAGTTTAATCATATGATGTGGTGGACCTCTAAAAACTTTGAAGAAGGGACTACAGATGGAGATGGTCAGCTCTTTTCAACTGAAAGTAGTGCTATTTTAAATTATCATCCACTGGTTTATTAATATGAAGATTCTTTTTATTTTATTTTGCTTTATTTTAACTCCTTCGTTTGCTCAGTCGATCGAAGAAAAAATTGATACGGCTATTCGAATGAGGCATGAAATGATGCCGAAGGAGTGGTGGAGAAGTTTAGGCCCTCAGACTTCAGGTATTTTGATAGAAATGTTTCAGAAGAATGCCTACTCATCTAGAAAATTGAGATTGATGCAAGCATTAGCGTGGTTTCCTGATGATCCACAAGCAGTGTCTTTTTTGAAAGATCAAGCTCAACAAAAGGAAGAGGTTTTTCAAGTTGCCGCGATTCAAACACTAGGGATTTCTCAAGGAGTTCAGGAGGCTGATTTTATTTCAAGTTTTTTAAAAAACTCCAATCCTCAAATTAGAATCGCTGCTGCAGAAACTTTGAAGAAAATAGGTCAAACAGGGGATAAGGAAACCCAAAAAAAAATTTCTGAAAAGCTTGATCAATGGATTTTAAATGAACCTACTGATTGGGTGAAAAACAGATATCAAAAAATTCCTTTAAAAAACTTGGTTAAACTCAGACCCGGTGGATCGAATTTAGATCTTGAACGATTGATCGATTATCAGGGAGACTGGGTTGGTCAGTGGTTGATTTCGCAAGAGAAGGGATTTCGTTTAGTTCCTTTGGAAATAAAAATAAATAAAAATGATGAGTGGCAGGTGATTCTTTCTTATTAGCGTAAGAAAAAGAATTTAAAGAATCTTGGAGTGCTTCGTTCTGGATTTTATGGAGCTTTTGAGGGAAGACGGGTTGAGTTTGAACTTCAGAAAGTTAAAAATAAAAAAGGCCTCCTCATGAGAGTCCAAGGAGAACTCGGAGGGGCCTTTTTGAAAGTCAAAAAATAAATTTATTTTTGTAAACCAAAGAGAACATTTCTTAGATCTGATTTCATAAAACGAATGTTCTCAAGATCAATCTCTTTTGGACATGCAGCAGCGCATTCACCAATATTGGTGCAGTTTCCAAATCCTTCTTTATCCATTTGAAGAACCATTTTTGAGACTCGGCTTGCACGCTCAGGCTGCCCTTGTGGGAGTAGTCCGAATTGTCGAATTTTTGCAGCGGTAAAAAGTGATGCAGATGCATTTGGACAAGCAGCGACACAGGCTCCACAGCCAATGCACGCAGCAGAGTCCATTGCTTGATCGGCGACTTCTTTTCCGATAGGAATTGCGTTTCCATCGGGTTTTGGTCCAGTTCGAGTGGTAATGTAACCGCCAGCTTGTTGAATACGCTCAAAGGCATCTCGGTCAACAACGAGGTCTTTGATTACTGGAAAAGCTTTGGCTCTCCAGGGTTCAATCACAATGGTGTCTCCATCTTTGAATTTTCTCATGTGAAGTTGACAGACTGTAGTGCCGCGTTCTGGTCCATGGGCTTGGCCATTGACAACACAGCCACATGCTCCACAGATTCCTTCACGACAGTCAGAATCAAACTCAACCGGGCGAACATTTTCATGAACAAGTTGTTCGTTGAGTAAATCAAGCATTTCTAAAAAAGACATATCGGAAGAAACATCGGTAACCGTATAATCTTCCATTTTACCTGGAGCATCCTTGTGAGCTTGTCTCCAGATTTTTAGTTTTAGGGTCATATTTTTTGTTTCGCTCATCGTATTCCTCTTATTTGTAGCTTCGTTGAGTCAGACTAACGTTCTCAAAAGTTAAAGGTTCTTTGTGGAGTACAGGCTCTTTATTTTCTCCCGTGTATTCCCAGGCACTGACATGAGAGAACTGGTCATCTATTCTTTTTGCCTCACCTTCGTCAGTTTGACTTTCTTCTCGGAAATGCCCTCCACAAGATTCTTTTCTTTCAAGTGCATCTCGTGCCATGAGTTCACCCAGCTCAAGGAAGTCCTCAACTCGACCAGCAAGTTCGAGGTGTTTATTCATTTCTTTGTCTGAGCCAAGAAACTTTACAGAATTATGAAACTCTTCTCTGAGTTTTTGAATTTTTTGAATCGCATCTTTTAGTCCTGTTTCATTTCTTGCCATACCGACTTGGTTCCACATGATGTGTCCTAAATCACGGTAAATTTCTAAAACAGTTCTTGAGCCTTTTTTTCCTTGATCCACTAGCTTTTGAATTCGATCTTTGACTTCTTTTTCGGTCTGTTCAAATTCAGGTGCAGAGGTATCTCCGCCGCCAGGTTGAACGCCCTGAGATGCAAGATAATTTCCAAGGGTATAAGGTAAAACAAAATAACCATCAGAGAGTCCTTGCATCAAAGCAGAAGCCCCCAGTCGGTTTGCTCCGTGATCAGAGAAGTTTGCTTCTCCTCCAGCAAAGAGTCCTGGAATCGTGGTCATTAAATTGTAATCAACCCAAAGTCCACCCATGGTGTAATGGACTGCAGGGTAGATTTTCATGGGAACTTCATAAGGGTTTTCATCAGTAATTTTTTGGTACATATGGAAAAGGTTTCCATATTTATCTTTTACTGTTTGAAGTCCATCTCGCTTAATTGCATCCCGAAAATCAAGATAAACAGCTCTTCCTGTTTCACCAACACCTCTTCCTTCGTCACAAACTTCTTTTGCGTTTCGAGAAGCGACATCTCTAGGGACAAGGTTTCCAAAGCTTGGATATTTTCGTTCGAGATAGTAGTCGCGATCGGCTTCGGGAATTTCATTCGGATGCTTTTTGATATCTTCTTTCTTTTTTGGAACCCAAACTCGACCATCGTTTCTTAAACTTTCACTCATGAGAGTGAGTTTACTTTGGTGTTCACCTGCAACAGGAATACAGGTAGGGTGAATTTGAGTGTAACAAGGGTTTGCAAAAAGAGCGCCTCGTCGATGACATCTCCATGCTGCTGTTGCATTTGAGTTAAAGGCATTTGTTGAGAGGAAATAAACTCTACCATATCCGCCGGTACAAAGAACAACAGCATCACCTGCATGTTTTTCAATTTCACCGGTTTCAAGGTTTCGTGTAATAATTCCCTGAGCTCTTCCGTCTTTTACAACTAAATCAAGCATTTCCTGACGAACTTTGAGATCTACTTTTCCTGCATCAACCATCTTCATCAGAGCACTGTAAGCACCTAGAAGCAGTTGTTGTCCGGTCTGCCCTCTTGCATAAAAAGTTCGAGAAACTTGGGCGCCACCAAAGGATCGGTTTGCAAGTTCTCCTCCGTATTCACGAGCAAAAGGAACGCCTTGAGCGACACATTGATCAATGATGTTTCGGGAAACTTCAGCAAGTCGGTGAACATTCGCTTCACGAGAGCGATAATCGCCTCCTTTAACGGTATCGTAAAAAAGTCGGTAAACGCTATCACCATCATTTTGATAGTTTTTAGCCGCGTTGATCCCACCTTGTGCAGCGATACTGTGTGCACGTCGAGCCGAGTCTTGTACGCAAAAAGAGGTGACTTGATAACCCATTTCTGCAAAAGAAGCAGCCGCTGAAGCACCAGCAAGTCCTGTTCCTACTACGATAATTTTATATTTTCTTTTATTTGCGGGATTGACTAGTTTGATGTGACCAAGATAGTCCTCCCACTTTTTGTCAATCGGTCCCTCTGGAATATTTGGATTGAGTTCAATAGTCATTAAAAGACTCCTAACGGATCAAAGTGAATCCACAATGGGATCATTAAAAAACCAACAGCCAGAGCAATTGCAACCAATCCTCCAAGCAGTGATAAAAAACAAGAAATTCTCGGGTAAGCCACACCTAAGCTTTGGAATGCACTCCAAAACCCGTGTCTTAAGTGCATTCCTAGTAGGAGCATGCAGCCGACATAAAATAAAACATAAAATGGATTTTCAAAAACTTCGATGACCCATTGATGGAGGTCTCTTGCTTCGACTCCACCTACATCAGTCATGTAAAACTCATTTCCCATCTGAAATTTCATTTGCCAGACATGAAATAAAACAAAGAACATTAAAATGACCCCAGAGACTGGCATCATCCGAGACATAAAGTTTGATTTCGATGGGCCCCCTTTGGATTGAAGGGATACCGCATATCGTTCAGATCGAGCCGACTTGTTATGAAGAGTGACTCGGATCCCTGTATAGATATGTAAAAGAAATGTGAAGACTACCCCGACTTCACCAATAATTAAAAGGGGTCCAAGGTCGTGTAGTTTCTTTGCATAGGTATTAAAGATCTCAGCATCTGGAAAATAGAGTGTCGCATTACCGGCGAGATGAGAAATCGTAAAGAGAACTAGAAATATTCCACTCAGCCCCATCAGATACTTGCGGCCCACAGTGGAGGTCAAAAATTGATCCAATCGAATCATATGATGCTCCTCAATCTTTTTAAACGTGTTCTTTGTTTATCGCTCACTTATCCCAAGAGTGCAATCAGATTCCGATCTCTTTTGATTAGCGAAGGGGGTTTTTACGTACAGCATGAGGGTGTTGTGTTGTAAAAATTTCAGCACACGTATAGGACGCTTTTTTGATGACGGATTCCAAAGAGAACGAGGGGAATCTCTGAGTGAGTGGGTCCGGATCATGAAGTTGTAACCAGTATTTTAGCAAAAGAGAATGTTTTAGTTTTTTTTTCAGTTCGTTTCTCACTGTTCTTTCTTCAGGAAGGTAGGAAAGGGATTCGTGTCTTAAATTTTTTCGATTATAAAAAGGATATAGAGAGCTAAAAAAAACAATAAAGACCTCTCCCTTTAAAAACAAAAGGGAGGATGGAATAGTAATATAGGCGATTGAAGACAAAAGAGAACCCATGACCAATGCATATGTAACATTGGGGTTGTTCTTTTGGGTTTCTTGGAGATCTTGAAAACTTTCATTTAATGCGAGCAGTTTTTTGTTTGTTTCATTGACTCCTGCATGATTGAGTTCCTCTTCCATTAAAATCAGTGTTTTTTCAAGGTGATGTATCTCTTCATGTGAAAGTGAACGAGGAGATTCAGCAATTTCTTTTACCCAATGATAGTCCCGAAGAAGTCTATAGAGCCTATTCATAGGATCATTCAAATTTTCTTCTTCTATTTCTTTTTGAATTTTTAATTTATTTTCTCGAAGATAGGCTTGAAGTTCTAATTTTAATGTAATTTTTTGCTCTTGAGAAAACTCACCTAGTCCTAAATGGTGTAAAAGCTCAGGAGAAACCCAAGAAAGGGTCGCGTTTTCATACCATTGATAAGGGTGTGGAATGGGCTCAATAAAGGTCTCATCTGCCTTAGTTTGTAAAACAGGTATCAAAACAAAAAAAATCCATAAAAGGATCAGGCTTTTTTTCATTGATGCCAAGTGTCATTGTTTTTATGTTTCGTCAACTCTAGGGTTTTATGGAGTCGATTTTTCCCAAGCGTGAATCATCAATGCGAGTGTGTTTTGGACTTTTTCACCAAAAAGAAGATCAAAATGCCCTACATTGTTCAAAAGACTTTCAGTCGCCAATGATTTGGAATTTGTTTGATTCACAAAGTCTGACATCAGTCCATTAAAGCCACCTGAAGATTCAATCGACAGTAGTGGTGCTTCAAACTGAGCGACATTTTTTGTGAGTTCTGCGATTCGATCCTTACAAGAATAATCTAGAAAAAGTTTTCCAGCAGTCATCGGGTTTCCAATCTCAAAATACTCAATTAATGGTTCCCACTTGGAGTGAAGAAAGGTCTTTTTGTTGTCTGGTGATAGGTAAATAAATGGCCATAAAAAACTAGGAAGCGGATGAGTGAGAATGTTCGCAACTTTCTTTTTTTGATCGTTTGTCATGTCCTTTGAGATCGGGATCATGGTGAGATACACTTGCTTTTCTGGGACTTGTCCCATCTGATCACTCATCTTTTGACCTTGTTGACAAAGACCTTCCATTGTACGAATGAATCTGGGATCTTTTGAAACAAGAGTTCCATCAATAAGAACCATTCCATCGATACTTTTTGGAAAATGACTGGCATAAACTTCTCCAACCATGGCACCTAAAGAGTATCCCACGAAGATGATTTTTTTCATTCTTGGGTGATTCATTTTGATTTGCTGGATCAAAAAATGAATATCTTCCACATATTCTTTCATTCCCCAAAATTTAAGTTCCGGACAAACCATTTGAGAGGAGCACGGATGTGAAGATGGTCGAGTCAATGGGGAGATTCCAAAAACCTGCGCCCCTGACCTAAGGAGTAAGGCAGGCAAGCTTTTCTCTTTTAAAATAAAAAAAGACTCAAAATTTGCAATTGATCCTGGAACAAAAAAGTAACCCACTTCCGAGCGCAACTCTCGATCTTGGTAAAGCTCATGAAAGTGAATTTGATGGATTTTTTTTCCATCCTTTTCTGGTCCAAGCGTGTTTTCAAAGGTGATCTGCCGATGAAAATAACTTTCCCCAGCCCATTGATGATGCTGTGTATGTTTTTGAATAGACACGATTGCTTCAGCTGCTTTTGCAAGTCCTGAAAATGATAGAAGAAAGATATAACCAGTAAAGAAAAATCTCATGACAACTCCTTTAGATCTCGGACCTTTGAATGACTTATTGTGTCTCAAAAGTCAAATCAATAGATCGTTTTAATCTACTTCTAACAATTCAGAGTGAGCTTTTTTAATCTTCGCTTTTTAGAACCTCAATGGCTTCTTTTACTCTCTCTAACTGAGCTGGTGTGAGTTGGTCTCTTGTGAGCGCAATGGGAGTCCGGTTTACAAATTCAGTTCGACTTTCTGCACCGTTCTCAGATCGAATTACGATCGGCTTTAAATCTGCAGGAGCTTTGAGCTCTCGTTCAAATGGAGTGATAAATTCATTTTTTTCAATCCAAATAGGATTTTCAAGGTCGTCTATTCCTAAATAACTTTCTTTTGCAGATACGATCGTGTGAGCTGGAATTCCTTCAACTGTATAGGATATCCATGTCTCTACGCTTTTTACTTGTGCGAGGTTAAAATAGCGAGTTTCTGTGTCGTCTTCGCATACTTCCGTCGTAAAAGTACAGTCATCATCGGTACATACTGAAGTGCAGCTTTGTGTATTTACAGTCGTCCATAAATTTACATTGGGATCGATATAATTCCATGTTCCATTTTCGTCGGTAAATTCTGATGAAATGGAGGTATTTCCAATTTGAGTCGGTCCATCATAAGTTTTTAAGATATGTGCAGAATAAGATTTTCTTCGGGCCTCAAAGATGGCGTGATAGGTGAAGGGAAAGTCAGGTACTCCTGTTTTTCCATCAGAGAAAAGGATATTGACTTGGTAGTGAGCAGGGTCTGCGAGGTCCTGAAAACCAGAACGACATCCCATTGCCAATAAACCAAACAGAATAAAACTTATTTTTTGCTTCATAAAACTCTCCTCAAATAGAATGACTTTCATCTAGAGTTTTGATGATTTTTTGTCAAACTTTGAATGAGTAATATTCAAGAGAGTGTTTACAGAGAGTTACATTCGCTCTGGAAGAGGGACACCCAGGAGTAATAAACCTTGCCCAAGAATTCTCCTGGTTGATTCGACTAAGAGTAAGCGGGCTTGTGTCGTAGAAGGTTCTTGATCCAATACATGGCATTCTCTGTAGAACGAATGAAAAGCTTTAGTAATTTCAACGAGATAATTAGCAAGCTGATTCGCTTTTCCGTAATAAAGTGTTCGTTCAAGTTGAGATGGAAACTGTCCTAGAATTTTTAAAAGTTCCCATTCTTTTGGGTGTATTAATGCTGAAATCAGTTCTTGTTTATAGCGAAAATCTTCGTGTCCTGATTCTTTTGCTTTTCTGAGAATACTCAGACAACGAGTGTGAGCATATTGAAGGTAAGGACCTGTCTCTCCTTGAAAATCAACCATTCGGTCAATATTGAGTTCGATGTCTTTGGTTGGATCATGGCTGAGGTCATGAAATAAAACGGCTCCGATTGCAATTTTTTCTGCAGTTTCATCCAGGTTTTCAATGAGTGAATCTTTATCTCTTTCAGTCATGAGCTCTAAAACGCGCTTTTTAGCAAGATCCAAAATCGACTCAAGGCTTGCTACATTACCCTTACGGGTCGACATTTTTGAATCGTTGAATCGATAAAGGCCGGTTGGAATGTGTTCACAAGCACTGACCCAAGGAACTTTCATTTTCCTGAGAACAGCAAAAACTTGCTTAAAGTGCATTTTTTGTTCTTGTCCTACAATGTAAGTCATTCGGTCGAACTGAAATTGTTTATATCGATAAAGAGCAGCAGCTAAATCTCGAGTTGCGTAGATGGTTGCACCATCCTTTTTTAAAAGAATGCATGGGGGAATTTCATTTCCATTCTCGTCTTCAACAAAAACAACCCAAGCACCTTCGCTTTCTTCTAAGAGTCCTTGTTCTTTTAGTTGAGCAATCAGAGGTTCAAGTTGATCCTTATAGTGACTCTCCCCCCATGTATAATCAAAGTGGACCCCGATTCGTTGATAAATTTCATTAAAGTGTTCTACTGAAATTTCTTTACATTTTTTCCAAAGGGCAGTGATCTCTGGATCTCCTTCTTCGAGTTTTTTAAAAGCCTCTCTTGCTTCTTCCGTGATTCTGCCATTTTCGTCTGGAATCTTATGCACTCGAATATAGATATCGACTAATTGATCCATCGTGGGTTTTTCAGGGAGTTCGTTTCCAAATTCTTTAAATGCAACTGCAAGTTTTCCGTATTGAGTTCCCCAGTCTCCAAGGTGGTTAATGGAGGTCACTTCATAGCCTCGAAATGTTCCTACTCGAGCGAGAGCTGCTCCTAGAGCAGTGCCTCTGAGGTGATAAATCTGAAAAGGCTTAGCCACATTAGGGGAAGAATATTCAAGTACCCATTTCCCTCTTCCAGAAGGGAGTTTTCCATAAGTCCCCAAGCCATCTCCCTCTAAAATTTCTCCTAAAATAGCGTTACCTAAAGCTTGTGGATCGATGTTGAAGTTGACGTAAGGTCCGACCGCGCGAACGTCAAGTGGACCAAGGCTTTCTTTTGCTTCGTTGTTTAGTTTTTCACACAGTTCTTGAGCGATGACTGGGGGGGCTTTTCTCCAGCTTTTTGCGAGTTTAAAGCACGGGAAACCAAAATCTCCGAGTGTTGGATCAGGAGGGGTTTCGATCTGGTCAGGAGAAATGGGAGTCTCTAGGACTTGACTAAGCGCCTTTGATGCAAAATGTGTAAATCGATCCATTCGTTCTTTTTGACACAATCTGAGAATGGATACCAGAGGAATTCATTTTTTGAAAAAATTAGATTGAACTGACTATTTTTCCCCAGAAATAAATGAGAATTGAGGCTCCTATATTGAGAAAAAAACCCACACGAATCATGAGTTTCGGGGAGATTTTACCACTTCCAAAGACAATGGCGTTTGGGGGGGTAGAGACTGGCATCATAAAAGCCAGGCTGCAGGCAAGCGCAACAGACTGAATAGGGAGCCATGGGTCTATTCCTAGATCGCTCGAGGTAGCATAAACGAGTGGGATGACGAGATTGGCTGTGGCCGTATTTGAGGTGGTTTCGGTAAAAAAAAGTGTAACGATGATGAATAGAAACAAAATCTGGGATGGATGAGAGGTGATGGAAATCAGACCTTGTCCAATTTGACTTGCCAGTCCGGTCTCAAAAACTTGTGTTCCTAGACTCATCCCTGCTCCAAATAAAAGGAGGGAGTTCCAGTCAATGGAGGTTGCTTGTTTCCAGCTCAGAGCGGGTTTTTCGTCGACCTTTAAAAGAAAAAGAAAACTAGCAGCAATCAATGCAACTGCACTTTCAGGGAGATGGTTCTTTAAAAGAGGACTCAGTGGAGATTCTGGAAAAAAAACTTGAAAAAGACTAGGAAGGATCCACAAAGAGATGGCAACGATTCCTGAAAAAAAAGTGATTTTTTCGTGAGAGGAAAGACTTCCCAGATTTTGTTTTTGTTTTTTTAAATTTTCAGTGGGAATCCAAGAAGGAAGAGATGGGAGTTTCCATTTTAATACAAAGACCAGAATGAAAATCATCAGAATAGATAAAGGAGCGACTTGAACCATCCAAGAGAAAAAATCAATTTGAGGTCCTCCAAACTTTTCAATTAAACCAAGCGCGATCATGTTTGGTGTTGAGCCCACAGGCGTTCCCATTCCTCCAATGCTTGAGGCATATGCAATAAATAAGAGGACGAGTCCTTGGGATGTCTTTTCTTTTTTAAAAATATGAGTCAAAACTCCACTAGCAATGGGTAAAAGCATCGCAGTCGTTGCGGTATTGGAGAGAAACATAGAAAGCACTGCGCTGAGAAAAATTAAAGCAATAATAGATCGGAGAGGATGACCAGAAATGCCAGGAGCAGTGAGTAAATTTAAAGCAATTCTTTGATCTGCTTTTTGAACTTCCATTGCTTTTGCAATGAGAAAGCCTCCCATAAAGAGAAAAACCAAGGGGTGCCCGTACCCTGAAAATGCAGATTGAGCTGAGCAAATTCCTAAAAGAGGAAGCAGAGCAGTGGCTAATAATCCCGTAACTGCAAGCGGAATAGGGGTGAGAATCCAATAGGTAATCACACCGATCATCAGGGATGCGATGAGATGAGCATTGTGTTTTAAGGGGAGGGGGAGGATCCAAGTGAGTATGGATAAAAAGGGACCTAAAACCCAGTGATAATGAAGTTTTAATTTCATTTGATCTTTCTAACGAATCTTTTTAGGTGCGTCTATAAAGATTCGTTTGGGATTTTGAGAAAGCAAGTTATTTATTTTTCTCTTTGTTCGATTCTCTTTTGACTTGTTGAATAAATTCACTTTTGATTTGACTGACTCGACTTTTGTGAATTTCAAGACGTTCTCCAATTTCGTTTGCTGGAACTGCAGGGACAGTAAAGTAGAGAAGTTCAATGACAGTTTTCTTTTTTTGAGAAAAGGTTTTAAGAATTTTAGGAATGAGTTCTAAGTTTTCTTTTCGATTCACTCTTTCTTCAAAAGCACCTTCTTCTGGATCACTCAGTGTGTCGAGTATGGTCAGGCTTTTTTCGGGGTTGATTGGGCTATGAATAGAAACAATTTTTCCTGCGTTTAAAGACAGAAGTATTTTTACTTTTTTCTCAGAGATCTTTATCGCTTCTGCTATTTCTTGAGTGGATGGTGATTGATTATATTTACTTTTGTACTCTTCTATGAAAGATTTTATTTTTTTATAAAATTGATAATCACGTTTTTTGGCCAAGTATTTAGATTGACTGCTTCTTAAAAAATCAATTACAGCAAAGTGCATTTTTGTTGCTGCATAACGTTCAAAAATTTCATCGAGATTTGGATTGTAGCGATCCAACGATTGGATGATGCTAATTATTCCAATTTCTTGGATTTCTTCAATATCGAGAAGTGACTTTGTCAATGTTCTTTTGATTTTATTAGAATATTTTCTTATAATCCAAAGACTTTTTTCGATCATCTTTTTTCGATTTTCGATAATGGTTTTTAGAGTGGACTTAATTTTTTCACGAAAAGCGGCATTGTTAGGTTTTGATTCTTGAAGCTTTTTTAATACTTTTATTGAAAATTCAAGCGTTGTTTTTTCTTTAATTTCGCTTAAAAGCTCTGAGTCGAGTTGTTTCTTTTCAGAAAAAGATAATGGATTTTTTTTACTAAAAAAAGCTCCTCTTGAATTTGCTTTTTCGTTAAGAGTTTTTAGTGTTAACGCTTCATCTTCTTTGTCATGTCTGGCTTGTTTTAAAACCTCCTGAAATGCTTCTGCGGATTGAGCTAAAAAAAGATGAACTTCATTTTCAAAAGAAGATCTATCTTTTGGAGGATGAGTAAAGTTTTTTTTACATAAGAAATTTGCGTAACAACAAAGAGATGAATTCATTGAAATGACAAAAATAAAGAACAAATTTTTCATTGATGATCACCAGTATACTCATCTTTTAAATGAGGATTGTTTTTTTCAATGTATAGCTTTAATTTTCTTAAAGCTTCTTTTTGGATTTGACGGACTCTTTCTCGGCTCACTCCTAGAGATTTTCCAACTTCTTCCAAGGTTTTTGGCTCATCAATCAATAATCGTTGTTTAAGAATTTCTTGTTCTCGCTCATTTAGTGAGAGTAAGCCTCCTTCTATTGTTTGTTTATTTTTAAGACTATCTAAGGATATGTCTAGCTCTTCGTAGAGATCATCAGAAGGAAGCGTTTCTCCAAGAGAAAGATTTGTATCTTTTATTTTTTTCTCAGTGGAATCGATTTTAAATTTTTCGGCTTCGAGGACTCTTTCTACTTGTTTAAGAGAAAGTTCCGTTCCTTTTGCAATTTCTTTCGGGGACGGTTTTTTTCCATTTTTTTCTTCGTAAAGAGCTATGTATTTGTTAATTATAAAAGAATGTTTATAAAGATAATCAGGAGTGCGAATTGTTTTATTTAATGTTCTTGCAAATTTAAGAATGTGTCTTTTAATCGCGTGAGCGACATATGTAGAAAGATTTACATCTCTACGAATATCAAATCGATCCATTGCAGTAATAAAACCGATGCTTCCAATTTGAACAAGTTCCTCAATTTTAAGCCGAGGAATGAGTCCGATGGCTTGCCAGTAAGGCCTATTTTTATGAACGACAAAGTAAATGAGTCGATGATTTCGAATGAAAAGATCATCTCTTGTTTTTTTAATTTGTCTTAGTTTTTCTTGAACTAGTAAATAAAAATAAGTTTCTTTTTTACCTGCAGATTCAAGTTTTGATTTTAATTTCGTTAAAACTCGAAAAGAAAAACCTAGTGTTGTTTCTTCTAAAATAAGATCAATAGTATCAGGTGTCATTTCATTAAAGGAGAGAGGGTTTTTTTTTCTTTCTTTGTCAAAATAACTACCGTTCTTTTTACTTTCACCCACAAGAATTTCTCTGAGTAGAGTTTGCGTTGAAGGAGATTTTAGGCTTTCTAATAAAATGATTTTAAAACTTTGTTTTGCCTTTTTATAAAGTACAAAGACTTCCTTTTTTTCCTCAATTCCATCAGAAGAAGGTTTTGAGGCAGACCTAAAGGTAGTTGAACAAGTCTTTGATTCATTTTTTTCCGATGCCACAGCTGAACTAGAGATAAAACTGATCAAAACAAAATAGACAAAAATCATACGAGAACACTATGATATGTCGCAGCAAAACGCAATCTTCTTATTCTAGAGCGGGAATCTATAAAGTTTTTTTATTTCAATAGGTTGAAGTTATTTTACTTTTCTTCCGAATCCATTGAGGGTCATTAAGCTCAATTTTTTTGGAGATGAGGTTTCTTCGATCCAGACGGTAATTCGAGTATTTTGTGCGCTCGTAATATAGGAGCCTTCTCCAAATATAAATTTGGATTTTATTAAGTAAGTTTTTCCTGCTTTAAAATTGATCTTTTCAAAAGCTTGTAGAGGAATTGCGAGCTTTCCTTTGGCAATAAAGCGCATTTGGACCGAGTGATCCCCTGGGGTTAGTTCTATTTCCGTTGGGCCACTCATCAGGCTTCTGTTTTTGATTTTTTCTTTATTCACTGAAATAAAGTAGGTGAAATTTGAGTCATTTTTTTCAGCAATAAGCAGAACTCTTTTCTCTTTTGAAAGGGGAGGGCCTTGGTAAAGACGAATGGGGCCTGATTGAGAAGGTGAAGTGCTTTGAGATTTGTTCGGGGAGGTAGCACAGGAGGAGAGAATGAGAAGGCATAAAATAGATGTTACTGTTTTCATAAGAGTTCCTTTTTTATTATTGTTCCTGTCGCATCGCTAAGAACCGAAATAACGTAAATCCAGCGTCTCCTGCAGTGAACATTACCTTTTTGAGAATGGAGTAACTCATTCGCTTGTCTGCTTGAATTGCTAAGATTCCTTCAAATTTAAGAGGTTCTCCTGTCTCGTCCGTTCGAGCTTCTGATTTTGCTCTCAGAAGTTCTGATTTTTCTTTTGCTTGAACGAGAGCATCAAAAAGAGGAATGATTCGTCTTCCTCCAATGTCGATGTCTCCTTTTGCAAATTGATAAGTAGGTTCTGAACCAATGGAATCGAGTGTTTGAGTGAATTCTACAATCTTTTCGTTCTCAAATGTCATTCCTTCAGGGGTAATGATGAGGTGAAGGCTGTCTGGAGGAGAATCTTGTGATTTTGAGTATGGGATTTCAATTCCAGGAACAGTAGTAAAGTTGTTGGTTGAAGCAGATTGGCTTTTTAGTAGAAAGACAAGAAGAATGACAAGAACATCCAGCATACTAGTTAATTGAAGGTCAAAGTTTTTATTGATTCTTCTTCGCTGTCTTCGAGATCGAATGGATCGTAGAGCCGGCATGTTATTCTCCTAAAAGATTTCCAAAAACAATTTCTGGAAAAAGCTTTTTAACTTGAACATCTAATCCAGATTCTTTGTCTTTTGCATAAATGGGAGGGTCTGTTTGTTCTAGTGAACGTAAGGAGTCCATGATTGCGATCAGCGTATCATAAGTTGCTCCTGCAAAAGGGGCGAGGACGACTTGGTTTTCCCATGGAAATTTTTGTTTAATTTGAACTAGATTCTCGTGAAGTCGGAGAAGGTCTGGTTTTCCTTCTGCGTTATTTCGAATGGTCACTCCTTTTATTTTGTTAAAAGGGCTCCAGATTCTCATCTGAGAGTCTGAAACACTGACCGTAAGCTGTAAAGGTTTCTCTTTGAGTTTGTTTTCTAGTTGTCGAGTTGCTGCAATTGGAGCAGGTGAATCGATACTGACTAGTGCGAGGAAAGACATTGAATAAAGAAGAAACGCAATCATAGTGACCAATGCATCGAGCATCGGAACCAGATTTAGTTCGAATCCTTCATTTTTCGTTTTTCTTCGAGAAGATGGCTTTTTCAGCATGTCTTTATCCGTTTTTTTCTGAAGAGTGACGGTATTTTCGGGCTGAGAGAAGATCCATAAGCTTTACTCCAAATTCATCGATTTCTTCTAAAATCTGGGTGGCTTTATTACTTAAAATACTGTGAGAAATCATTGTAAAGATCGCTGTAACTAAGCCAAAGGCAGTTGCAAACATGGCTTCTGCAATACCTGCAGAAAGAATTTCTTGTCGTTGAGCAGGGTCAGCAAGTGCTACGGCATTAAAGGATTTAATTAAACCAGCAATCGTTCCTAAGAGTCCTAAGAGTGTTGCGATGTTTGCAATCAGAGCAAGATAGGGGATTCTTCGTTCGAGCTTAGGAATCATCTCTAAGCTAACTGCATCGATTGCATTTTGAATTTGAGTTTCCTCGCGCGAAGCTCGCTGTAAGCCTGCTTTCATGACTTTGGGAAGAGCTGCTTTTCCAGATCCATTACAGATCCGAATAGCACCATCAAGGTCATTGGCTAGAATGTGCTTTTGAATTTCAAACATGAAAGAAGCACCATCGACGTTATAGTTCATAAACAAGCGAATGAAGCGTTCAACCGAAATGACAACGCTAATTGTCAATGCGGTTGCGATGGGCATCATCCAAAAGCCACCTTCTTGAAATGCATGAACTAAATCTGTAAAAAAATTGCCGGATTCCATGAGCCTATCCCTTCTGGGTCATGACCTGAAAGTAACTTCAAGTCCTTTGTTTTTTATATGAACAACTCCCCTAGATTAAAGATAAAAGAGCTTAGCGTCAAAAGAAATTGAGAGTCTCAGTAAAGAAGCAGCGCATTTTATAATGCGCTGCAATTGTCAACTTTTATAAATGTCGATTTAAAGTGTCGGTAATGACTTCTTTTGGTTGATTTCCAACTAAAGTTTCAACGACTTCTCCGTTTTTAACAAAAAGGAGTGTTGGAATTCCACGAACGGAAAATCTTCCTGGAGTACTCGGGTTTTCGTCCACGTTCATTTTAGCAACTTTTACTTTTCCAGCATATTCGTCAGCAATTGCTTCCACCGTTGGACTCAACATTCGGCATGGGCCACACCATTCAGCCCAAAAATCGACTAAAGTTAATTGGTCAGACTTCATGATTTCATCTTCGAAAGTTGAATCAGAAATTACAGATACATTTTTTGAATCAGCCATATTTCATTCCTCAATCCATTGTTTATTTTAGGTGAATAGAGATATCATCTTTGATAGGCCCAGTACAGACCAAAGAAAGGATCTTGACCGGTGAGTGAAAAGACTAATGCATTAGAATACATTCAAAAAACAGCTGAAGAATCCATTCAGATTAAAAGACGGTTTGTTGAAGAGGGGGCAGAAACTCTGGTTGCTGCAACCGCAGCAATGGCTGAGTCTATTCACTCAGGTGGAAAAATCTTAATTTTTGGAAATGGTGGATCTGCTGCGGATTCACAGCATATGGCTGCTGAGATGATTGGTCGAATGCTTATTGAGCGTCGACCTCTTCCTGCGATCGCTCTTACAACGGATACCTCAGGATTAACTGCAGTTGGAAATGACTACGGTTACGATCTTGTTTTTCAAAAACAAGTTCAAGGACTTTGTAAAAAAGAAGACATCGTAATTGCAATTTCAACTTCAGGAAATAGTAAGAATGTTCTTTTGGGTGTTGAGTCTGCAAAAAAATTGGGTGCGAAGGTGATTGGAGTGACTGGAGGTGAAGGAGGAGAGTTAGGGAGAGTTGCTGATTTTCATTTGAATACTTCTCTGTCTCAAAACTCAAGCCGAGCACAGGAAACTCATATTTTTATTATTCATAGCTTAGTCGATTTACTTGATCGATTTTATTTAAAGGGGTGATTTTTGATACAATGGTCTGAAATTCAGCCACATCTTTTAAATCGTTTTTATGCCAAGGGAATTGATCTTCTGATCTCTTTTATTTTGGCTTTTTTTCTTCCGCAAATTATAGGTCCACTTTTAGGTGTTATTTATATTCTTTTTTCAGACGCTTTGAGTTTTGGCGATTTAAAATCGCAGAGTGTTGGAAAGAAAATTTTTGCATTAAGAGCTGTTCATTTTGAAACGGGAAAAGAAATTTCAATTCAGGAATCTGCCATCAGAAATTCTACACTTGCAATGGGGTTGTTTTTTTCAATTATTCCTGTTTGGGGCTGGGTGTTCTTTCTTTTAATTGGTGTTCCGTTGGTGTTGATCGAAGCTTTTTTACTTGTTCGAGCAGATGGAAACCGACGGCTCGGAGACATTATGGCCGAGACTGATGTCAAAGTTTTTAAAGATTAATTTGCAACGGGATAGTTCTTTTGTAGTTTTTCCCAGTGATAGGGGAGCGTGTCTCCTGTGGTGTGATCAGACATCATATCTGCAAGATTTACTTCTGTTTTGTATTCACAGTTTTTTTCGTCCCATGAAGTTACATAGATATCAGGAAATCCTAAAATATGTCCAAACTCATGATCTAAAGAATTTGTTGTACTGAGATCTGAGAGGACCATTTTTTTATCCGTGTCACTATATTTATTATAAGTAACATGTGCTCGCCCACCGAGCAGATTGTCCTTTACAATCTGAAATAGGGTATTCACTGGAGAGGTTAGCCAATTGATCTGGACATTTAATTCTGAGCTTTTCCAACGATGAGTTAAGAGTTGTTCAGCTTTATCTCTATCATTTCCAAAAATCTCAGAATAAAGCGATACTTCTAGAGTATTTTCATCGATTCTTTTTACTCCTGATTCTTGTCTAAATCGAACTCGTTCTAAATTTTGGTTAAATTTAGATTGCAATTTAACTAATGCATTTTTATCTGCGGGGTGACGAAGGATCTCTTCAATTTCTGATTGATAGTTTGATTCTGATCGCAAAAGAGAGACTTCTTTAGGATCCCAGTCGATTTGATTACAGTTTTCATTAGTTATGCAGTTGACCATTTTATGATTCATTTCTGGGAGAGCCATGAGCGTTTGTCTCTGAATAGAGTAATCCGTTTCTCCACTGAGTCTTCTTAAATCATCAATTAAGATGCCTCGAACAGAAAGGGTAATAAGAACCCATGGAGCCTGTTCATCAAAAGAAGTTTCTTTTGATTTTTTATAGAGATCGATAATTTCTTTCCATCCATAAAATGAAGTCTTCCAGGTTGTTTGAGTCACTTTAGGGAATTTTGTTTTGATCAGCTCAAGAGTTCCTACTTTTTCAATTCCTTCGACATTTTCGTTAAATGTTTGAGGGTCTACTTTTTTAGATTTTGACTTTGCTAAGTGCTTTTCGAAAGCTTCGACTTTTTCGGCAATTTCGGTTTGTAAAGGGATCAGTTTTTCGTAACAACCGAGTCCTTGTGGAAGTGTTTGAAACTTTTGAATGAGTTCTTTTGGGGAACCTTCGTATAGGTGATTAGGGTGGACATCAGGAGTTGTTGAATTTGGTTCATTTTTAGATGCACAATTGAGAAGTAATACGGTGGTGAGAAATAGTAACGGTCTCATGATGGCTCCTTAAAGTCTGAGTAAAATAGTATAAAATTGTTAAAATGTCAAAACTAAATTAAGTGATTGATTTTATATGATAATGTTGAAATAGCTGCGAAGAGGATTTGTTTTATTTAGTAGTAGACGGTTCTGAAAATGGAGTTCAAGGTTCAAATGCAGATTTTCTCATTTGTTCAGTCATCTGTGAGATTTGAGGTTCCTATCTTTACCTTTGATAGAGATTTTAATCAGTTCAAAAATTAAGTTATTGCAAATTTAAGATCGAAAACTCTCGTTTTGATATCGAGTTAATTAATAAGTATCATCATCATCGTCGTCATCGATACAACGATAATTCGAATTACAGACTTGACCATAAGAGCAATCATGGTCGTATTCACATTCTTCACATCGATTCAATACACAGACGTCATCACTGGTACAATGAGAGTCCTTTCGGCATTCTACTCTGTGTGCAGTAAAGTGTAAGACAGTTTTGAAATCAGAAATCGATTGAGATTGATTGTTTTTATGAATAAAAGTGAGATCTGCAGTTTGAACACTTTTTGTTCCATCTAAATCAATTTGAATTTTACAACCGACTTGATCAATTGTGTTAAGAGCAGAGCATACTCCCAAGTGAATGGATACACTTGGGGTAGAGTGTTCAGACCACCGAACTTCTGAAACAGGAACTTCTGAGTCTGCAATGAGGTTAAGATTGAGTTTCCTCGATGATTCTCTTTGAGCAACTTTATAGGTCAGAAAGATTTCTTGAGAATAGTCATCTGGAGTTTCATAGGAAAACGCAGAAGTGTTTTCTATAGTGAGTCGAGGGGCGAGTTTATTTCGAATACAATCCAGATGTTGTGAAAAACTTTCAGTATCTACCGGACCGGAAGAATATTCGGTTTTGAGATCTTCATTTTTAAAGGCAGAAGCAGGGACACCTAGTTTTGAAATAATTCCAGAGAGGTGGGTCTTTGGAGTACCTGTAAGTGCATACTTAAATACGTTTTCAGAAAAGCATTTTCTTATTGCATCTGGAGAGTGTAAAAAACACCTTCGTGTGAGAGTGCTTTCTAATTCAGAAAGAAATTCATAGGTTTCTCGGTCTTTTTTTAGTTCAGAAAGATGTGATAAAAATTCTTCCTCCAAAAAGTCAAAATGACTTTGACTGCACTGTGCGTTTTTTGCGTTCTCTATTTGATCAAAAAACTGAGGAGATGAAGGGTTTTCACAAGAAATTGTCGTAATTAAAAGAAAGGCACAAAAAATACGATAAAAACATGTCATAATGCAGTGCGTATTTTATTTTATCTTTTTCGTCAAACGGTATTTTACTGTATGCGATTGATGACTTGTGCAAAAATTTCGTTACAAAAAAGAGTCTTAAAACCGTCTCGGACATTTAAAAAGTCATCTAACGGTTCGTTGTTTTTATCCGAATGGTCCAGCATATGGTGAATCATTCTCAGGTAGTTTTCTATAAGATTGTACTGGGGATTCACATAGTTAGGTTTTTGATCAGCAATTCCAGCAGATTCACGAAGAGCAAGAAGGGATTGGGGTGCATGGAGAGCTTTTTTCTTTTGTTTTTCCCAGAGTCGCTGTTGTCTCCATAGGTAGTAGTTTCCTAAAATTCGATTCACTCTTTTAAAGAAAGGGAGTTTTCCGGCTTGTCTCCGTGTTTCGTTTTCTTTTACTAATGCCTGAGTGGCTTTACCAGATGTGTACGTAACCCCTTTTAGGATAACGACTCCTCCTATGACATAGACAGTGAGAGAAGCTAAAATCGTAGCAGTGTGTCCTCCAAATGCCCAGGCTGCAAGTCCACTTGCAGCCATGATGCTAGTGATAGCTGCCTTTGTTTTGAGCTGACGAACGGGGTGATAAGAAGATTCTTTGGCGAGTGATTTGATTATTCCGGAAGTTGGTTGTGATTTTTCATAGAACTCAGGATTGAATTGAGGGTCATTGGCAACGAGCGACTCCATGTTGGAATGATAGACAATTGAGCGAATAGATCCAAGGAGTATACTCACCGCTTCCTTGTTGTTTTTAGGAATCCATTCAAGAAAAATAGCTTTAATTTTTGAGTTTAAATTTTCGGTTTGTTCATCCACGTATTCTTCGAAACCTTTTTCTGTAAGAGAGAGGAATTTTAAAGCATACTGAAAAAATACAAGTGCAATATTGATTTCTCGAATATGTCTTTTTTCACTAGGAAACTTTTGTTCAAGAAGTTCTCGATAAAAAATGGCAAAACGATCGATATCCTTCTTTCTGTTATCTTCTAAACCAAATTTTATAAAATGATGAAAACGTCTTAAATGATTACCAGGTTTTAACTCTTCAGTGAAACGAGAGAGAATTACGTTAATTTTATTTTTTCTTTTTTCTTGTTCAGAAGCGGTAGTGTCCTTTTTTTGATTTTCTTTCTCACTTGCATCTTCAAGGAGGGTCATTGCAAGCTGTTCAACTGGATGTTCATTCGGATATAAAACGGAGGCTGTGTTTGTAGAAGCAGAAGGTAAAGCCAGTGAGCTTACTGGTGGAAAGAGTTCTTCTAAGTATTCTTTGAGCGCATCAAAGTAAAGCGCTTGGACTGAGTGTCTCTGAAAAGGATTTTTCTCTAGACCATTTTCATCTTCTTTTGCGAAACAAGGTGTTTCTGTGCAAAGTATGCCTAAGATGACGAGTGTGAAGATTGTTTTCATGATTTTGGATTTCTAACATTTTATGACTCAATGAGTCAATTTATTTGTTTTTGGAAATTGTTATTTAACTTATTGTTTTTGTTCTATTTTTATCAAAAAATGAAAATAAAATTTTTCTTATCAAATAGTCTTAAATAATAGTATGACTTATTGCGTCATGAAAAAAATAAACTTACTGATCGTATTTTTAGTCGTTACGACATTTCTAAGTGGATGT
>PBMP01000034.1 GCA_002722705.1 Pseudobdellovibrionaceae bacterium | reverse complement strand
TTTGTCTGGTTAGAGGGGGCAATAAATTGGAGGTGACGGTTGGAATTAAATGGGACTATCAAATTTAATAATAATATTAAATATTTACTGCAAATTTCTCCATTTTGCACAAAGCACTGAAGCCTACGTGAAGATCTCCGCTTCATTGATGCTTTGTGTCAGTGCCAAGTCAAAACCACCATTACTGTAATTACAGTATAATTCTTGCGTATTTACTGGGATTACAGTGCTATAAACTAAGAGGTTGGCATCAGGATGGGGCAGCTTAGGGACGAGTATTTGAAACCCGTGTTGACGCTACCTGATAATACCCCCGTGAATAGGAAATCGCCGCGTCGATCGGGAGGAGCAGGGCAGAATTTCGTACTGGAGTTGAAATACACCTTCAGCGAAATGGGCCGTCCGGTTCGGATCTACCTCAAAGGATTTTTTGAATGTGGTGATGATGGAAAACTGATTGTCAGTTTTGCCATCCAGTCGCTGAAGAACGAGGTTGAATAGTTGCCTACAGAAAGCTAGAGAACTTATGAAAAACCGTTATTGTCCAAACTGCGAAAGTAATAAATCCGTGGTTGAAAAGAAAATTTCAATTCCTGTTGGAAATGTTTCTTTTTCCACTAAGACCCTGGTTTGCAAAGAATGTAAGCACTACGAACTGACTCCGAAGATCATCAAAGAAATGGATGAGTGGGGCCGAGGTCTGACTAAGAACATTGTAGAACCTCAACCGATCTTTAACGAAGCGACACATCAATTTGCCGAGGAGATGGCTAAGCAATATGGACTGAAGAGAGTCCCATTTTTCAGACTCCTCACCGTCTACTATTTGAACCATGTCGTGAATCGAAAAGACTTTCATGAGATTAAGAAATTTTGTGATGAACACTCAGCAAAGGAACTTTTTGAAGGAAGTCGTTCGAAGGTCAGCGTTCCGATTCGTTATCTCTTGTTTAGAAAACTCCAAACTTTTAGTGAGGTTTGGGAGGTTACCCATGCAAAGGCCATCGAAGAAGCTGTGCTTTTTGGTCTGACCGTGTTGAGTGCTGAGAAAAATAATTTCGATACCTTGAAACAAATAGCGGAGAACCTTCAGCAGTATATCGCTGACGTGGCACAGGCGGCGTGATGGACGCATCCTTCGGATGCGTTTAGGTGAACGGTCATCGTCTGACTTGGCGATTGTCGAAATGGATTTCGAAGTACTGGAGTTTTACCCGTAGGAGCCGGACGCAACTACCTCACCATCAATGTACAGGATTCCGCCTAGATTTTCATGGGGTCCAGAAAATGTCCGATAATTTTCTTAAGGTATGAGCTGGTTGGGTGCCCACGGTTAAAGGTCTTTGGCAGAAGGCTAAGTATTTACTTCTTTAGATGCTGATCTAAATTCCAACGAAATTCTTTTAATAGATCATGGACTTTTCAGATGTGAGTGTAGTTCCGAATGGTTTGCTCATGTTGAGGAAATTTTTTCGTGAGTTCCTCTGCAGTGCCGTTAAGAAAATCAGCAAATTCAAAACCAGGTGCGACTGTGCATCCCATTAACGCCCACTTTCCTCCAGGAAGAAGTTTAGTGCCTTGCCAAGTATGTGCAGGAACAATGGTTTGTGGTAATTCATCTTCGGAAAGTCTTGATCCAAGTCGAATTTTTTTAAGTCTTCCTGAAGCATCGATTTGAACCATCTCCACAGTGTCGCCTGCATAGAAGTGAAAAATCTCTGTGGATTTCACGCCATGTAGACCGGAAAATTCTTCAGGAGTAATCAAGTAATAGATACAGGTTGAGTACACTCGTTCTCCGTCAAGATGTGGAAGTGTTGAACTCGAAATCCTCCCGGTATCACGAAAGGTTTCTTTATAGTATCCGCCTTCTTCTGGAAGTGGCTGAAGACCTAATTTTTTAATAACTTCTTGAGCGTCCATAATTTTCTGCTTTTTCGTGTGAAATCTGAGTTAAAATTTTCGAGTTTTCGGTTTTTCAAGGTTCATAAATGGAGGTGACGGGCGGATTCGAACCGCCGAAAAAAGGTTTTGCAAACCTCCCCATTAGACCGCTCTGGCACGTCACCTCACATGAAAGAAATCTATTTTTAACGAATAGAGGTCATTGGAGTCAACGGTTATTCGAGGATAAAGTCAATTTATCTGATCTCTGTAATGAAGAGCTACATTTTGTCTTAATTCATGAATATTTATCGGTAAAAAATACTTGATAAAAACTATACAATAATTTTTGAATCAAGTATAATGAGGGTATTGGAACGTTTGTGAATTCGATGGATTTCCTATCCATTTTTAATGAAAGAGACTTTTTTGTGAAAAAGATTACACTTTTATTGGCAGGGTTAGTGACCACCACACTTTTACTCTCTTGTGGAAAGCAATCTTCTTCGGGGAGTTCGTCTGATGGAAGCTCAGGCAGTGGGGCATCTTCTTCTCTTATTGTGAGTACACTTACCGATGAATTTTCAAGTTCAACGACTTTGTCTGATTGGACTGAAAGAGCGACCTTGGAATCTCAAGCGTCGGATGGAAGTTCTTCGATTACTGGCGGCCAAATGGTGCTCACAGCGAATGCGCTGAAAGGGTGGTATTTGACTGAGCGGTCTTTAGGGTTAGTTAAAAGTTTTAGTACTTCAAGTTATCCTAATTTTGTTTTTGAGATTCAGGTTCATAATTATCAAACTGGAACGTCGACTGCACCTGTAACAGATTACCGAGGAGGAGGAATTATCTGGTTTCCTGATACTTCGGATATGAGTTATTGGTTATATATTGCTATTGCAAGGGTTGGGAGTGGAGCCAGTAATCAAGTTTTCGAATATAAAGCAACACACAACAACGTGGGAAGTCCGAGTACCACTGGAGGACAATCTGTAAATGAGGGACGTCTTCGAATTTGTGTCGTTGGTAATGATGCCTATGCTTATGGTCAAGCTCTCGGAGACAGTTCATGGACTCTCCTCGGAGATGCTTTAACAATTGATACTGATAATTTTACGGTAGGAACGACAAGTGCAGTGGGGGTTGCAACAAGCTCTTGGGGAAGTTCAGGAGTGATTACAGATACCAAGGCCGATTACGCTCGATTTTATCAGATCTCTTCAGTTTCTCAATGTACGAGCTCATTTTAAAACAATAGGGGGATGATATGAAAATACCTACGTTATTAAAACAATCATCTTTGATCTTTTTTTTGGTGTTAGTGAACTGTGGGAAAGGTTCAGTCAATTCGAACGATTCGTCTAGTGCAAGTGGAGGATCTTCAGGAGGAAGTGGTTCTTCTGGTTTAACTCAACTTTCTGTTTCTGATGACTTTAGTAGTGCAGCAACTTTAGGAAACTGGACTCCTCGGTCTACGTTAGAATCCAGCGCCTCTGATGGGTCTTATAGTATTGTTTCTGGTCAAATGTTGCTCCAACCTACTTTTGGAGAGGTTTGGTACGACGCAAGTAGAGGACTCGCGGTTCTTAAGACATTTGCGTCAGCGACTTATCCGAACATGGTAATTGAAACACAAGTTCACTCTTATCAAACCGGAACGGTTTTAGCTCCTGTAGATCAATTCAAAGGGGGAGGCCTTGTTTGGTTGCCGGATACTTCGGATACTTCCGATTGGGTAATCACTGCAATTGGGTATACCAATGGTGCGAATGCTTTGTCTTTTGAATATAAAACGACTTCTACGAATAATAGTACTCTTTCTTATGCATCAAATGGGAGTAATTATGAAGGACGTGTAAGAATTTGCTTGGTGGGTTCTGATATTTATGCGTATGGACAAAATCTTTCCGAGACCTCGTGGACATTAATTGGTTCAAGTGTTGGAGTTCATACGGTTGGAACAAATTTCGCGGTCGGAATCTTTTCAAATGCTTGGGATAATCCAGGTGATGCAAGTGAAGTGAGTACGGACTCTTATTTTGATTATATTTATTACTCTTCAGAAATTAGCAGTGTTTCTGATTGTACCAAATCATTTTGAGGAATTGAGAAACCGCTCTCTTGAATAAGGTTCCGCTTGATTCCACCATTGTTTTTCAGATTTGAGTTTTGGATGATTTTTAAAAATTTCTGAAGGACTCTCTGCAGTGTAACTCACAAAATTGGTTTGTGTTTCAAAAACCTCGATCTTAAAAGGTTTTGCTTGGATCTCTTTCGGATGCATTGCAAAGGCTTTGAGTAAAAAACAAGTTGCAATCATTTCTGTCGTAGGATCTCCAGGGAAAGATAGACCTCTGAATTTTGGAATTTCTTGATTGAGATAAGGAAGAAGGGGGTCGTTTTCATGATGAAAAAAACTATGATCAACGGTTTGTTGAATAAATTTTTTCCATTGTTTTTTTAAAGATTGAAATTCAGTCACCATATCGTTTTCATTTAAACTTCCATGAAGTGATTGAATCCATAGAACCGCTCTCCAAGAATGCCCATGAGGAGTCATGCAAGGAATGGATTCACAGCGAGTAAAGCGATGAGCAGATTCAAATGAATAAGAAAACGAAAGTTGATACATAAATTTAAACTCCTTGGGTTTCCGCACCCCAGATGATTTTATGGAGTTGAACTTGAAAACGAACATTAAGATGGTCTTTGAGGATTTGTTCTGCTAACCAGTTTTCAGATACTCCTTGGACTGTTCCCCAGTTGTTTTTTGATTGAACAACTGGAGAAAAAAGACAGGTTTGAGAAACAGGATTATTTGTGATCCAGTTTTTAGCCCATAAATAATCTTCTTCAGAGGTAATCACAAATTTGATTTCGTCTGTATTTTTTAAAAAAGGAAGATTTTTTTTAAAGTGACCCCGATTCATTTGGCTTCCTGGAGTTTTGATGTCCATGATGATTCGAACAAAAGAGGGAACAGATTCAATTGAGACTTCTCCATGGGTTTCCAGTGAAACCTGGTATCCGTTTTGATGGAGTTGATTAAAGAGTTCATTTGTATTTTTTTGAAGAAGGGGTTCTCCTCCAGTAACGAGAACGTGTCGAGTTTTATGGGATTTAATTGTTGAGAGAACTTCTGAAATCGACATTTTATTTTTTCCGTGAAACGCGTAAGGAGTATCGCAGTAAGCGCACCGAAGGTTACAGCCCGTTAAACGGATAAAAGAAAACCGTTCTCCACTCAAAGAGGTTTCGCCTTGAAGGCTATGGAAAATTTCTGTAACGAGAAGTCCGTCAAAACTCATGAAAGCGTAATTATCAGGTTTTTTCTTGGGATTCTATAAGGAAAGTGCAGCTTGAAGTTTCTCTTGTTTTGAATTTGAATCTTTGGGGAGTCGATAAAAATTCCAAACAAGGAGTAGGTCAACCCACGCTTGTTGATGACGATTCTGAACTAAGGCTGCGTTTTTATTTTGATTTTTAAAAAGAGCACTGAAGTTTCCGGATAAAACAACCACTCCCTTCCACGGAAGAAAAGGCCACACAAAAGTGAGACGGGTGTGATGATAACCTATTCCCCCTGTAGAACCAGCTCCATACAGATAATGATTTGTTGTAGGGTGTGCATAAGAGATTTGAGAACGAACGCTGGTAAATGGAGCGACTGGAATTTGAACGTAAGGTCCAAGAAAGTACCCTTGATATTGAATTAGTTCTTGTCCAAGGTCGATTCCTGTCTCAAAGAGATTTCTCCACCCAAATCGGTAGCCCAATCGAACTTGAGCTTCGAGAGAGAATTTACGAGCATTGTTTTCATCTCTTTTATGGCCTGTAAATTTGATCATTTGAAAGCGATCTGTAAACGGTCTGAGGGTAAAAATAACCACTCTTGAGTCTCTTCTTGGAAATAGTCGATATCCGACTCCTCCCTTAAATTCAATGTGATCAAATAGGGTAAGAGAAGGCAGAACGGTCATCACTGGATCAGGCCACAGAACGGCTCCACGGTAGATTTGTTTAGATTGGTAGAGTGAGACCAAGGAAAGAGATACCACCGAAGGCGTAGGCTTAGAGATTGAGAATACATCTTTTGCAGAACTGTTTTGAAGAAAAAGAAAAAATAAAGCCAGGATTACCATTGGCCTAGTCTAACAGGAGCATTTTTAAACTCAAAAAAAAAGACCGGTTTCAGCTCCTCCGAAACCGGTCTTATGGGGACTTTGAAGAGGAGGGTCTTTCGGGGACCCCCCCCTTTGAAATTGCATCGGCCTCGTGGCCTTGGTTTGCCTTCACTCCTTTGGCAGCCCAGCCAGCTTGAACGGTCGGGGTATCCGTTTTTAGCTCTGTGGCTTTGCGTACCGATCTTTCAATCGGATTGCCTTTTTCAAAAGGGGTCGTGAGGTAAACCGCCCCTCTTCAATACGCCCTTCCTGGGCTAAAATTTTTGTGGAATGACCTCGCTTAGAGTAAAGGAGAAAAGACCAAGGTCTTTGTAATTCCAAATCGTTCCACAAACCTCAAACCTTCCTTTAATGATAACTCAATGAACTAAAGAAGCAATGTGTCAAATTAGACGAAAAACACAAAGATTTTAAATGAAGAACGTTATGTAACCATTTGATAATAAAGCGTTATTTTTACATTAAAAGAAAAAAATGAGAGAGCTTGAGTTGACTTTTGAGGAGAGCTCTGTACAACTCATGAGAATGAAATTTTTTTTAACATTGAATCTAAGAGACTGGGATCACGTTAGTTCCCATGAAATGAATCCAGAGAAAAAAAGACATCTATCCCAATCTTATTATTCTATTGGATATCGTATGGAACAAAATGTGGTTCGTTGGATGGAGCTTTTGGATGAAGCACAAATTAAAAGTACGTGTTTTGTTCTAGGAGAATTTGCACAGCGTTTTCCTTTGATCATTCAAAAACTTCATCGAGAGGGTCATGAAATTGCCTCTCAAGGCTATGCGTATGAGCCTTTAGAGTCTCTGAGTTCCTATGAATTTAAAGAAAATTTAAAACGTGGAGTAGGGATGATTGGAGATTTGACGGGAATTCAACCCCAAGGATATCGTCCCCCAATTTCTTTGATTGAGGCTCCTCACGATTACGAGGATCAACTCACGCAAATGGGGTTTACTTATGAGTCTAGTTCTGCAGATTTTAAAAAAACAAGTCTCAAGCAGATCTATACTGATTCTTCATTTTTACGTCGATTTTCTCAATCAGGTGGATTAAGGAAGATTCCATTTTGGTTCTATCAATCCAGTCTTCAGTGGATGAAAAAACAAGATGGAAAATTTATTCTGGAGATTGAGCCTCGAGAGCTTGACCCAGGGCACCCACAAATCCCAGTTTCAAAAAAAGAAAAAATCCGCCTTTACCGAGGAACTCGTTCATTAGAACTCCAATTAAAATCCCTTCTTTCTTCGTATGAATGGGGTACTATAGAAGCTCAGCAGTAATTTGGAAGGGGTCTTATTTCGTGATTTGGCTATTTTTTTTAGGAACAATCAATACCTTTGCTGAGGTGATTCCTTCTTTTCAAGGACAAGAGGCTGTTCAAACTCAAGTAGAGAGTAAAGATCTCAATGTTCGATCAATTGGAAATGTTTCTATTTCTAATTCATTTGGATCTATGAAAGTCGTAGGATGGCCGCTTGATAAAATTCGGGTTCGTTTGGTGAAAACTTACGAAAAAGGAGGAACTGATTTTTCTGTTGTTCAGTTGAAAACCTTGGAAGATAAAAATGGTAATCTTGAAATTCGAACGCTCTTGAAAGAAGGTCTAGACATTCGAGAAAAATTAAAATTAAGAGAGAATCTGCCGGTTCAAACTTATTTAGAGGTAAAAGCTCCTTCTCAGCTCAATTTAAGATTATTCACCAAAAAAGGTTCTGTTGAATTAAAACGATGGAGGTCTACGACACAAATTAGAACCCGTACAGGAAAAGTCAAAGTAGATGATTTTTCAGGGCGGAACCTTCAAGTTCTTTGTTTTTCTTGCCCAGTTCATTTGTCCTCAATTGAATCTTCATTAAAAGTAAGTTCTGGACAAGGGGATATACAGCTTCATGGAGCCCATGGAAAAACCCTTTATTTAGAGTCTTCTTCAGGAAAAATGACTTTGTCTAGTGTGATTGGTGAAATGACGTTAGTGACTCAGTCAGGAGCAATTGAAGGAAGTGGAGTTAATGGGAAGGTTGAGTTTGCTACTGAGTCAGGGAACGTCTGGTTAAAAAAATCTCGTGGCTTTGTCAGCGGTCATACAGATACCGGAGACATTCGAGCAGAAATGAATGAATGGACTTTCGTTGATCGAGCTCTCATTGAGTCTTTGGATGGAAATATCAGTCTTACAGTGCCCCAGAGCTTTCGAGCAGATATTCAACTTGTTTCTGTCTTTGGTCAGGTTCAGAGCGAGTTTTCAATTGATCGGAGAAATGAAAAAATGATTGGTCCTATGCCAGCTAACCAAATTCATGGGACGATTCGACGAGGAAAGGGACAGATTAAGCTTGTGACTCAAGCTGGTGATATTCGACTCGTTAAAGGGTATTAATTTGAAAAAGAGAAAAATTTTAATTTTTAGACTCAGTAGTTTGGGCGATGTTATTCTGAGTACATCGATCCTTGAGACGATTCGTCCAGTTGATGAAGTTACTTTTGTGACTTCATTGGAATGGAAGTCTTTGTTGGAAGGGCACCCCAAAGTAGATCACTTTATTTATTTTGATCGAAAAAAAAGAGGATCTCTTTTTCATTGGATTCAGTTTTTGAGAAAAATTGAGTGGAAAGACTACGATCTCGTATTTGATCTTCATCGAAATATTCGTACCCGAATTGCAAAGCTTTGGACACTTCCTTATTTTTGGAATCGTCCTCTTCAGTGGCAGACGGTTTCAAAAGAACGACTTCGGACCTGGTTGTTTCTGGTTTTTAAATCCGCTTGTCCAAAATCACTTCGACCCTCTTCTTGGAATCAGCGTTTTCAATCGTTTTTTTTAGATTCACCCAAAAGAAACGCTCAGTTGAATCATTTAGTAGATTCTCAATTTAAAATAGAAGGATGGGAACACAAAAGGTTTTGGGCAGTCATGCCTTCATCTGCATGGAAAGGAAAAGTCTGGACGGTTCAGAAAATGGCTCGTCTGATACAAAGATTAGAAGTTCCAGTGGTGGTATTAGGAACCGCATCTGATGAACCCAGTATTCTTCTTTTAAAAGTTTTAAAAAAAATGAATGTCGAAGCATTCAATGGGATTGGCAAATGGAACCTTAAGGAGTTAGCCAGTGTTTTTTCTTTAGCTGAAAAGACTCTTGCCATGGATACAGGATTAGCTCATCTCTCTGAAGCGGTTGGAACTCCCGTAGTGATGTGGTTTGGTCCCACCCATCCTGATTTGGGTTTTGGACCTTCCCTTTCTGAGAGTAAAGTCATTCAAAAAAAACTGTTTTGTCGACCCTGCGGAAAAACTGGAAAGTTTTGCTATCGACTGGATCAGCCGTACGCATGTCTTCAATCTCTGGAAGTAGATGAAGTACTAAAAGAATTAAAAGAGGAGTTTTAAGTGAAGTTTTGGATGTATTCAAATTTTTTAATCCCTTTAATTCAAAAGATCTTTGAACGAAAAATTTCAGAAAACAGAAAAAAAAAACGATATCCTCATTTTCTATTAAAAAAAGAGATGAGTGGTTCTCCCCGGATTTGGTTTCATGCTGCAAGTGTAGGTGAGTTTGAGGGAATGGTTCCTTTAATCGAATCACTAAAAGAAGTGAATGTAGATCTGATTGTAACAATCTTTAGTGAATCAGCAGAAAAGACGTTGTCCCAATCGATGAAAGACTGGCCTCATGTCAAATGGGGAGGATATGCTCCTTTTGAAGGGGAATGGAAAAACTCACTTGAGAAAATAAAGCCTGATCTTTTTGTGACCGTAAAATATGAGGCATGGCCTGATTTATGGAATGCTCTTTTCGAGTATGGAATTCCATTATGGATTTTGGGAGCTCAGTGGAGGCCTTCGCTTAAATGGGTAAAAAGAATTTTAGGAAAAAAAATCCCAGATCTCCATTTCTTTTCATTTGATGAAAAGCAATTAAACCTTCTAAAGAAATTTTTTTCAAAAGCAACAGGTCAAGTAGTGTTCGATCCTCGTTGGGATCGAATTGCTCAGCGCAATGAAGTTGGGAATCCTCGGGCGAGATCTATTCTAGAATCCCTGAAAGATCTTCCGAGACCGTGGGGTGTTTTAGGGAGTGTGTGGGAGAGTGACATTCCTCTTCTTTATCCTTCGATTCAGAGAGAAAAACAGCTCAGAGGGACTTTATTTTGGGTTCCTCATGACGTGAGTCATTCTTCTATTCAGTCATGGAAAAATATTTTTCAGAAAAAAAAATGGAATTTTATTGATTCAACTCATTTACTTGAAGGCACGCTTCCACGATGGAGTGAGAGTCGTCTCCATCATGTTTTCATCCCTGAAATGGGATTTTTACTCGAGCTTTATGCCCAAGCTGATTGGGCTTATGTCGGAGGGGGATTTGAATCAGGAATTCACAGCACAATGGAACCAGCGATTCATGGGATTCCAGTGAGTGGTGGGCCGTGTCGAGCCGAATCTTTTTCAGAGATTACTCATTTAATTGAGTTGGGACAGATGAGGGTAGTCAGAAATGCTGATGATTTTCATGAGTGGATCACATCGCTACAGCTACTCTCAGAGAAAAAGAAACTTTCCAATTTTTTAGGTGGAACTAAACAAATTTTCACGGTTTTTGTTGATTTCTTGCAATCTAAAAAAATTAAGACAAAATAAAAAAATGAATCAATACGCAGAGCTTGGGACAAAGTATGATTGGATTGTGATTGGAGAGCACCCCGCTGCTTTGTTGAGTGCTGCTTTTATGAGTAAAAGTGGTTATTCTGTTTTAGTTGTTGGGATGGACTCAGTTAAAGATTCACATGTTTCTGAAGAGGGAGATTGTATTGATCCTGAAAGCAATTGGTTGTTAGGGCTTGGAGAGAATTTAGGAAAGCCCGGACTGATTCGAGATCTTCTCATACGCTTGGGAGTTTCTTTTGAGAAAGAGACCTCTTATTTTGATTCGGAACAAGACCTTCCTCAGATTCTTACCCCACAGATTCGAATTCGAACTTTGAAAGATCAACGGTCTTTTTTATTTGAATTGGAAAGAGAGCTTGGACGAGAACTAAATCAAAAAGCTTATGTGAGTGAGGTTTTTGAAAAAACAGAGACTTCAAGTCATTCTTTTTGGAAAAAATATTTAAAAGAAATGGACGCTCAGATTTATTCTGCTTCGATTCAAACTCGATTGAGAGACTGGTTTGATGTTGAAGCTGGTCCCGTGGAGCGCTCCTCATCGAATCCTTTTGGAATGACTTTTGATTTTAATTTAAAAGAGTGGAGTATGCCTCATGCACGACTCAAAGATTTGGTCGATCGCTGTGGTAGCTCTGAGGTTCGAGACTTAATTTTAGGATGGGCTGCCGCGACTCACCGAGGAGAAGAAGAAAACCCGATTTTAAGCGAATTGACCCCCTTATTGAGTGTTCTTCGAAGAGGAGCAGGAGTTCGTGGAGGAATGCGAACTTTTAGAAATCAGTTGAAGAGTTTAGCGAAAAAACATGGAGCAACTATTGTTTCCGGGGAACAGCTTCAGCGTATTTTTATTGAAGACCGTGTTTTTGTTGGAGTGCAGCTCAAAGGAAATGCTCGAGTGATTCAAGGACGTTCAGCCCTATATTCAGGAAGAAGATCACAACTCAACCATTTAGTTCATCGATCTCAGATTCCTTCAAGCGGATTTAGACAAAAGGCTCCGCATGGATGGAGGTTTACTCTTGCTTTAACTGTCAATGAGGAAGCAATCCCTCCAGGGTTAAATCGTCGTTCTATATGGAAAGAAAAAGGCGCTCCTGCTTTGGAGATTGAGATGGCTAGCCCTTCTGATTATGGAATGGGGGTCACTGGAAGAAAATTAATTTTTGCAAGAACGGTTTTACCTTATCATCCAGATAGTTTAAAAATTGAAACTCAGCGTCGAGTAGCTTCACAGATGTTTCAGCAACTTTCTGAGTTACTTCCGTTTTTAGAGTTTCATGTAGTCGATATTTTCCCTGACTTCCGAAAGTCTTATAAGAGAGGGGACGATGAGTTTTCTTTGTATTACGGTTTTGTTTCCCCTGAGTTTATCCCTGAGAACTTGTGTGTTTATGAAGGGCGAGGAGAAGGCGTCTTTACTGGGATACAGCGCCTTTATGGCGCAGCAGGAGAATCTTTTCCGTGTTGGGGTAATCTTGGCCCCTATCTTGCGGCACTTGAATCCATTCGAATTTTTGTTTCAGAATCGTCTGGAGAGAAAACGACTTTTGGACTAACCTCTGAACATCCTCATCAGTGGGTTCACCTCTAAATGATTGTCTTTCGGCTTTTTATCGAATAAAAGAAAAAAAACTCGTTGAGAAAGTAGAAAAGAATGATTGAACGTTATACTCGTTTAGAAATGGCCGATATTTGGTCGGATCAGAACCGTTTAAATTTGTGGTTACAGATTGAGCTTGAAGTGTGTCGGGGGCTTGCACAAAAAAAAATCATTCCTCAAAAAGAATGGCTCATTTTAGAAAAGAAAATGACAGCACTGCTTCATTCAGGAGGAGTTTCTCCACGAAGAGTCGCTCAGATTGAAAAAAAACTCAAACACGATGTGATTGCATTTACGACGGCGGTTGCAGAAAAAGTGGGTCCAACCTCTCGTTATATCCATTTTGGGTTAACATCTTCTGATGTGATTGACACAGCGACCTCAATTCAAATTCAAAATGCCGGAAAAGAGATTTTAAGTGACATTCGAATGTTAAGAAAAGCGCTAAAAAAGAAGGCAATTCGTTATAAAAAACTTCCAGCTTTAGGGCGATCTCATGGGATCTTTGCAGAACCAATGGCTTTTGGAATGAAGTTTTTGAGTTCTTATGCAGAATGGACGAGAAACGAACAGAGACTAACAGAAGCGTTAGAACGAATGAGAACAGGGCAGTTTTCTGGAGCTATTGGAGTTACACCGCATTGGTCTCCTGCATTTGAAACAAAAATTTTAAAACGTTTGGGGCTAAAAAGAGAAAAAATCAGCACTCAGGTTATTCCTAGAGATCATCATGCTGAGTTTTTAAGTGTATTGGCTTTGTGTGGAGATGCATTGGAACGAATGAGTGTGGAGATTAGACACCTTCAACGCACTGAGGTTGCAGAAGTTCGAGAAGGGTTTAGTTCAGGACAAAAGGGTTCAAGTGCGATGCCGCATAAAAGAAACCCGATTAGTTCGGAGAATTTAACAGGATGTGCTCGTTTGCTTCGTTCTTATGCACAAGCGGCTCACGAGAATGTCTCGTTATGGCATGAAAGAGATATTAGTCATTCTTCTGTTGAAAGAGTTGTTCTGCCTGATGCGACTATTATAGCGGATTATGGAATTCGAAGAATGACTCAAGTGATCGACCGACTTGAAGTTTTATCAGATCGAGTAAAGCAGAATCTCAATCGTGTGGGGCAGACGGTCTATTCAGGACACTTTTTGATGAAGCTTGTTGAAAAAGGAGCATCTCGTGAAGATGCTTATTATTGGATCCAGCAAGCAGCGATTGCGGACGTTGATGGAAAAAAAGAATTCATTCAGGGAATGATTGATGATTCTCGTGTGAGGCGTTTTCTTTCAGAGAAAGAGATTAAAAAACTAGGATCGTTAGATTATCAATTACGTCATGTGGATCAAATTTATCATGAGGTTTTCAATTGAAACTAAATCGCTCCGGACAAACGACGTTTGAGTATATTGTTTTACTCACAGTTATTTTTCTGTCTTTAAAGGTTCTTTTAGGCTTATTAGGCCCACTGATTGAGCAGTACAACAGTGAATTGGGGCCTATGATTGAAGATCGTTTTTTTCCGCAAGACTTTCATCAGTTAAAGATTGGACGTTAGATATCGAGGGGAGAATAAAAAAACAAACGGATCAGCTAACTCGGGGACTTTAGGGGGTTAGGGGGGTTAGAATCGTTAGCCAACCCGTTTGCAAGCACGTTATACTCAAAAAAGATGTGCCGCGTCAAATTTATTTTTTATTAAAATTATCAGCAACTTAGCTCAAGTAACTTTTTTCGTTACGCTTAAAAATGAGATTTTTGGTTCAAAATCACCCCGCGTAAACCGAAGTTTTCAGCAAAATCTTCAAAATTATGCGCATTGACAGCTTTGTGTGTCAGATTAAATAAAAAATCAAAAAAGGAATTATGGAGTCATTTAAAGTCAATTCAAATTCATTAATGCGAGCAATTGCACAAACTTATTACGCTCTACAGAATAAAGATGGTCCCTTGTGTCTAGTGCGATTGGTTAGATCAGGGGGAAGCACCTGATCAAGCCAAAAAAATAAATTGTCCAAAAAAAAAAGACCCGTTAGTCGCAACGTACAGAATGAACTCAAACCGTTGAGAAGGGGTGTATGGAATGAAACAAATTAAAGCAATGAGTGTGGTCGTAGGGATTGCGCTGAGTTTAGTTGCTCATGCTGAAATGGTTTATGAAACTCAGCAAGCACCAGCAGTCGAAGTCCAGTCCAGAGAGGACTCCAGAGATGTAGTTGCTGTATCGGAAAAAGCAAAATCAAGAGTCGAACCAGAAAGTATTGAACCTGAAACTGTTGAAGTTTCTTCGGAAGAAGAAGCCCCTTCATTGGTTCCAGATAATCTAACTCGTGCGGAACTCCTTCGAAGAAAACGAATGAGAAATGAGCTTAAAAACGAGGATCTTTTACAAGAACGTCTTGAAGAACTGAGACTACGTGATGAAGAAAAACGAACAAAAGAAATTTTAAAAGCTCAAATTGAAGCAGATAAAAAAAATACGGAAAAAAAAGAGCAACCCGAAGAAGAAGCTGTAGTTGCAACAGTTCAACCTCAAGTTGAAACGGTTGGAGATGCTGTTGTTCAGCCCCCTGGGGTTCAAGCGGTAACGCTGCCTGCGACTGACCAAGTTGTGGTTTCTCAAGCTGCAGCAACCCCCGTTGCGGAAGTGAGTCAAGAAGCAAAAGAATTGTCATCAGATGAACCTTTAGGACTTTATGTGACTCCACGTGGAGGGCTTTCTAACTTTTTAGGAAATACTGGTTTTGATGTGGTGGGACGTTTTGCTGCAGGAATTACCGTGGGGATGATGGCTACTTCTCATTTGGGAATCGAATTAGGCTATCTTTATTCCGAATATGGCGTTCGTGCTTACACCGGAAATCCTTCAATTAATTTTTCTGCTCAATTTGGAGGAAATGGAGAGACCATGGCTTTAAAACAAAATTCAGTCGATTTGGGATTGAAACTGTTTTTGCTCAGTCCTGACTCAAAATTCAGACCTTTTGTTGGGGGGAGCCTGGGATATTCAAAAAGTTATGTCAATTATGATGTTCGATTTCAAAATTTTGGAAGTTACTTCAATGATTATGAAGTCGATCAGTTTTTAGGAGCTTTGATGGCTGGATTTGATGTGAGAGTTTCTCGGTGGATCTCAGTGGGAGCTCAGTTTAAATATAATGGAATCTTAACCGCTCGTCAGCATACCGCCTATAATCCTTTTGGAGGAGTGGGGGGAGTTGACTTTAATACCCAAGCGGTAGGGGCTTCTCTCTCTCGCGCTGGGTTTTATTCAGCAACGGTGGGAGCAACCTTCTCCTTTTAAAAAAAAGATTCAACGGTTAAAAAAGCCCAAAGGAAACTTTGGGCTTTTTTTTTATTATGAGAGAATGAAGGGATGAAAAATGTAATTCCTTTACTCTTTGTGATGATCAGTTCTTGTCAGTCAAGTGACACCACCTCTTCATTGACGTCTTCGGTTTTGTTTTCGGATGATTTTCTGGGAGCGAGTTTGGGAGCTCAGTGGTCGACTTACGATAATGATACAAGTCTCAATGTGAGTGTATCAGGTGGAGGACTTCATTTGACTCTCTCTCAAACCGACCTTTGGTTTAATGCTCAAGAAGGCCCAATGCTTTATCAAAATGTCACAGGGAATTTTAAAGTGACGGCGTCTGTGCAGGTGAGAAGAGCGAGTAATTTTACGCTCGCTCCCAATCAAAATGTAAACTTAGGAGGGATAATCGCCCGAGATCCAGATGGAAGTGCTGCAAATTATGTTTTTATTGTTGCTGGACGTGATGTGAATGATGGGAGTATCGAGACGAAAAATACAGCTCAAGGATGCTCTGACTTTACCGGCCCCACATGGACAGAGGATCCTACCGATGCTGAACTTCGAATTTGCCGGGTGGGTCAGGTGTTTTACTTTTATAAACGACCTATGGGTTCTTCAACCTGGGAGTTTGCACTTTCTTATGACCGTTCAGTTGCTCCAGCCGGGTGCCCGCAGGCAGGACTTCTTCCAGAGACGCTCCAAGTGGGGCCTGTGATTTACGCAGCAAATGGTCCAGATGTTGAAGTGCGAATGGATAAAATTGAAGCTCGTGCGATTTCTTCACAGAGTGACTGCATCGTTGATCCTTAAAAAAGAGGCTTTCCGGTAAATGATTGGTACCCAAGGTGGAGCATTCGAACAGAGAGTAGAGAAATAATCAGTTTAAAAACAATTCGAAAGGCTTTCTCTGGAATGAATTGAAGGAGGGATTTTCCGAGTTTGTTTCCTGCAATCACTGAAATGCTGAGAACGATAATTTCTTTCCAGTATTCTGAAAATGCAAATCCTGAGAGAAAGAAAACAACAAGCTTTCCCGAATGTACAAAGAGTTGGCAGGCTGCTTTTGTTCCTACGAGTTTCATTTTATCTAAGTTTTCTCGAATAAAAAAAGGCGCAATTAAAGGTCCTGTTGCACCAATGAAAAGAGACAGAAAAGTAGCAATTCCACCTAAAAGAAAGAATTTCCCGGGAGGTGTCCATTTTGTTTTAATCGGAGGCATCCATGTCATTAGAAGAATAAAAAACCCTAAGAGGACTTTAAAAAGAGCTTCAGGGATATCGACATAGATATGATGACCTAAAAGTGTTCCCAGTGTGACGCCTAAGACAAAACCAAAAACAATTTTTTTTTGAATATGATTTCTAAAAAGCCATGTTCGAGTTCCATTGCTCACCCATTGCGCTGTTCCATGAAGAGGGATCAGTAATGCGGGGGGATAGAAGAGGGTCATCACACTGAGAAGAAGGATTCCTCCAAGCATGCCAATGGCACCAGAGATTGCACTGGTAAGAAAGCCACTCGCACCCAGAATCACCAGTGGATGAAGATGATCAAGCATCGGTATGTTTTCAAGCATAGGAAAACATTAGCACATTTTTATATTTGTTTTCAAAAAGGAGATTGGATCGGTTAGGATGAAGAAAAATAAGGAGACTCACTATGACTCAGGCGTTTCACCTCACCGATCATTCACAAAAATTTAACCATCGACTTTGGACTCTTACTTTTGATCTTCCAGGCGAAAAAGTGAATAAGCTTGGAAAGGCGGTGATTGATGAACTGGCTCAAATTCTAGATCAAATTGAAAGTCAAAAAAGTAAAATCGACGTTTTAGTTTTGAGATCAGGAAAACCAGGTGGATTTATTGCGGGTGCAGATATTGAAATGATTCAATCCACTCGTGAAGAAAAAGAAGCTCAGGAGCTTGCTTCCTACGGACATCAACTTTTGAATCGTTGGGAAGATCTTCCGTTTCCAACAGTGGCTGTGATTGAGGGCGCTGCTTTGGGTGGAGGATTAGAGTGGTCTTTGGCTTCTACTGCGATTGTGGTGAGTGATCATCCCTCAACAAAACTGGGCCTTCCTGAGGTGATGTTAGGGATTATTCCAGGACTCGGAGGCTGTATTCGCCTTCCTCAACGACTAGGGATTGCTCAGGCATTTGACCTGATCTTAACTGGAAAACAACTCAATGGACAGCGAGCGGTTCGAGCAGGGTTAGCTGACGGAATCATTCCAAAAGAGAATTTTCAAGAAGAAGCCCTTTTGTGGGTAATTAAAAATCTCTCCACCTTAAAAAAAGGAGAGAGAATTGCCAAAGAACCCAAGCTTGGTGGAATGGGTGGATTTGTTGGGGGTCTATTGGAGAAAACTCCCATGGGTCGATCGGTTATTTTCAAAAATGCTCGTAAAATGGTCTTAAAAAAATCGAAAGGAAAATATCCTGCTCCTTTAGAAGCAATTCATGTGGTTCAGAAATCTGGAGTTCATTATAGAGGTTCTTCTGCACGTAAATGGAGGGGAAATGTTCGTGAAAAGGCATTAATGATTGAAGCTCTTGGGTTCGGAAAAGTAGCGGTGTCTGATGTTTCTAAAAATTTGATTCGTCTTTTCTTTTTAACTGAGCAGGTGAAAAAGAAAAATGGACTTCCTTCTGACCGTAAGGATGTTAAAGGACGAAAGGTTGATTTTGCGGGAGTTTTGGGAGCGGGAGTTATGGGTGGTGGAATTGCTCAACTTTTCGCGGATAAACAGATCAGTACTCGTATGAAGGATATCAATTGGGACGGACTGGAGTTGGGAGTTCAGTCTGCAAATGCGATTTTCAAAAAGAAATTAAAAAGGAAAAGATTGAATCAACGAGAAGTTCTTCAGCGACTCAATGCAATTGCTCCAGGTGTTGATTATCAGGGGTTTTCAGCGACCGATGTTGTTGTCGAAGCTGTTGTTGAGAATATGGACATTAAGAAAAAAGTCCTCAGTGAGCTTGAAACTCATGTGAAAGAAGATTGTGTGATTGCTACCAATACTTCTTCTTTATCGGTAAGCGAAATGCAAACAGTGCTTAAAAAGCCGGAGCGTTTTTTAGGAATGCACTTTTTTAATCCGGTTCATATGATGCCGCTTGTGGAAGTCATTCGAGGAAAAGAAACCTCAGATGAAGCTGTAGCGACGATTTATGAGTTTTCAAAAAAACTCGGAAAAACACCTATTGTCGTCAAAGACGCCCCTGGTTTTTTAGTCAATCGGCTTTTGGGATGTTACTTGAATGAAGCAGCTTATTTACTCGCTGAAGGGGTTCCTATTGATGAAATCGATCGCGCTCTTTTAGACTTTGGGATGCCAATGGGACCTATCGAGTTAATTGATGAAGTGGGTGTCGATGTCGGTGAGAAGGTTGGTAAAATTTTATTCGAAGGTTTTGGAGATCGAATGAGACCTTGTGAGATTTACCGAAGTTTAATTGATCAAGGTCGATTGGGGAAAAAATCAAAAAAAGGATTTTATCATTGGGAAGGCCACCAAAAGTCACTTCAGTCAGAAGTTTATGGAATTCTTGGAATACAGCCTTCTGCTGGCCGAATCTCTCCTCAAGAGATTGTTGATCGATGTATTTTACCGATGGTGAATGAAGCGGCTCGATGTTTGGAGGAAGAAGTGGCTCCCGACTCCGCAACCGTTGATTTGGGAATGATTATGGGAACAGGGTTTCCTCCATTTCGAGGAGGACTTCTTCGATATGCTGATGATCGAGGGCTTTCATCAATCGTAGATACATTAAAGACACTTGAAGCAGCTCATCCGGTGAGGATGACTCCATCCGAAGCACTCAGTAATCGAGCTTCCTCAGGGAAGTTATTTTACTCGTAGGGATTCTTTATGAGAATGGATTCGTTTCTTCATATCATCCGAAGTCCATGGACGGTCTGGGTGGGTAGACGTTATTTATCTTCAAAAAAATCGTCTCGATTTTTAAGTTTTATTACTTTTATTTCGGTTCTTGGGGTGAGTTTAGGGGTCTGTTCGATCATTGTTGTTTTATCGGTTATGGATGGCTTTGAGGGAGAACTTAAAAAAAGACTCATGGCTTCAGACTTACATATCTTAATTGAGCCGACTCGATCGGTTTCTGGATTTGATCAGGGAAGAGTTTCTGTAAATGCGTTACAAGAGAACTCAGTATTTGAAGAATTAAAAAATGAGGGAAAATTACTTTCGTTGACCTCTGTTTTAGCAACTGAAGTCATTCTTCGTTCTGGAAGAAAAGTTTCAGGGGCTCGAGTCAAAGGAATTACTCAAGAGCGTTTGGATCGATTAGGTGAGACAGTCATTGAACGCGCGGATCCTCATTTATTAAAAGAGTGGACACATGGAGAGGAAGTGACTTTACCTGGAATTTATGTGGGTCAAGAGATGGCTTATCAGCTCGGGTGGATTCCAGGAGATCGAGTCACTCTTATTTCACCAACAGAAACCCAAGGGCCATTATCGGCTATTCCTCGGATGAAGCGATTTGTGATCGAAGGTGTTTATCATTCAGGGATGCCAGACCAGGAAATGGAGTCTGTTTTTACGTTAAGATCAAATGTTGAGTCTTTTATACGAAAACGCAACGTATTGACCTCCTGGGAAATTATGGTTCAGGATTTTGATGAAGCACCTGAGATCGCTCGAAGACTTCGCTTAAAACTTCCGAATTATCGAGTAAAAGATTGGATGGAGATGAATGCCAATCTCTTTGCTTCTTTGAAGTTAGAGAGGTTAGCGATGTTCATTATGTTGACCTTTATCATTGTAGTTGCAAGTTTTAATATCGTGACTACTCTGACATTGATGGTTTTAGAAAAGAAAAAAGAGATTGGTATTTTAAAAGCGATGGGAGCCCATGCTTCGCAAATTTCAGCAATTTTTATTTCCGAAGGACTTTGGATTGGATTTACTGGAGTCTTTCTAGGAATGGGCTTTGCTCTTTTGTTATCTTTAGGTTTGGATCGCTGGGAGTGGGTTCAGCTTCCCGATATTTACTACGATAGGAATCTCCCCGTTTCTTTTGATGGGAGTTATTATCTTTTGGTGGGAGTCGCCACTGCTATCATTGTACTTCTCGCCTGTCTTTATCCTGCAAAAAGAGCAGCGTCACTTCCCCCTATTGATGGTCTCCGGGGATAAAACTGACTCATTGAGACTTGAATTCTCGATGTGATCAGCATAAGTTTGGGTGAAAATTTTTCTGGGGGGAGAAATGAAAAAATTTTTACTTATTTTGTCTTTGCTTTGTTTTGATGCAGAAGCCAAAAGTATCTTTGATTTTGATGACACACTTGTCTTGGATGGAGAAACAGTCCAGTCTTGGGTGAGCTCTCGATCTAAAAATCCTGCACTCAATCACTGGTTAAGTACATTGGATCGAATTGTTCTTCAAAGTAATTGGATAGGTTCAGTTGCCACTGGATATTTTGATTTTGCTGGAGAAGTAGATTTAATTTCTAAGGACCAAAGAAAAAAGAATTCAATTTATCGCGTGAGTTGGCCTGAAAAAACTCGGCTTTTTTTTAAACTCAAAGATGGAGTGGTTTCAATTCAAGACTGGAACTTTGGAGATGCGCAACCCATTCGTTTATGGATTTTATTAAAAGGGCTTCCAGATCAAGTTATTATTAAACAATTAGATTTATCTTTAGAAAGTGGGGATTTTACTTTTGAGGTCGGACTTTTTAAAGGAGTGATTCATTTAGTAGGTGAAGGAAATCTTCACGAGGATAAGAAAATAAAAAATATTCGTATCTGGAAGTCTGTAAAGAAAACGATTGGGATTGGAAAATGATTAAAGTTTTTTTGTTTATTTTTTTTTCAGGGACTGCTTTTGGATATGATTTCGCTGATTTTCAAAAACAAATTGAAAACCAAGGGATTCAGGACCGATATGAAGCGATTGATTTACTCCCAGATTCAATAAAACAATCGTTTTTATTATTGAAAAAAAGCGGTGGAAGACAGCGAGCTTCACTCGCTGAGCCTCGTGTTTTATTTTATGGCGATGATGCCCGATTCATTGTCACGATCAGTCCTCAGTCTTCTAGTATTGAAACGATTGAATATAAAAAGGATGATTCTCTCGAAATGAGGGAAATTTCTTTTCATCCAGGTCGACCGCCTCGTTTTTCTGAAAAAAATCCGAGAAGATGTTTAGGTTGTCATGGAAATCATCACCGAGCACCTGCTCACTATATTTGGAATAATTACAAGTCGTGGCCCAAAGTCATTCAAGGACATGAATTGGAATCCCACCGTTCTTTGTGGAAAGATCAACCCTTTTATTCAAAACTTCACTTTAAAAAAGAGAAAGGAAAGATTCAATATCCGACGCTTGGACCTGACATGCATCTTGCAATGTTACTCGCTGCTCGACAATACCGTTTGTTAAAAAAAGAAATTCTTCAAAGCTCAGAGTTAAAAAAAATAAAATACCTAACACTCTTACAAATGGTTTCTTCGCACTCAACGAAGAGAGGAGTTAATACGCATTGTTTTTTAAAAAAAGAATCGATCGATTGGAGTTCTTGGATTGAGTATTTAGATCAAAATACATCAAAAGAAAGTTGGAACGTCTATCGCAAGGTTATTAACACATGGGATCGTTCTAAGCGTGTGATGTTACCTCTATTGAGCTTATGGACACCGAACCTGGGACTTCAGGATTGGTTACTTCAACCGACCCATCGTGTACACCGAAATCTTCCTCAGGCCTTGTATTTTGGGAGTGAGTTTTCTCGACCCATTTCTCCAGAAGAAGACCCCACATGTATTCCAGGAACAAAGCCTCTGAAGTGTAAGACCGAGCGAACTCCTGAAGAGCGAATTGAAGCAGCGACTCAGTGGGTAAGTCAGCAAGTCTTTCAAAGAAAAGGCTTTGAAGGGCACTATGGGTATTCAAGTGGAATTTGGGATATGGGAGATTTTTTTATTGATACTTTAATTGAAGCTTCCCCATCACTTCATCCTTTTGTTGAATTTACCTCTTTGGAGGAGGCAATTCGAAGGCGATGGCCTACGGAAACAGAGTCTTTTTTAATGGATTTTGGACGTCATAGAGGTGCTCTTTTTGAGGCTATGAATCCTCTTTTACCTGGTGTGATCGTTAAAGATTCTCAGAAGTTTTGTGAAAGTCTTTTAACTCAGGCTAAAGAAGAATTAAAAGAGTAATCAGCCGTTAGGTAATCGCACTTGCTTGCATGAAAGAATAATGAATGACTCCATTTGGGTCCGTGGAGATTTGTTCTAATTCTTCTTCCATTTTTTCTACTAAAGTTTGATCTACTTTTTTATGCTCCAAAAGCGCAGGTGCTCCACTTTTTAAAAGTTCTGTCCAAAAAGCCATCATTTGTTGTCTTTTTTTAGGTTCTCTATTGTCAAAGTGCCACGTCTTTACAGAAGTGGTGATGTTTTTAAAACCCAGTGAGAAGAGAAAATTTCCGAGTTTAGCACCGATAAAGGGATCTCCTCCGGTCTCATACTGAAAATCATTAAAAGCCATCCAGTACTTCCACACATGAGGAGCGTATGGATCCAAGAAGAAAGAGGAGTTCATCACTTCTGTAATATAAATAGGAGAACCAGGTTTTAAGACACGTCTGACTTCAGACAAGATTCGAGTTGGATTTTTCACATGCTCTAAAATCCAACATAAAAATGCCCCATCAAAATAATATGAATCAAATTTCATTTTCTCTGCATTCATTTCAATCATTTCATATCGATCTTCAGAGAAATTTGAATTTTTTAAATTCTCTCGAGCAGCTTGAAGTTGATCGTGACTCATATCAATTCCAGTAAGTTTGAGTTTTGGAAAGCGTCGAAGAAGAATTTCGGATTGTGCACCAACCCCGCAACCGACTTCTAGGATATGTTTACTTTCTTGAAAATTTACATCTTGATAAATCACAAACTCGGTCAGTTCTGCTTGATCCTTGAGTCGCTGTTGTTCAGTTTTGTTATAGCCATGGAGATAAGTATCGATAGAGCTCATTCTCGTCTTTTACCTGTAAAAGTGGATTGATTCAAGCGGTCAAAAAGGAAGAAGCTCTTGAGTTGAAACTTTAGAGACAGTGATGGATTGAGAATGAAGGGAGATTCCGTTTAGAATTTTCTTATAGAGTTCTACATAGCGTTTAGCCATCAAAAGAGAGTTGAAGTGAGTTTCAACGAATTTACGAATAGTAACAGAATCAAAGGGATAGGAGCTTTCAATGGCTTCGATGAGTTGACTTTGATTGTGGACAATCACACCGGTTTCTGGAGAAATAAGCTCTGGAAGGCTTCCGTAAGGGGATCCAAAGACAGGAAGACCCATGGCCATTGCTTCAATGATTGCAAGTCCGAAAGGTTCGTGCCATCTGACCGGGAACAAAAGCGCATCACACTGTTGAAGGAGTTGGATTTTTTTCTTTTGGTCGACGATTCCATAAGAATGGATGTGAGGATTCCATAAGCTAGAAAACGCTCGTCCTCCGGCGATATGGAGGTCGTGATCGGTTTTTTTGATTGCTTCAATACATCCTTTGAGGTTTTTTACTGCCCATCGACCTTTTCCTAAAAAAAGAAAATGGTTTTGATTGAGTTTTTTGGGGAGAAACGGATATTCGCTTAAATCAATTCCATTATAAACGAAGGTGTTGCTTCCATAGAGACTTGCGTGTTTTTTTGAAATAAAAACAGTATTTGGATGAAGTACTTCTCCTTCTTTTGGGTGACCATGTTGAGTGACAAGAACAGGGATTTCGAGTGATTTTGGATGAGAACTCAGATGTAACAGATCCGCATTTGAAGGGATAAGGTCCGTCCACTGTTCACGAGTTTCCCGATTAATCCAACCGATTCCTTCTTTTTGAATGAGGTCTCCTGGAGGTGGACTGATGAGGGTGACTTTATGTCCAAGTTCAATAAGGGCTTTCATGAGCGCATAGATCACCCGTTCAGTTCCACCATAACGAGTTTCTGGAAGTGGACGTCCATATTCAAAAACGAGATGTAAAGAACTCATTGAGTTCTCATTTCTTTTTGAACTTTTAAATAAGAGAAAACCATTACAAGCACACCCCAGGATTTCACCGATTCAAGCTCCATTTGAACTCCCCATGCGCCCAACGTTTGTCGAGTAAATGCGGTAGTCATGAGCATTCCAAAAACAAAGAAAGAAGCTTCATTGGGTTTAGCTTTTTGAATTAAAGACCAAAGTCCAACTAACGCAAAAGGAAAAACCCACGTCCAGGAATGAAACCAAGAGAGCGGATGAAGAACAGGGGTGAGTGCAAGCCACAGATAAAAAAAATGGTCTTTTGGCATCCAGTTTCGAGTGAAAAAAAATATCAAAACAAAAATGAAGAGTAAGACCCCAAAAATCTGAAGCTCGTATTCCGGGTGTTGTTTTTCAGGGTCGAGTTTTCTTGCAAAAAAAGCGGGGAGTCCTTGATTGTCTCTTCCACGAGTTTTGTGAAGACTAAAAAAATGAGCTCCTGATTCTGCCGACTTTTTCCAATTGCTCAAGAGTTTCGAAGGGGAATCGTCGACTCCCACAAGGGCAGGGAGACTTAAAGCACAGCAGATAAAAATACTCATTAAAACTGCTTTTTTTTCTCGAATAATGTCTTTTAAAGGAAGTCCAAAGAGGGCAACTGCAGTTAAAATTTTTGTTGGAAGAAAATATATGAGTGGAAAGTATTTTTTTAATCCTGTTTTCTCATAAGAGAGGACAGCAATGGTCACAATGGGTAAGCTGATTTGACCATCAAGCGCATGGGTAATCCAAATTCCAAAAAAAACAAAAAAAGTAAAATAAGATGCTAGTGCAGGAATCTGTTTTTTTCTTGCCCACCGGAAAAGCGCTTCAAAACAGAGTACTTGCAAGAGTCCCCTAAGTATTTTTGCTGTTTTTAAAGAAAATAAGGCAAAAGGGATAAAAAACGAGGCAATCCATGGAGGGTATTTGAATGTCATTGCTCCGTCTCGAGTCAGGGAATAAAGAGGTTCTCCCAAGAGGAGATAGTTTCCCGCTCTCCAAAAGACTTCAAAGTCTTTTCCATTATGAGCAGTGTCTCTGATGATTGCGATGGCCAGAATAAAAAAAAGGAGACGGCTTCCGGCTAATAGCTTGTTTTGCATGGGGTTATCTTATCTGAATTTCTCTTGAGTTTCGAAAGTAAATTTCAAATAAAAACCACTTAAAATACTCGGTTATTAGGTTTAATTAAATCTCATGAAATGGATATGGATCCTTCTATTCTCTTTAAAAACCCATGCCACAACTTCCTGTGTATTACTTTTTTCTGAAGAGGCTCATCGGCTGGCTCAGATGGGTTTTAAACCTCGAGTCCAAGACACTCCAGAAGAAGAGGCATTAGAATACAGTGCAGAGCTTCGAATGGATGTTCAAACACTGATTAATGAAGGTCGACCCTTTCTTCCGAAGAATCCAAATCGAATCGTTGTTCTCACTCATCTTCCTTTATTTTTCTTTTATAAGTGGTTTTGTTCACTTTTAAGGGGAGTCTGGATTCGCAAAAAAGATCTGATTGGAGTCTGGATCCACAAAAATGATCTTATTTTTATCAATCGTTTTACGGTAATAGTCTGAACACAGGGGGGCGATGATGATCTCTAGATCATCTTGTGTCAGAAATGCTTTGTGGCTAGGTTTATGTGAGCCCGATGCCATCAGAGCACTGTCTGGTGCATAATTCTCTTTTGGTCTTTCAGGGCAATCAATGTCGTGATAACGATCAGGAAGTCCTAAGAGGTGTCCAATTTCGTGAGCGGTTATTCCTTTAAACTTAGCATTCTCAGTCGTCCAATTGGCTGAATTTGCTCGCATTTTTTTGGTATGAAGATTAACGATGTTTTTGCCTCTGGGTTTTATTCTTATTGTTTCTACATGATACATAAAACCTAGAAATGAAAATTTTTTCTGAGGTTCCTCTGTCGTTTCTCGCTCACTGGGAGAAAAATATTCTTTTATATTGAGTTCTAGATTTATTCCGTTTGCAGCAAAAAGTTTTTCTATACAAGGAGTTGCTTGGGTTACTTTTTGCAACGATTCTTGATGTTTTTTGGGATCTCCAACATATTCCAACAGAATTGTTTTTCTAACGGTAGGGATTCCGTCTTTATTTTCAATTTCATAAAGAGAATCCTCACCACGGTCTTCATTTTGTGAGCACTTGTTTCTCCAATGGTAACTCACTAAAGCTCGTTTTCGATTTGAATTTTTAAGACAATGATAAATAATAGGTTTTTTCAAAGCACTTTTGAGAAGCTCTTTTTTTGATTTGTTCTCATAGGCTCGGCAATCTGTTTCCGCTACTTGAAGATATCCTTTATTTCTAAAGATTAGAGCTCCTCCCATCAACGCACCTAAGATAGCGGCATCTAGGAAAGAAGCATTTTTATAGTCATTTAATAATTTCCTTCCTGTGGTATGGATCCAGTCTTTTAGAGTCAGTTTACCCGGTGGAAGTGCTTTAAGTTCTTTTGCTGGTGGAAGTGCTTTGAGTTCTTTTGCTGGGGGAAGTGCTTTAAGTTCTTTTGCTGGGGGAAGTGCTTTTTGAGAGAGTAAGCATTCCCAGGAAGGTCGTTCTCCTGCTTGTCCGGCTGGAAAAATAATTAAAATAGTTGATAGTGAGAAAAATAGAGTTTGAAGCATCCCTATGGCTCATCGGTTGATTGTTCTTAAAGATTAAGTGGTTCATGCCGCTTTAAGGTGGGTAAAAAGTAGAGCTATTCGATCAAATCATTAGAATAAAAAGTTGAACAAGCAATTAATTTTAATGA
>PBMP01000033.1 GCA_002722705.1 Pseudobdellovibrionaceae bacterium | reverse complement strand
TTAAGAGTATTGAATGCTTGTTTCTAAGGGTTTGATTGGTAGCACCCACCACGGATCGGGTAGAGTCAGAGTATTGAATGCTTGTTTCTAAGGGTTTGATTGGTAGCACCCACCACGGATCGGGTAGAGTCTTTAAAAGATGGTGCGGAAAAGAGGACTTGAACCTCCACGCCTCGCGGCACTAGATCCTAAATCTAGCGTGTCTACCAATTCCACCATTTCCGCACTGGTATTCAACGTTTATTACCTGAAAAACTTCTCTGAGGCAATATTGAAAAAACCCCTTAAAATCAATAAGATAATGGTGACACCGGCAGGATTCGAACCTGCGACCCCAAGCTTAGAAGGCTCGTGCTCTATCCAACTGAGCTACGGTGCCACGAATAAACGAAGAACGCTAAGCTACCTCACATACGGTCGATCTGGCAAGAGACTAGTTCGATTTTTCAGGTGAAAATAAGATAAATGAGTAGTCATCGGGCTTGTGGAACTTAGATTTTGAGTCTTCCATCCGTTTTTCTAGGATTTTCACTAATTCTTTCGCACAACTGATGAGGTCTCCTTTTCGCACGAGTTCTTCAATTTCCTCATAAGCAAGATTATCAGAGACTCCATCTGAGCAGATAAATAGTCTATCTAATGGGTCAAAAGATTGAGGTGAACCAACTTCTACTCTCATTTGAGCATTTCCTACGAAATTCAATAGAAGGTGATTTTCTTCATGAGAAAGGGCTTCGTCTTCGGCAAGGAGGCCCGCTTCAACTGCAAATCCGGTGACTGAATGGACTGTGGTGAGCAGTTTTCTTTTTCCTTTTTGTCCCACAATCAGGATTGGAGAATCCCCTGCATGATAAGGTCGAATAGATTCTGATTGGATTTCTACGACCGATAAAGTGCTTGCTGCTCCTGTTTTTTGCGAAAGGAGGTGATCATTTGCTTTTTGAAAACCATTGAGGACTTTGGTGGTAACCTCCTCAGTGTTTTTTGCTGAAGTGATTTCGGAACTCATGATTTCTAAAATTTCTTTAGAAGCTTTATTCCCTCCTGGGGTTCCACCGGCTCCGTCAGCGAGTAATAAAACAGTCGTTTCATCCATATCAATGATCACTAACGAATCGCCATTTTCTTTTTGTGATCCTGGGCATTTACGAGTGTAATAAATCGCTTCTCCAAAACGAAGAGATGCTTTTTTGAATTCTTCTGCTTCTTCGTTTAGAAAAGAATAGATTTTAGATTTCATGGGGAGTCCCACCTCATTGTTTCTAGGTAGCTTTTCAGATGACCTGCGTTTTTAAATTTTGAAAGAATTAGGTTTCTTTTTAGTCCACAACAAATTTGTTTAATTACTGGAGGCATTTTTGAATAAGTCTTTGCTCCTCCAAGGACATCGTAAAAAACTCGAATCATATCGCAAACGTCATCTTTGATATTCTCTTTTTTTGCAAATTCCCAATGGTGGAGATCGAGGACTTTAAGGTCAAAGTAAAGACCGTAGCTTTGAACAATAATATTTTCGGTATGAATATCTCCATGATATTCCTTTAGTTGATGAACGGGGGTAAGACCTGATGCAAGAGCGTAGAGAAGGTGAAGTGCCTGAAATGGAGGGAGTTTCTTTCCAGGTTGTCTTTTGATGAACGCCTCCAGAACTTCACCTTCGATATATTCTGATACTAAAAAGGTAATCATTGTGTTTTTAAATCGGAGAATTTCTTGAGTATGGTACCGGATTAAAATAGGACAGTTTCTAAGAGTGTGAAACCTTTTCGCTGTGAGATTTGCGGTCTTATTTTTTACATTTCTGATCGGAAAAAAGAATTTTGCAGTCCTTTCTATACCTGTCCCAATTTCTCTGACAAGATAAACTTCGCTTTCCCATCCGGAGCCAAGTGGTTGAATCACTTCGTATTTAGAGTTGAGGACTTTCCCCGGAGAAAAATTAAATGCAGTAATTTTTTGTTTCATCCCTCTTATCTTCTCGAGAAATAATTAAAGACGCAAATGAAACTCGCTCTTATTATAATGCGGTGCGTATTGCCATGTTTTATGTTGGGTGTCATTTGAAGTCCATGAATAAATACTTCGCTGCATTATCTTTTCTTTTTTTTGTAGGATGCGGATCTTCTCTAGAACCTGTTCGGCCTCCTCTTCAAGTCCAAAAGATTATTCTAATGAATCCTCAGGGAGAGTCTTTAAAATTCGAAGCTTCTCATCTTTCTTCTGAAAATACAGGTTGGTTTTTAAAGTCTCCTGTTCAAGGAGTAGAAGGTGCGGCGGTTGAAGAAATTTATTCACGAGGTTATCTAAAAAATACTCAACCTATACTTGTTGCAGTTTTAGATTCAGGGGTATCGATCGATCATGAAGATCTAAAAAATAAAATATGGACGAACCCTCGAGAAATTCCAGGAAATGGTAAGGATGATGATCACAATGGTTATATTGATGACGTTCATGGATGGAATTTTGTTGGAACAGTTGACTCTCAAGGACGACCGATTAATTTTGAATTCGCTCATTTAGAAATTGTTCGTGTTTATCGTTTTCTTGAAAAAAAAGAAAAAACAGTTGGGTTATCAAATTCTGAAAAAGAGGAAAAAAAAGAACTCTATGATTTAATTTTGTCTAAACAGAAATTTTATCAGGAAAAAGAAAAAGAGTTAGTTCATCTTAAAATCAAATTAAGAAACTACTTTTTGAAAATTAAAAAAAACATAAATAAAAATTTTGAAGAAATAACAGAAAAAGATTTGTTACATTTTAAATCTCTCAATTTGGATTTTATAAATGTAAGAACTTCAATGTATGAGCTTTTCGTAAAACATGACATCGGTTCTATTAAAGATCTTATTGAATCTATAAAAAAGATGAAAATGTACTCAGAAGTTTTATATTCTTTCGATAAGGATCCGAGAGAAAAAGTGTTGGGTGATGATTTGAGTGATTTTTCAAATCCTTTTTACGGAAATTCAATTGTCAGCGGAGACTATACTCAGCATGGAACTCATGTGGCTGGAATTATTGCTGCAGAAAGAAATAATGGGATTGGAATTAAGGGGGTGGCAGAGTCTGTTCAAATTCTTCCTGTAAGAGTTGTTCCGTATGGAGACGAGGCAGATAAAGATGTTTATTTTGGAATTAAATATGCGGTTGATCAAGGTGCTCGTATTATTAATATGAGCTTTGGAAAGCATAAGTCACTTTTTTCAAAAAAAGTACAAGAAGCAATTCGTTATGCAAAAAATCATGATGTTTTAATCGTTCATTCTGCTGGAAATTTAAGTGAAAACACAGATGAAGTATCTCTTTTTCCCAACGTTTCTGATGAACCTGATTTAAAATCTCACTGGATCGGAGTCGGTGCGAATACTTTAAAAAATGACGCATCTTTAGTCGCATCATTTTCAAACTATGGACAAACTACAGTTGATTTATTTGCTCCAGGAAAAGATATTTTATCAACTGTTCCCCATGGCTACGGGGTTCTCTCAGGAACAAGTATGGCCGCTCCTGTTGTTTCTGGAGTCGCAGCTCTCTTATGGAGTCAATATCCTCACTTATCTGCTCCTGAAGTAAAACGGCTTATTCTTAAGAGTTTACGAAAACATGATGGACTTCATGTCATTAAGCCAAGTCCATTTCCGAATAGGATGACGACTGTGCTTTTTTCAAGTCTCAGTGATGGACAGGGGGTTGTTGATGCAAGTCGTTTATTTTCGACTTATTTAGATTGGTAACAGTTTTGGGATCAATCTTTTGACGTTTTTTTATTAAAATGAAAAACAGTTACTTAATTGTATGAAATTTTTAAACTTTTATATAAAATTCGTTTTTATGATCTATGTCAGTTTCGAACACGAATACTGGTAGACCCCATTTATCCTTGATACTCTTATTCAAAATAAAGGTTTTTTAAAGGAGTTTCAAATGACTATTCCTCACCTCACAAATTATGTTGCTTTTGCTATTCCATTTTTCTTTTTATTGATTGGGATTGAACTCATTGTCGATAAAATAAAAAACGGTCATCATTATCGATTTTCAGATTCAATTACAAATTTAAGTTGTGGAATTGGAAATCAGGTGGTCAATGCAACCATTAAGCTTTTGGCTCTCGGAGCTTATTACTGGCTACAGTCTCATTATTCTCTCTTTAAAATTCCTGTTGATTCACCCATTTATTGGTTACTTTGTTTGATTTGTGTTGATTTCGCTTATTATTGGTATCATCGATTGAGTCACGAAATTAATTTTATGTGGGCAATGCATATCGTTCATCATCAAAGTGAAGAATACAACCTCACCGTAGCACTAAGACAAGCAATGTTTGCAAGACTGATCGCGTTTGCTTTCTATTTACCTATTGCATTCATTGGTTTTCCTATAGAGATGTTTTTTGTTGTTGCTCAGTTTCAATTGATTTATCAGTTCTGGATTCATACACCGTATGTTCCTAAGCTTGGATTTTTAGAGTATATCTTTATGACTCCGTCTCAACATCGTGTTCATCATGGAAAGAACTCAATTTATTTAGATAAAAATCATGGTGGTACTTTTTCAATATGGGATCGGCTTTTTGGAACTTACAGAGAAGAGACAGTGAAAGTTTATTTCGGTACAACTAAACCTTTGAAAAGTTGGAATCCAATTTGGTCAAATTTTGTTTATTGGAGAGAAATGATTGATGTTGCCAAAACAAAATCAACTTTTTCTGAAAAAATAAAAGTATTTTTGAAAGGTCCTAAAGACATGCCGATTCCTGCAGAAGGATTACCAGAAGTTACTTACAAATATGATACTCCAAAAATGAAGTGGATGAATCGTTATGTTTTTGTTCATTTTGTGTTAGCTGTTTTGTGTTTAGGGCTCTATTTAAAACAAGCAAAAGTCGAATTTGATTTTTCTTTTTATTACCTAGGAGCCATTATCTTAGTCTCAATTTTGAACTTTGGTGCTATGTTCGAATTAAAGAGATGGGTCAGGTGGTCTGAGCTTTTAAGGATGGTGATGATTGTAGGATTTTTATACATCACTTTCCAGAATGGATTCATTAATCATATTGGATGGCTTGTTATTGGAGCGATCTTATCTTTGATTTCTTGGACTGTGATGAACAGACTTTTGGATCGATATCAAACGGGATTGACTCCAATATCTTCTTAGCAAAGAAAGGTCTTTATGGCGGTAGACTTCACATATGCTGATCATACAGTAATTCTAAGTGATCTTCATCTTTCAGATGCGGAGCCTCCACATCCAGGAAACCCTTTGTGGAAGCGATATAAACGCCCTAAGCACTTTATAGATAAAGAGTTTAGAGACTTTTTAACTTTTCTTTCAGAAGAAACATCTGGAGCTACAGAAATTGTTTTAAATGGAGATATTTTTGACTTTGACTCAGTCATGGTGAATCCAGAAGAAAAAGGAATGAAAATAAGTTGGTTGGAAAAAAAACGAGGCTTATTTGCAGAAGAAAAAAAATCTATTTTTAAAATGAGTACAATCTTAAAAGATCACTGGATTTGGATAGAATCTTTGGGGGATTTTGTAAGAAAAGGAAATCGTGTCGTTTTTGTTATTGGAAACCATGATATGGAAGTGCATTGGCCAGGAGTTCAAAAAATAATAGTTGATGCCATGAAAATCCCAGATTCTATGAGAAACTCAGTGAGGTTTTGTGAGTGGTTTTATGTTTCTAATAAAGATACGTTAATCGAGCATGGAAATCAGTATGATGCTTATTGCACTTGTTCCAACCCCATTCATCCTTTAGTGAGAAAAGGAGGTAGGTACTTTGTTAGACTTCCGTTTGGAAATTTGGCAGGAAAATTTATGTTGAATGGTATGGGACTTTTTAATCCACATGTGGATTCAAGTTACATTAAATCCAATTTAACGGATTATCTCGTATTTTTTTATAAGTATTTAGTTCGAGTGCAGCCTTTGATCATGTTCACTTGGTTCTGGGGAGCTGCTGTTACTTTGTTTTATTCGATAGGTGAAGGACTGCTTCCTGCAGTTAGAGATCCATTAAAACTTGAAAAGAGGTTAAGTGAGATTGCAACAAAAGCTAACTCTAGTGTGAGTACTCTTCATTCCTTAAGAGCTTTACATGTGCATCCAGCTATTTTTAATCCAATTAGAATCGCAAGGGAGCTTTGGTTGGATCGTGCAATCCTTCTCGGTTTTGCTTTTTTATTGAGTTTTTGGATTTTTTCCACAGTAAATCTTTTTGCTAAAGTATCCATGTTGTGGTGGGCGATTCCTCTTGCTTTATTTCTTCCTGCTCTTTTATTTTACGCTCGTTCGGTAGAATCAGAAGTCTATAAAGTACAAACGACAGCTCTTAAGAGAGTGAATGTAATTTCTAAAATCACAGGTTTGAAAAGAGTGGTTTTTGGTCATACTCATCGTGAAAGACATATTTTACTAGATGGAGTTGAGGTCTTAAATACGGGAACTTGGTCTCCCGCGTTTCATGATGTTGAATGTACACAACCTTTTGGAAGAAAATGTTTTGCTTGGATAAAAAAGGAAGAAAATTCTTCAGAGAGAGTAGCCGAACTTTATGAGTGGAATAAAGGAAAGGCTTTTCCAATTCCTAGACAAGATCGCGTTGATTTAGCTACCTTAGAGATGCTCGCGAAAAACCGAACTTAATTCACAGCATTTGTTCGTAAAACATAATAGAGAACACTGGATCCGACTGATTCAGCGACTCGAATTCCTGTGGTAAGTTGTTCTGCTAATCTAATTTTGTGACCGATTCCTGTTTTTTGCGCTTTACAAAGCATCCCCTCAACTAAATCAAACAAGAGAATGGATTTAGCAGAAGACATGACAGACCATGCCGCATTATACCCTAAATAGTTTTCAGTTTTTGAAGTAGGGTCATGGTTCATTTGGGAAGCAAGAGCACATTCATCAGAGGCGTCTTCATCTTCCAGAGGGTTAATGTGGTAAAGAGAACTATGAAGAAGGGAGAGTCCTTCTCTTACTGCAAGAGTTTTAAAATACCGAACAATAAATTTTTGATTGGGGTTTTTATAAGTATTTACCGAGATATTTGAACCAATAAGAATCATTGCAGTATCGGTAGTTAAATCACGTAAGTTTGCGCAATAAACTCCTGAAGACACGATCAACTTTGCTTTTTCAGAAAAACTTTTATCGTCAAAACTTTCAAGCTGAGCTGATTTCGACCCTAGCTGAACAGAAGTCGTTCCAACCATAATCGCTTCATCAATAAAAATCTTTGTTTTAATATAGTTTTTAACTTCGTCCTGAGCCTCTTCGAGTGGTCTGTTTTTTACGCAAGCTCGTCCTTCTTTCCACCTTTTAAGAAGTGTTTTTCTTTCTCTTGCCAGGAGAGCGTCATCTTGACCGGGTCTAAGTCTCTTCGTTTGAGGTTCTGCGATTTCAATTTTATTTGATCTAATTTTATTTTTGAAAAACTTCGAAAAATTTCCCTCATATCCACGTAACATTGCTTTTCTAAAAGACTTTGCATTTTTTAAACCAAAAAATCGGCTTCCAATCTCTGCAATGGCTTCTTTTTCGGTAGTTGAAAGCGTAGCTGTTTCTAAGGTGGAGTGATTGATTTTCCTAAGTTGAAGAATCTCTTCATAAAGAAGTTCAAGGCGTCTTTCAAACTCTACTCTCAGTTTGGGGTGAGCAGTTTTTGTAATAAATTGCTCAAATTCTGCAGTTGTTTCGATTCCAAGAGATCTTCGTAGAATGATACCTGAGTTCGTATCTGCGATAACAAAAGTTCTTAAGGATCTTTTTAGAGTATTCTTTATAACTGGGTTGGCAGTGGCGATTTGCGTGTAGGAGAGACTGATGGCAACCGACCACATCAGTAATTTCAATAGTTTAGGACTAAATGCCACGAATCCCCCAAGGGTATATTTTTAAGTGCCTTCATTGAAACAGATGTGTTTCTATCGGTTTTTGATAGGTGATGCAAGAAGATTATAGTTATATTACTGTTATCAAATTAAGGACTTATGTGTCATTCCTGAATAATGTCGAAGGGCAAGAATATGAATATTCAATGGACCGATATACAAAACGCGGATCAACTCATCCAATCTCTACTTTCACCTACCCCATTGGTCCAAAGTCGATGGCTTTCTGAAGAATTGAAGAAGCAAGTTTATCTCAAGCTAGAGACGCTTCAGCCAATTGGGTCTTTTAAACTCCGAGGGGCTACTTATCGAATTTCAACTCTTTCAGAAAAAGAGAGAAAGCAAGGAGTAATTGCTGCAAGTGCTGGAAATCATTCCCAAGGTGTTGCTTGGGGCGCAAAAATTATGGGAGTAGACGCTCAAATTGTTATGCCTGAATCTGCTCCTTTAGTGAAAATTCAAAATACACAAAATTTGGGAGCTAAAGTTCATCTTTACGGATCAAATTACGATGAAGCCTATGAATATGCCAAAACGATTGCAGAAAAAGAAAATCGAATTTTTATTCATGCTTTTGATGATCCAGGAGTGATTGCAGGACAAGCCACCACAGGAATGGAAATTTTTAGACAGCTTCCTGAAGTCGATACTGTGATTTGTTCGATTGGAGGTGGTGGGCTTGCTGGTGGAATGGCTCTCGCATTTGAACACCTTAAGCCTTCTGTGAAGTTGGTAGGCTGTCAGGCTGAAGGAGCTCCATCTATGTTGCGTTCTTTTCAAGAGGGGAAGGCGATTGAACTCCCTGAGGTAAAGACATTTGCAGATGGCATTTCAGTTAAAAAGGCAGCACCTTCTATGTATGAAGTGCTAAAAGATCGAATCCATAAAATCTACACTGCCAGTGATTCTGAAATTGCAGATTCGACTCTTGAGCTAGCCGAGCGAGCTCGAATTGTTGCCGAGGGTTCCGGTGCACTTCCTCTTTCTATTTTAAAAAAAAATATCGACCAGATTCCCGGAGAAAATATTGTATTGGTGATTAGTGGAGGAAATATAGATGTTCCTCTTTTCTCCAGAATCATTCAACAAGGGTTATTGAGAAGTCGAAGAAGAATTCAAATGAGTGTAATCGTCAAAGATCAACCAGGGGCTCTCCATCAACTCACAAAAATTATTTTTGATCACGGAGCAAATGTTCTACAGGTGATCCATGACCGAAACGACCTCAATACGACAATCAACGAAACTCGACTCGAGCTTACTCTTGAGACTCGAAATGCGGACCACAGTGATCAGGTCATTCGAGCTATTTCTCAAGAAGTAGAGTCTGTAAAAATGAGAGAATCTCGGTAAAATCTGCCTCGTTTTTCTTAGCGCTTCCCTTGTTATGATTAACAAATGATGGGAAATCGTCTCGTTATTAAAAGTGGCTTCAGTTTGATGGCTCTCATTGTTTTTAGCGGATGTCCTTTTCAGACTTCGGAAGTCACTGAAGTGGATCGACCAGACCCTCCTGTGGTAGGAAGTTGTGCACTTCCATCAAACCCAGGGACTTTTTTGTCAAGGAGTCCAGCGAGGGTATTTCTGCCTGATCCTATAGGGAGTACAGGAAAAAAAATAAGTCCATTCGACTCCAACTTGGATCAGTGGAGTCAAGAAGTTGAAATTAAAGATTTGAATGGTTCAGGTGTACTCTCTGGAGTTTATACCACAGTAGGCAACGGTCTGAGCTGTGGAGGTGATCTTTTTACTTTTTCAGAAAATGAATTTGTTTATCACTTTGAAAATGAATCATTTCAAGAAGTCATGACTTATCATTTAGGGTCAAGTTATCGAAAATTTTTAAACCAACTTGGATACTTGCAACCCGGTGGTTCTATTTTGATGATTGCTCATTGTATTTTAGGTGATAACGCTTATTTTTCTAGAAACTTTTTAGGTAACGGTGAAATCTTTGATTATGTTTGTTTCGGAGATTCACCTTCTCTTCCGAATGCACATTATTCTGATGATGGACAAGTGGTCATTCATGAGCTTCAGCATGCAACTACAGTTGCACACTATTCAAATTCTCAATACTTTAATCAGTTTCGATATGATGAAGCAGGAGCGTTGAATGAGGCAATTTCAGATTTCATGGCGATGGGGTACACCGAACCTTGGATACATCCCGACCTCGATTCTCGTTTTTTTAGTCACTGGGCTTTGGGAACTTTTACTTTGGGAATAAACTCTTCTCGAGGGAGTCATCGCTGTCCTCGATATTCAGCTGGATTTCCAGAGTGTAAACATTATGCATCTGGGGCTTCTGGATTCTCTGCTGATCGTTCTGAGGTGAGTTTTTCTTACCCAGACGGATTAGGCTGGCCCTTTGCAGATCTTTATGGAACACGTTCTTTAAAAGATCTATTTGAGATTCATCGAGGTAAAGAACAAATTCATAATAATTCTTCTGTGATGACAGGAGCTTTTTGGGATGCATATGAAGCATTGAAGCAACACCATTCTCAAGCTCGATCTTTTGAATTAATGAGTGCAGCGATATTAGAAGCAGTTAAACATTTGCCTAAACCCACTTCATTCAATCTTTCTCCTATTCGTTTTATTGGATTTGTTGATTCTTTACTTACATGGGCTCCACTCACAGGAATGACTTCAACAGATATTGATCTTCTTAAAAGCGTTTTTGAACAACGTGGACTTTTTAATTATCCTGAGCTCCCTAAGGGTTGGTTAGCATTGGGTCCAGGGTCTTTAAAAATGCCAGGAATTCAAATCATAGACCACCCTGTAGATTTAAGAGTTCTTTTTAGTCAATCAGGACGTAATCCTCGGGTAGTCAAACAGTCTATCGATACTGGACTCAATGGAGTTGCCAATCCAGGAGAAGTGATTGCTGTTTGGTTTGACTTAAAAAATATTTCTTCTTTTACAGCAGGTGGTCTTCAGGTTCGAGTGCATTCACCCACACCAGATGTAGAGATTATGAATGCAGGTTTTAACTACGGTGCTATTTCATCAAGTGTTGCTGAAACTATTTATTCGAAAGTAAATGGAACTTCTATTGTGACTGCATTAAAATCAACCGATACTCATTTAAACATTGAAACCGATAACACTTACTTTAAAACTCAAAACTTTTTTAATAAAAATTTAGATACTTCTATTATTGTAAGAATTTCAGATCATGCTCAGTCTCAGGAAGTGCTTCTTGATTTAGAGGTGACTCCTAGTAACGGACCAACCGAAATGATTCAAGTTCCATTGGAAATTTATGAATAAGAAAATATCGACATTAATAAAAATGATTTTAGTGATTGGTTTGGGGTTTTTTTCATTTATTCAGTGGGGGTATCAGTCTATTCAATCAGGTTCTGATCGTAAGATTCTTGGAGTTTCAATGGATCAGATCAATAAAATAAATGATCCAGATAAAAAAAAATCAATCCATAAAGATAAAAAATTAACAAAGAAAAATATTTTGTCTTTAAAAACAAAATTCACCTCTGAACATCAATTGATTCAAATTATTGGTCAGATAGGTCTTTTTGGAGTAGAGGACTTTTCGCCGACGGATCCTGTTTCAGTAAGACAACGCGCCATTCAAATTATTGAATCTTTGCGGAATGAATTAAAAATCAGGTCTGACTAACCACTATCTGAACCTCTCATTCGTCCAAGCGAAACTTCTGCTCAAGTCACTTTTGAGCAAACTTATCAAGGCAGAAAAATGATTCCAGGTGGGATGATTGATTTAGATTTAGGACCTCAAGGAGAGCTCATAAGATTGGATTCTTATTATCAGAGTGATTTTAGTAGTGTAGAGAAGGTCGTTCTTGAGCAACAGGATGCTGAAAAAATTGTTGAAAATTATTATAAGAAATCAAAAGAAGAAGGAGTGGTTCAGGTTTCTGATCCTGTAAATTTTGTGGCTAACTCAAAAAGAATTATTCCTTCTTATCGTTTTTATAAAAATGGTATTGAAACGTTAATCAGCGCCCACGATGGAACAATTCTTTCTTCCCGAAATAGAAAAAATCACTAAAGAGTTTCTTCTTCTAGGTCCAGATAAAAGGTTTGACTGTCATCGTTGTATCCAAAAAGTTCAGCATATCTTCCCCAGTGAACAATTGAGGAAAAAGTTTCTTCTACATTTTCGTTTGGAATAAGTTTCGCAAGTTCTTCGAGAAGAAGTTCTCGGTCAGCTTCGTGATCCTCTTTGTTTTTTAAAAAATGTGTAATTCTTTCAAAAACTGGAATCTTTTCAATTTCTTCACAAATAAGTTCTTTTCTTTCAGAGATCGAAGCCTCTGAAATTTTTTCCCCAAGTTTTTCTACAACAACGTCTCCACCAGGAGTATGAACGAGTTTTAAGATTTCAGCACTTCGAATGACCTTAAGTGTTTCACCTAGTTCCATTTGAAGTTCGTGTGCGAGTTTATAAATATCTTCTCTTCCACCCTTATCAATTAAGATTTCAACTAGTCCCAAAATTTCACTAATTTCGGCTTCGGGGATCATTGGCGTTGGTTGAGGGTCTTCTTTGTCGTCAGAACGTTCCATTTGTGTCTCTTTCTATCATAGTTTGCGAGTTCCAAAAGTAAAATGATGCGGCTGAGAATAAATAAGTGTTTTCCATAGGTTAAGCAAGAAGAGAGAATACTTTATCAATTTCTCCGATAAAACCAGGCGCTCTTTTCTTTCGAGGGCGATCTAGAGTAATGGGGAGGTCTCCTACAATTTGACCAGGTCGATTAGATAAAACAAGGACTCGGTCTGAGAGTTCAATTGCTTCTTCAATCATATGAGTCACCATTAAAATCGTATTTACTGGAATATCTTTATCTGACCAAATATCAATTAGCTCGTCTCTTAGGTTAATTGTAGTAAGTACATCAAGAGAAGAGAATGGTTCATCCATGAGAAGGACTTCTGGTTCGACAGCCAAAGCTCTTGCAAGCCCCACTCGTTGTTTCATTCCACCTGAAAGTTCTCGCGGATAGGCTTCTTCATATCCTTCCAGACCTACTTTATTAATGTAAAACTTTACTTTATCATTTTTTTGAGTGCGACTAAAAGGACGTCCTTCGAGTCCTAAGCCTACATTTTCTGATACAGTTAACCAGGGAAGAAGGGCGAAGTCTTGAAACACCATGGCCGTGCTCAAATTTACATCGACCAGTGGGTGTTCTTTAAAAATAACTCTGCCTCGAGTTGGTTTTAATATACCGTTGATGAGTTTAAGAAGCGTACTTTTTCCAGCGCCTGATGGGCCAACAATTGAAACAAATTCACCTTCTTTGACATTGAAGTTTACTTTCTTTAGAACGGTTACTTCTCCTTGAGGAAGAATAAACTTTTGAGTGAGATTTTTGATTTCAAGTATGATTGGTCCTTTATTCACCACTAAATCCTAGCTTTCTAGTTTATATCTTTCAATGGAACTCTCATAAATTGGTTTCCATATGAAAAGATTAATCAATAAAATCCATCCTACCATAGTTGCTATACACAGGGTAATCGCTCGTCCATCATTAAGTGTGTAAACAGAGTGATTTAAAAGAGCACCAATCCCGTTTACTTTAAGTACTTCGTCCTTGAATGTAACATATTCGGCGACAACAAGAGCATTCCAGCCCCCACCCCATGCAGTTAACGCTCCTGTAATCATAGCAGGTCGAGTTGCAGGGAGAACGAGCTTTTTCCAAACGAGTGTTCTAGATAGTCCAAGTGATTTTGTTGCAATTTTGAGTTGGTTTGGAATGGTTGCAGCACCACCTAAAAGGTTAAAGAGAATGTACCATTGCATTCCAGTCATTAGGAGTAATACGCTTGCGAATTCCATTCCGCCTCCCATTCTTTTTACTGCTAAGACGATAATCAGCGGAAAAAGTGCAATTGCAGGAATCCCTGCTCCGAGTTGTGCAAAGGTAGTGAGTGCCTGCCGGAGCTTTGGTCGATTCCATGTAAATAAAACAACCGGAACAGTCCATGCAAGTGAAAGAAGAAGTGCGATGAGTAACCTGGCAGTTGAATTTAATATTGCAAGTGGAAGTTCAAACAAAAGAGGAGGATAAGGAGGGCTAAACCAATGAATCAAAAGTGAAATGCAATATCCAAAAAAAAGAAATCCAATACAGAGATAAAACCATCTTAAAAATCGAGAGAATTTTCTTTTGAAGGAATCCCAGCGGGCCAATGCAGGGAGTGCAAACTGACTGTAGACTTCAATCCAAGCTCCTCTCAGTATAGCCGCGGGTAGGTCCCAAAACAGAGGAAGAAAAATTTCTTTGAAAACCCATAAAATGGGAAAAAATAATACGCTTAGCAGTTGTTTTGCTGGTTCTTCTAGAAATTCTATTTTTGAGAAGAGTGTTTGAGGCAAGTTTTGAAAGGTTCCAGTATCACTCAAATTTTCTGAAGTTTGATCTTGTTTAAAACGACTCGCCCAAAGAGAAGTAGGTCTCCAAATAAAGATATCTAGAAAAAAAATGAGTGAACAAAGTGCGATAAGTCCATAGATCACAAGATTTACTTGATCTTGTTCGGCTGCTCTGGCCAAGAAACTGCCGATTCCCGGAAGATGGTACCGAATGGGACCTTCTGCGATGATTTCGCATGCAACTAAGAAAAACCATCCATTAGACCAAGAAAGAATACTATTATAGATTAATCGAGGAATAGATGCGGGACCAAAGAGAAGCCAGAACCGTCTGCTTCCCCGAATACCAAAGCTATCTATTGCATTGATTTGATCTTGAGGAATTCCCTTGACCGACTCATAAACTGCAAATGCCATATTCCAGGCCTGACTGGTAAAAATTAAAAAAATTGCCGCAAGCTCAATTCCAATTCGATGACCATTAAGAAGACTAATAAAAAAAGTCGTGGCAGCAGGAAAGAAACCAACAACTGGAACTGATTGAAGAATATCAAGGAGAGGAATAATTACTTTTTCACCCCAACGAGTTCTTGCAGCCAACAGTCCTAAACCAAAAGAAAAAATTAATGATGCAATAAAAGAAATACTCATTCTTAACGTGGAAAGAATCAGTGCCGAAGGAAGTTCTTTGAGGGTAATATTTTGAGCTTCGAGGTGAGCAAGGTGAACACCCCCTCGGTAAATACCAACCGCAAACGTCACAAATCCAACGAAAAGTAATAAGTAGATAAAGCTCATTTTTGCTTTTTGATCTACATGGGGTGGTTGGTATCGATTCATTTGCGCGCTCATTGACAGTGATTTTACATCGGGTCTATGGGAAAGTAACGATATGAATCGGAGAAAACATGAGATTAATGAAATTCGTGTTAAAAGACGAAATTTGCCCAAGGGAGCCAATAGAGACTTCTATCATCGTCTTTTAGTAATGCCTTGGGGGCAGCTTATTTTTTATTTTGGGATGACTTATCTGGTATTAAATCTTATTTTTGCACTGCTTTATTATCCTCAGCTTGATGGGGTCGCCCATACTCAACCAGGAAGCTTTAGGCATGCATTTTTCTTCAGTGTTCAAACGCTTTCAACGATTGGTTATGGCGCAATGTATCCAGAGTCTTTATGGGCTAATTTTATTGCTTCAATTGAGTCATTTGTTGGTTTGATTTCAGCAGCCATGTTTACAGGCCTCGCTTTTGCTAAGTTTTCAAGGCCTACGGCTAAGGTCTTGTTTAGTAAAAATGCTCTGATTACCGAACATGATGGAAAAAAAGTTCTTCTTTTTAGGATTGCTAATATTCGAATGAATCAAATTATTGATGCAAGTGTGAGTCTACTTCTTTTAAAAAGAGAGGTTACAAAAGAAGGGATTCAGATGGTACGCTTAGTTCCTTTGGAGCTTTCTCGAAGTCGATCTCCTGTCTTTTCTATGAGTTGGTTAGTGACTCATGAGCTTGATGAATCAAGTCCTTTGCAGAATTGGGATCAAGAAGAATTTAAAAAAAATAAAGGAGAATTGATTGCTACTCTTCACGGAACAGATGGAACTCTTTCTCAGACTGTTCATTCACAGTATTACTACCGAGCTGAAGATCTCCATTGGGGAGGGCAATTCAAAGATATTATTTTTATTGAAGAGGATGATTCTAGAATTTTAGATTTAAAAGATTTTCATAAAATAAAAAAGGAATACTCATGAAAATATTTTTTTTTGGATTGGTTCATCTTGTTTTTGCTACAACTTTTGTGAGCCGTCCTTTTGAAGAAAGAGTAGGGCTGACCCCATTTGTTGTTCAAGGTCGAGTTCTTCGAAGTTATTCTGATTGGGGAGATGAAGGGCATCAGAGAAAAATTTTTACATTTCATCAACTTGAAGTCATTGAGGTCTTAAAAGGAAGTGTGAATTCGAATGAAATGATTTTGAGAACCTTAGGAGGAGAGAAGGATGGAGTTGGAATGAAGGTGCCTGGAGCGGCTCAGTTTTCACAGGGAGAAGAGGTCGTTGTATTTCTGGGAGAAAAACAACCAGATGACTCTTATCCCCTCTTTGCTCTTTCGCGAGGAAAATATGACATTGTTGAACGCTCGGGAAAACAAGTTCTTGAAGGTCCTGGCATTGATTCAGAGCATGATCATGCTGAGACGGAAGTTCATAGTGACACCGATTCGAGTAAAAAAGAATGGACAATTAATAGATTAAAAAAATTGATTTTAGAGCAAAAAAAAGAAACCTCTGAACAAAAGCCTCGAAATCAAAGCTCTTTTTCTGAATCTCCTCATGAAATTAAAAAACCGAATGTTTCGGCCCCTTCTTTGCAAATATCTAAAGAAGAATCTGTCAGGGTGGCTTCGGAACAGCCTGAGAGTTCTTCGTCTCTTTTGAATATAAAAGTTTGGATTTTACTTTTGATTTTAGGCGGATTGGTGTTTGTTAAATTTATCAAACGAAGCTGATTCTAGTGCCGAAAACTTCAGATTGAGATAGTATAAAAATAACAGAGGTCAGGATGACCTTTTGAGGAGACCAAGGATGGGAACTCTGAAATGCTTTATTGCATTTTTCTTCATATTTTTAATGGGTGTACCTGCTCAAGGATATGTTTCTAGTCGTACTGCAGATGGTTCATATGTGAAATGGCCAGGGATTCCTAAGATGAATCTTGCAGGAAATCCATTAAATAAAAGCGGACTAACTCATGATTATGTTTATCAAGCAGCGGTTCGTTCTTTATTTCGATGGAAACAATCATCTGGAAATTTACTCAATTTTGATTACTGGCAAGGAACTCATTCTCAAGTTTTTGAGACTAATTCAAATTATAATGGGCAAAACAGTTTGTATTTCGCATCTCAGTCTGGACAGGGAATGGATTCTAACGTCATTGGATTGACACAAGTTTGGTATGATACTCAGAGTGGTGAAATTTTAGAAACAGATATGGTTTTTAATGATCTTACCTATCAGTTTACTTCAAACCCTCAAGACTCAAGTAGTAATGGAAATTCAAGAGTGTTTTTTGAGAATGTTCTCACTCATGAATTGGGACATGCTTTTGGTTTGTCTCATAGTGGAAATCTCCAATCGACGATGCTTTTTATTGAGGCTCATGAGCAGAATCATTTGAGCTGTGATGATCATGCTGGAATTAGAGCTTTGTACGGTGGGTCTGCATATTCGGGGAGCGTTTCAATTTCTGGAAAAGTGATTGCTCCTGATGGAAGAGGGCTTCATGGCGCCCATTTGGTTGCTGTTTCACAAGATAGAGGAGTTGCTATCGCATCTTCTATGAGTGATGCGAGTGGAAATTATGTGATTGATGCACTTCCTCCGGGAAACTACGTGATTTATGCAGAGCCATTTTATGCAGGAGCCGAATCGTTGTCTGGGTATTATCGTGGAATCAATACCAAGGTTTGTTCTGGAAAGGAGTTCGGTCGAACTTTTTTAAGAGGTTCAAATGGAGCATTGAAAGCGGTGAGTGCACAACAAAGAGTTTCAGTTGAATCTTTGACGGTAGACTGTACGGGGGGGGCGTCCGTTTCTCCGGTGGGTGGAAGTTCATTTTCAAGTGCATATTCAGTACCTATTCGTTATGATCGTTTTGCGTTGACGGATCAGGTGAGACCTGGGGCAGCTCGATATTATCGATTTGAGGATGTTGAGGGTAAATTACAAGTGAGTCTTTTGGGGTACAGCTTGTATTCTCCACTTGCACTTGCTGCGGAACTAATCGATGAAGGAGGGAGAGCTCTTGATGTATCGATTCAGCAACCCGTATTTACAGGAGTCTCTGGTTATTCCAATTATGATGTAAAAGTTAGCGCTGAGGGGTTACCTCTTGGGGATTATACTTTAAAAGTTTATACCAGTTATCTTTCTCAAGATCGTTTTCCTGCCGGTCGAGTATCAACAGACTCTAATCCTTTTTTAGTGATGGTTGGTGCTTTAAATCCACCTCCCGTTTCTTTTGGAAACCTTTACCCTGAGAATGGGAGATGCGAGTTTAAAGAAAACTTTCCTGCCTATCAAAGTCCAGGGGGGCTTCCTCCAAGAAAGTTTGATGATGAGTCTGAGAATGTGGGTTTTTGTGGAACGTTGAGTGGACCGACTTCAACCCCGCCTGGGGCAATCTTTGGTTGGTTTGTTCCATGGTTGTTTATGTTATTTATATTTGTAGATCAAAGGAGAAGATCCTTTCGGTCGTCACTTCATTGACCTCTGCTCATATGAAAACATTAGGTAGACTACCAGAGTGATTCTATTTTTTCTCTTCATTACTTTTTTAACGGATGTGCATAGTGAATCTCTTTCGGATGTGATCTTTCATTTTGCTGATTTTAAAAAAACGTATGGTTATTTGCCTGAAGGAGTGTTTTTGGGGGGGAGTGTAAAACAAGCGGACTTTGTGTTTTCTGACATTCAGTTTGTGAAAGAAAAAGGCTTTTACCGGTTTTTGATTGAAGCAGAAGGAAATCAAGATGCTGAGCTTTCTTCGATTCCACGATTTCCAGCTTTTCATCTGAATTTGGATTCGAAGAGAAAACAGATGATCGTCACATTTTTTGGGTCTTCTAAAATAGAAGTTGACTTAAATAGTTTGAGAAAGAGAATTTTAAAAAGTCCTCTTGTTCATGATGTGGAGTTTTACCCTCGGCTTGAAGATGACCGATGGACTTTTACATTGTATTTGAAGAAAAAATACCCGATTGAAGTTTACGAATTAAAATCTCCATCACGATTAGTCATTGACATGAGCACTCGAGCTGTTCATTGATAGGAGAATGAAAAAATTTTTATTGAGTCTATTTTTGGTATTCACTGTCAGTTGTAGTTCAGCTCCTCAGGTCAAAAGTCAGGACTATGCTCAGCTTAAAAAAGGTCGAACTTTTGAAGCTTCATTTCCAATGGTCTGGAAAGCTATTGAGGAGACGATCAGAAAGTATGGAGTTAACGAGCGGGACCCAAAATCTGTTGATGAAAATGAACTTAAAAAAATCGATGAACGGATGATTCGTTCGAAAGAAGTTTTTAGCCAATCTAGGGACAAATATGTGACTTATCAAGTCAATGGTTTTCCAAGAAAGAAGTATCTTCAAACCCGGCAAGTTTATGAGGTTGTTGCAAAAAAAGTAATTGGCGGTGTTCAAGTCGAGCTTCGTTTAAATGAAGAGATTCAGCTTTTAGATGAAAAAGGAAATCCATTGGGTTGGGAATCTGCCGAGAATTCTGATTCTTCTAGAGCTCAGGACTTTTTGAATGAAGTTGAAATGAATCTTCAAAGAAGAGGTTATTCTCAATAGTGAACCATTTTTGTCTACATTTAAAATGATTCGCTTGCCAAAAGTGAAAGAATGCCCAACTTAGGAGTCAAACTCTAGTTTTTGAAAGCTAGGACGGGAGAACCTATGGAAGATGAAAATCGCCTCAAAGAAAATCAGCTCTTGGAGCACGCTTTACGCTCAGGAGACATAGAAATTGAGATCGACACCGGTGAAATCACGGAGACAGGGATAATGGTTCCTGAGCAAGGGTTTCCTGATCATTTAATGGTTTTACCTGTTCAGTCTGCAGCTGTTTTTCCGACTCTTGTTGCACCTATTCTGGTCACTGAGCCTCGATTTATTGATACGGTTGAAGAGTCTCTTAAAAAAGATAAACTGATTGGAATTTTACTTACACAAGACTCAAAGGTAGATAAAAAAACAAAACTAGATGATCTTTTTAAGGTTGGTGTAATTGCTCGAGTGATTAAGCGTCTTAAAATGCCTGATGGATCGATCCATGTTCTAGTGCAAAGTTTGAAAAGATTTCGAGTAGTAAAGCCTATCTCTGAAAAGAAATATATCGTTGTTCAAGCAGAATATTTGTCCGATGAAGTTGAAAAATCGATTGAATTAGATGCTTTTACTCGATCAATTATTTCTTCTGTTAAAAAACTTGCTGATGTAAATCCATTTTTTACAGAGGAAATGAAATTAGCTTTATTGAATGCCTCTGGACCAGAAGTCGTTGCCGATATTGTGGCTTCTGCTTTATCTCTCGATAAGAAAACTTCTCAGCTTTTTTTAGAGACTTTATCTGTGAAGAAGAGATTTCATCTTTTACTTGAACACTTACAGCGAGAGCAGAATGTAGCAGATGTTCAGAAAAAAATTCAAGATGATGTAAATAGTAAAATTAATCATATGCAGAGAGACTTCTTTTTAAGAGAACAGCTCAAAGTCATAAAAAAGGAACTTGGTTTAGAAGAGGAAGCTAAGGATAAAGTTTCTAGAATTTTTTCTAAAAAAATTGAAGAATCTCTTATGCCTGAAGAAGTAAAAAAACTGGCACTACAAGAGCTCGAAAAGTTTAGTACGATTCCTGAACAATCCCCTGAACATCATGTTGTGAGAAGTTATTTAGAAACGCTAGTTGATCTTCCATGGGGAATTGAAACTGAGGATCAGCTTGATTTGCGAAGAGCGTTGGCAATATTAAATAGAGATCATTATGGTTTAGAAAAGGTTAAAAACAGAATTTTAGAGTTTCTTGCCATTAGAGCTCTTAAAAAAGAACATGAAGAAGATAGGAAAAAAGGATCAATTATATGTTTAGTCGGTCCTCCAGGTGTTGGCAAAACCTCTATTGGAAAGTCTATTGCTGAAACATTGGGAAGAAAGTTTTATCGTTTTTCTTTAGGTGGAATGAGAGATGAAGCCGAAATTAAAGGACACCGTCGAACATATGTGGGGGCGATGCCTGGTAAAGTGATTCAGGCGATGAAACGAGCAGGGTCTCAAAATCCTGTAATTCTACTTGATGAAATTGATAAGCTGGGACAAAGCTATCAAGGAGATCCAGCGAGTGCTTTACTTGAAGTTTTAGATCCTGAACAAAATTCTAGCTTTATTGATCATTATTTAGATGTTCCATTTGACTTGTCTCAAGTGGTATTTATTGCAACAGCAAATTCAATTGATACTATTCCAGACGCTCTTCTTGATCGAATGGAGATCATTGAAATTCCTGGATATACGCTTGAAGAAAAAGTGAAGATTGCTAAAAAGTATGTCATTCCAAAAGTTTTAAAAGAGAACTCAATTGACCCACATTGGGTTCAAATTAAAGCAAAAACATTAAAAAAATTAATGAGTGATTATGCAAGAGAACCAGGTTTAAGGAGTCTTCAGAGGCTAATCGAAAAAATTTCTAGAAAAATAGCGACTCAAGTGGTGATGCAAAAACAAGTTTCTCCTCGAAAAAAATGGAAGCCAATTGAGGTAAAGGAATCTGATTTAATTCAGTGGTTAGGACCACAAAGGTTTTATAACGAACTTGCTGAAAGGATCACATGTCCAGGCGTGGTTGTTGGACTTGCGTGGACGTCAATGGGAGGAGATATTCTCTTTATTGAGGCACGGAAGGTTCCAGGTAGTGGAGGATTAAAGCTGACTGGTCAAATGGGAGATGTGATGACCGAAAGTGCGAGCATAGCCTGGTCTTATGTGAAGTCTCGATTGGTAAGTGAATCTATTTTTACTGAAGAAGATCTAAAAGATTTGGAAATACATCTTCATATTCCATCTGGAGGAGTTCCAAAAGATGGGCCTTCAGCGGGAATTACGATGGCGACCGCATTGTATTCACTTCTTTCAAAACAGATGACTCCTCAGAAGTTAGGAATGACAGGGGAGTTGTCACTTATTGGAAAAGTTCTTCCTGTAGGGGGAGTAAAAGAAAAGCTTTTAGCTGCTAAACGAGCGGGATTGAAAAAAGTGATTCTTCCTGCACAGAACGAAAAGGATCTTTTTGAAATTGAACCGGATTCAATTAAAGGGTTACAGCTTATTTTTGTTTCTGAGATTAATGAAGTTTTTGATGAGGTCTTTGGGAATAAGAAGAAAAAATAAGAACAAACTTTTAATACAGAGCTCTGACTGTTTAGATTGATTTTCTAAAGAACAGAGCTCTTTTCTTTGATTTTAGGAATTAGTGAGGCATGACTGAGAAGTCATCTTCTTGTACTGCTTTTTGGTACTCGCCTCGTACTTTTCCTTCAGCAATTTCACGAAGCGCAGTCACAATGTATCTGTTTTTGCACTTAATTAAGGGAGTGGAGCCTTTGTGAATCTGGCGGGCTCTTTTTGTGGCAAGGTGGATGAGTTCATACATATTATCCACTCTTTTTAAACAATCATCGACTGTAATTCGTGCCATGAAATTTCTCCTTAATTTATGAAATGAAGACTCCACTAGTACATCAATAGGGGCTTATTCGTCAAGATGAGATTAGTTGATTAAAAAAGTTAAATACTAGTTTTCTTTCGGATAGAAAAGCAGTTTTGCTTATAATTCCTTGATTTAAAAAAGGAAAGTCTTATGAAAGCAGAAGTGCAGTGAGCATTTGGTCCTTAAATAGTCGTTTGCGAGAATGGACTAACGACTTTAATGGGTATGTGAGTAAGGCTCTTTTTTTTCATGAGACTGAACTCCATGTATTGGAAGTTGTCCTGAAAAAATATCTTCTTTTTTCTCTTCTGTTGAAAAAAGTGCTTTGATCATTTCTTCATAATGTCTTGTGATGACGTTTCGTTTCAGTTTGCCTGTTGCAGTAATTTCATTTTTTTCAACGCTGAAATTTTCTGGAACAAGTTGAAATTTTTGAATGTGTTCAAAATGAGAATAACTTTGATTGAATTCATCTATTTTTTTTTGAAGCCACTGAATAAAAAGATGATGATGAAAAAGTTCTTTTTCTTCCGAATAGTAAAGAAGATTGTTTTCTGCAAAAATTTTAAGTTCTTCTGTATTGATTGTTAGTAAAGCACCTAGATAAGGTTGATTGTTTCCTATGACAAAGGCTTGTTCAATGAGAGGAATTCGTGTCAGTTCTTTTTCAATTTTTTGAGGAGCAATTTTTTTGCCATTTTTTAAAGTAATCAGGTTTTCTTTTCGTTCAGTAAGATGGAGATATCCTTGAGGATCAAGATATCCTAGATCTCCAGTTCTGTACCATTCATTTTCAAAAGAGCTTTCTTTGTTAAGATTTAAATTTGTATATTTTTGAAAAATCTTTCTTGTTCTCACCCAAATTTCGTCTTGGGCACTCAGTCGAATTTCAACATCAGGTAGGGGTCTTCCACATGTTCCAGGGATAATTTCGCTAGGACGACTTAGAGTGATGGGGCCACACGTTTCAGCCATTCCATAGCTTTCAATAATTGGAATTCCCAAACTAAGGTAAAAAAGTAAAGTTTCTTCTGATAAAAATCCTCCATGAGAAATACCGAAAATGAAGTTTTTTCCAAAAATTGATCTTAAAAGAAGTTTGTTACTTTGTGATTGTATTTTTTGAAAAATATTTTCTAGAAAAGGTCTTTCTTCTTTTTCAATGAAGTCTTTGATTCTATGTATGGCATTTTTTTTTAATTTTTGAAAATAGTGAGGACTATTTTTAAACCATTGCTGTTCTTTAATTTTTTTTAAAAAATCATTAAAGATAATAGGTGGTGCAAAAATAATAGAGGGTTGAATTTTTTGAGTCGATTGAAAGAGGTCTTTTTTTGAAGATATTCCTAGTTTCCATTGAAAAGCAATAAAAGATAAAGAATGAAGAATTCCAAAAATATTACCCAGATCATCGAAACTCATCGCTATTTTTATATTTTCAGTTTCAGAAATCCAAACTTTCCCTATTTCTTCATAGTGCTTAACGAGAGATTCGTGAGAAAGAATTACGCCTTTTGGTTTTTCTGTGGTTCCAGCTGTAAAGCAGATTGCAAATGGATCTTCTGGTAAAATAGAAATCAGGTTTTGATGAAATACACTTGGATCAAAGTTTTTGCTCTGTTTGCCTTGGTGAAGAAAGGAGTGGTATTCAGGTGATCCGATTTGAATAACTATAATATTTGGTACTGATATGAGATTTTGATCAGTAAATAAAATGTCTATTTCTGCTTCATTGATAATTGTACGAAGTCTACGATCACTCAATGAAGTTGATAGGGAAATAATTTCTTTTTTAATTCCCCAAATTCCAAGAGATAAAAATGTCCAATAACGACTGGGTTCACATAAAATTCCAATTCTTTTTTTAGGGTGAACCCATTGAAGTGCTCGAGCAATTTTAAAAGATTCATCGTAGAGTTCTTTCCAAGAAATAGATCTCGTTTGATATGATTTGTATTCAATGAGACAGATTTCATGTGGTGTTTGTTGAACTCTATTTAAAAAAGTCTGTGGAAGAAGATAGGAGCAATGGGGTCTCAAGATCGTCCCCTTCTTTTCATCGCTTTTGCCATTTCCATATCCGCAGTCTTTTGTTTCAGCGTTTCTCTTTTATCGTGTCGTTTTTTTCCTTTTCCCACACCGATTTGAACTTTAGCTCTTCCATTCTTTAAATAGATTTGGGTGGGAACAATTGTCATTCCCTTTTGAGTAAGCGCACCATAGAGGCGATTTAATTCTCTTTTATTAAGTAAGAGTTTTCTTTTTCTCATTGGATCGTGGTTGTTTAGGTTTCCATGCGAATAATGAGGAATATGAGCATTCTCTAAAATCGCTTCGATTCGTTCTCCTTTTTTTGAAAAGTGCACATAACTGTCTCTTAAATTTGGAGACTGTTGTCTTAAGCTTTTAATTTCAGTTCCCAAAAGAGCAATCCCGGCTTCCAGTTTTTCTTCAATAATGAAGTTCTGGTAAGCAAGCGGGTTTTTTGCAATAATTTTAATTCCACTTGAGTCTTTTGGCATTTCTTATACATACTAAAATTCTAGCGAAAGGGACACCCCTCCTCCTAAAATCCATCCCCCCGCTTGAAATCCTGGTGCTCCTATTTTTTGATCAGAAAGATCACCTGATTCATTTCCTTCTGTTTTTACAATCGTTTGAGTGACAAGGGCTTGTGCTGACAAATGAAAATCTAAGCTCCAAGGAAGTGCATATCCTAAAAAACCTTTACTTTTCCAACCAGCTCCGATGAGTCCGTTGTGTCGATCGGGATCAAGAAAATTTCCTGCTTCCAAGGGTAAGCTCTTAAAAATACTTGGACGATAACTATACCCTGCTCTGAGAGTCCAATGATCTGTGGTTCTCCATTCCCATCCTACTTTAGGGACCCAAATGTTTCTTACAGGAAGGGACGGAAGAATGGATCCTGAAAATTCAAAAGGACATCCTCCTGCTTGACAGTCTGAAATTGCCGTATCTGTTAAATTGAGCGTGGGGGATTCAAATTGACTCCAAAATTGATATTCAACTTGGAGAAAAACCTGAAGGACTTCAGAGAGGTAAAAGTTTCCACCAACCTCTATTTTCATGGGGTCGTAGTAAAGGGCTGACTGCGCCTGGAATTGAAAATCTAACCCAAGTGGGCCTCCTGCTACTTTCGCTGTTGAACTGAGGTCTATTTTACTATTTGAAGATAAAGGAGCCCTAAAAACAGCTCCAAGATTCCATTTTCCCCATTGATCCTTTCTTTGAGAAGATTCAAAGAGGATTCCTGCATAAGGAGAGAGTTTTGGGACAGCGCTTGAGGAAAAACGCATGGAGCTCGGTTCTCCTGTTGTATCATTCAGAAAAACCGTTGCTTTTGAAGTGAGGCCATATCCTAAATATGCTCCTGCCCCAAAATGAAATCCTCTCAGGATCTTAAGAGAAACTGCAAAATAGACCTCAGGTCTTTGAGTAGATGCTCGGTCGAGGACATACTCAGGGAGATACGTTTCCCCGCTGTCGATGCTTAAGATTTGTGTCCAAGGAGCATAAAGAGTCAAACCGAAACTTAGGTTTCTCAGATGAGGTAAAGGGCTTCCAACTAAACCGATGACCTGTCCGAAGGTAGGAGAATAGTGAGTGTCCACATCACTGCTGACTGGAGTGTTTTTGTCAGAAGCATATCCGTTTTCTGTGACTACAGAAGAAATGTCTTTAAATAATGGATAAAGATAGATCCAACCATAACTGAGTTTCCACTTATTTTTTTTTTCTTGGCTGAGTAGAGCAGGATTAGCGTATGCTGCAAATCCATCCGCACCACCTGAAGCATGGGAGCCTCCAAGGGCAGTCATCCGAGATCCAAAGCCAACACTATTTCCAATGCTTGCTAAACTGGACTGAATTCCAATGATAAAAAAAAGAAGAAGCCGAATCACTCACTGGTCATGCCATGACTCACTAACTTTGACCAGTCTTCCCAGGTGAGTTGTTCAGCTCGACATTGATCAGAAAGCCCTGAATTTTCAAAAGCTTGCTTCCATTTGTGGTGTTTATTTAAATTATTTTTTAGAGTCTTTCGTTTGAACTGAAAACTAGACTTAAGAAGTCCTTCCCATTCTTTCTGATAGGCTTCTGATTGAGTGACGATTGGAATATGAGGAATCCCTCGTCGCGTAAGTAAAATCACCTCAGAGTCTACCTTTGGAGGAGGTTTGAATGCTCGAGGGGGAACAGAAATGAGTGGAGTTGCATCCCATTCGTTTTGAATAAAAAGACTTAAGCTCCCACGATGTTTTGTTCCGGGGCGAGCATAGATTCTTTGACAGACTTCTTTTTGGAACATCAAAACCATCGAATGAATCCAAGGCGTATCTATAAGTTTTTGAACAATTGCAGTTCCTACCGAATAAGGAAGGTTTGATACAGCAATAGTTTTTTCGTTTAATGTAAATTCTTGAGGTTCTAGTTTTAAAAAATCAGAATGAATGAGAGTCGGAGAGTCTGTCTCTATCCATTGCTCTTTCCATTTATTTGCAATGAAATCATCTTTTTCAACGACACTCATTTTAATTTTCTTTTTTTGTTCTTTTAGAAGATGAATCAGTGGATGCGTGATTGCTCCTGCTCCTGGACCAATTTCCAAGAGATGAAGTGCATTGGATTCTTTTAGTTGGTTCTCGGTTTCCTTCACAATTTTTTGGATGATGGATTCATCGATTAAAAAGTGTTGACCGAATGCCTTTCTTTTTTTTTGTGCGTATGAGGAATTTTTAGACATCTAATACTCCGGTGAAGCCACAGCGTTAAGGGTGAGTGATTCTTCTTTGCTGAGTCGATATCCTTGAAAATATCGGTTGAGTCCGGCAGCAGCGATCATTGCAGCATTGTCGGTACAGTATTCTTTTTTTGGAAAATAGATTGGTACTTTACATTCTTGTGCGAGTAAAGACCTGAGTCTTGAGTTGGCAGCAACACCTCCTACAATTCCTAATGATCTACAGTGATTTTTTTCTAAACCGAGTTTCATTTTTTTCCAAACGGCTTCAATGATGGCCTCTTGAATGGAGGCGCATAAATGAGGTAGTTCTCGGTCTATTTCATCCGAATTCATTTTTTTAAGTGTTTGATGAACAGCTGTTTTTAATCCGCTAAATGAATAGTTTAGGTGATTTTTTTGAGGAAGCGCCCTTGGAAAAGAGTATTTATTTGGATCACCATTTTGAGCTGTTTGATCAATCCAAATTCCTCCGGGATAAGGAAAACCCAAAAGCTTTGCTGTCTTATCAAAAGCTTCTCCTGCGGCATCATCGATAGACGAACCGATGAGTTGATTCTTTAAAAATTTTTCATCCCATTGGTGTGGAGGAGTTGTTGAAAGATAAAGATTGGTGTGTCCACCTGAAATTACTGCGATCAACATTGGAAATTCAGGTTTTTGTTCGAAAGATTGATCTAGCCATAAACTGAGAATATGACCTTCAAGATGATGAACTGGAATCAGGGGTTTGTTCAGTGCATATGCCAGAGATTTTCCCGCAGTGACTCCAACTAAAAGTGATCCGACTAAGCCTGGACGGTTAGTTGTTGCAATAACGTCAATGTCTGAGTATTGAATTTTTGCTTCATTCATTGCTTTGTTGAGCATTGGGTGTAGGGTTTCAAGATGGTTTCTTGAGGCGATTTCGGGAACGACACCACCATAAGGTTCATGGATTTTTATTTGAGAATATGTTGCAGTACTTAATACTTTTAAAGACTCAATGTTATTTGAATGAGCTTCAACAACAGAAATACTGCATTCGTCACATGAGGACTCTATTCCTAAAGCGATGATTGGACTGGTCATTAAATGTTCCTTTTATTCTCTTGGGCAAGAAATCATTTTTAGTTTTATTTTAAATAGTTTCTTATCGAGTTTTTTATCTGAGGTAAACCATTCGTTTGAACGCTCATAATTATGGCATTTTAAACAGGTTTTTTCTGTAATCCTTTGAGAACCTTGAGGATTTTCAGAAAATGGGTGGTTTTGTTGTGTTTGATGGCAGTGTTCACACTGTACAGACCCCCAAATTTTCTTAAATGGGTGAATCGTTTGTGACGGAGTTCCTTTGAGATAGGACGGATCTTTTTTTCTGAAAAACATAGTTTTTTTCTCGTCAGCTGAGTGAATTTTATTGAGAAATGGGGTGATTTCTTCAGGAGATATTTTTTCTTCAATTAAGGAATATTTTTTTAAACCATATTTTGATTTTTTTTCTTTTTGATAACTTCTGATTGCAAGAGTTTCATATGATTGAAGGGGGGCAGTTAAGCTTTTGCCGAGGCTGTGACAGTTCATACATTCTCTTTGGTACAATTGTTTGGAATCATAGAGTACTTTTAATGCGTTTGCGTGGTTTGTCTTTCTCCAAAAATCAAATTGGACTTGATGGCAGCCTACACATTGAGGAAAGGTACCGTATTCTTTTGTTCCATTTGTTTTTTTTGTAATTTTAATTACTGAAAGTTTTTTTAGGTTTTTTTTAAATTTATCAATTAATTTGTGAATTTCTGAAAATTTTCCAGGAGGATCATCCCACTTTTCTTCAAGTGGCTCTAGATGAGATTCTGGGATTTTTTTTGTTTCTAAATGAGGAATTACGCCAATGTATTGATTTCTAAAAGAAGATTGAAGAATGAATGTTTTTTTTATTTTTAAAGGAGTTTGAAGAAATGCTTCACTTCCTCCGCCCACAATGAAGTCTATCCCATCTGTGTTTTGTGCGAGCTTTTTGTCGTTTTCAAGACCTTGATGAGTGAGGGCAATAATAAGATCAACATTTTGTTTTTTTAGTTCAGAGATTATTTTTTTTGCAGATTCGATTGGAGCTTTTATATGGATCGATTTTGGCCAGGGAAGTTGAGGGTGAAGAAGTCCGAAGACTCCTATTTTTATTGTTTTCCCATCTTTATTTTTCTTTTTAAAAATTTTATAGGGGGGGAAAACGTGTTTGTTTTTATACGTGAGATTGGCGGCGAGATATTGGATTTTACTTTTTTTAACTAAATCAAAAAAAGTTTTTACACCAAAAGCAAAATCTTTTGTTCCAGGAACTGCTGCATCATGTTTCATGAGGTCATGAGCTTTTAAGAGCGTTTTTGCTTGCTCTATTTGTTGTGTTTTCAAGCTCTCTGGTGGATCTAAGCTTGAGAATAATAGATTTCCAGCATCTAGTTGTAAAAGATCATCTTTGAGTGAAAGGAGGTAGTTCTGTTTACGAACTAATCCTCCCATAGGGTTTGAACGGCAACCACAAGTCTCCAATTCTCCATAAACATCATTTGAGAAAACCAATGTCACAGCATTCGCTGGTTTTGTTGATAGAATAAGAAAAAGAAAGATTGAAATTTTGGACATCCGTGACCAATTCGATTTTAAAGTTTTTTAGTTTTTAATTTTGATTTTGCTTTTTTAGCTTCCGCACTTTTTGGAAACTTACGAACTAATTCATCATAAAAAAGTTTTGCATCTGATTTTTTTCCTAATCCTTCAAAAGAAAGGCCTATTTTGTATAAAACTTTAGGAAGTTTTTTTGATTTTTGATATTTTTCTGGAAATTTAGAATAATCAATAATTGCTTTTTGATATTCTTTTTCAGCATAGTAGGATTCGGCTCTTAAGAATGTCGTTTCCTGAATATGGTTTTGATCGCCTGATTTTAAATAAAGGGTAAAGTTTTTAATCGCGTCCGGATACTTTTTAGCACGATATTGATTTTTAGCTGTAATAAAAACATTTTTTGCATTTGGTGGCGGAATTTTATGTTCTACTTTCTTAATTGCAGAAAGCATCACCATTTGGCTTTGTTCGAGCTCAATAATTCTTTTCTCAAGTTGTTCCACTAAGTTTTCGACGTTTTGTTTACCAGATTCTGTCATTTGAGATTCTAGTTCTGAAATTCTTCCATTGAGTCGAATGATTTCAGTCTTTAGTTCAGCGACGAGGTCTGATGATTCTGTATCAACCTCTCTGACTCCAACAGGAGCCATGGTGCTTTCTTCTTCTCGAAGTTGAGCTCTTGTTTTTAAGCATCCTGTTTGTGTTAGACCGATAAAAAATAATCCTGCCAATGAGTAAAATACGTATCGCATGCCGTTATGATGGCAAATGAGACCGATTTGAGCAAGAGAGAATCCTTTAGGGGGTTGGGGGAGATTCTTTTGAAGGTTCAGGTTTCGTTTTTTCTGGGGGGGCCACGTCTTCGATAAACTGAGGTTCTCCTGCAGTTTCAATCTCATAATCATCTTCTGTATTTTCTGATGATTGAGGCTCTGCAAGTGGATCTACAAGTTGAAGTGATTTACGCACCCCGCCTTTTTGCATCGAAACATACTCCGCTTGTTCTGCAAAGTGTCGAGCTTTGATTGCAAGTTCTTTTGATTTTTTGAAGTTTTTCAGTCGATATTCATGCTTTGATTTTAAAAAAGTTTCGGTAGCTTCTCGGTAGAATTCGGGAGCGTTTTCTTCCGCATGAACTTCTTTTGCTGCTTTGATCGCTGCTGTTGTTTTGGCCATGTCGAGTGTGGGCCTCATTTCAGTAATTGCACACGCGCAGAGTACTAAAAACTGAAAAAACAAAAAAAGGCGATAAACAGTGTCTATCGCCTTTTTTTGTATAATTTTATTGTATGTATTCTTGGAAAACAAAGTCATCCCAAGAATATTACCCTTGATTACTGGGCTGTGACAACAAAGTTTGCTCTTCGGTTTCTTGCCCAAGCAGCTTCGTTTGAAGAAGGATCAAGCGGTCTTTCTTTTCCGTAGCTGATCGTATCGACGCGGTTAGCGCTGATTCCATTATTTGTTAAGAACTCTTTTACTTTAGAGGCTCTTCTTTCTCCAAGAGCAATATTGTATTGGATTCCACCGTTTTCGTCACAGTGTCCTTCAACTTGGATGCTGAGTCCTGGCTTATCTTTTAGGATTTGAACATTTCCACGAAGCTTTGCTTTTGCATCTGTAGTGAGGGTATCAGAATCATATGGGAAGTTTACTGTTTCTAAACCCATTGCGCTTCCGTTATCAGAAGTTAAACCTGTGTTTGTGTCAGCACCATAAGCATCTGGCGTCTCATCTTCAGTCTTCTTTTTTGTTGAAGAACACCCTGCAAGAGTGAGGGCTGCTGTAACAGCAAGTACAGCTGAAATTCGAGTAATAATAGTGGTATTAAGCGTCATAAAACGAGCTCCTTCAGAGAAATTAATAAATGTATGAATAGTTTTAACAGCTTGTATATATAACATATCCGACCTGAGTAAAATATTAATGTTAAAAGAATTGACGCAGTTTTTTTTAATTGAATTAAAATGATCAAAAATAATGCAGCATGACTTAACTGTCTGTTTTTTTTACTCTTCTCTTTTTTTGGCTTTGTTTTTTCTTTTTTGGGCCAAAATAAAAAACATTTAAATCAACTATAGATTGTTTTTTTATGCTTCCACTGGACTCAAAAAGAAACAATCGAAAGTTGATGTGATTATGGCTTTTGTGTCAGCACGTAATTTTTCCTGTTTTGAACGTTGGCATGGGTTTCGCTTAATGATTTTTTAAAAGGAGAAACAAATGAAAGATGTGAATAAGGTAATTTTAGTCGGGAGACTTGGAGAAGATCCTTCTCATAAGACGACTGCAAATGGAGGAAGTTTGACTCGATTTTCAGTTGCAACTTCTTATCCGAAAAGATCGGACTCTTTAGGAGAAGCTCAAGTTGAAACGACTTGGCACTCTGTTGTGACGTGGGGGAAAAGAGCAGATGCTTGTAGAGATTTTCTAAGAAAAGGCTCTTCTGTTTACGTTGAAGGAACTTTGAAAAAATCAAAATTCGAAGGTCGTGATGGTATTGAGCGAGTTTCCGTAGAAATTGTAGCAGATGATATTAGTTTCTTAGGAAAGAAAGCTTCTTAAAATAGGTTCTCTCTCAATCGAATGCAACGATATCTCCGATCATAATTCCTTTTGGGGTGATGATCGGAGTTTCTTCCTTTGGAAGAAGTTTTTGGATTCGAGCGACTGAAGTATCTCCTTCAGCATGAATAACTTTTACTAACGCGATCGGAAACGTAATATCTTGATGTAATTTTCTACTTTGTAAGTCATACGTGGAAGCAGTTCTATAAACTTTTAAGGTCGTACCTTTTTTAACTCCGTTTTGAGTACCAATATTAATAAAATAGTCTGTTCTTGGCTTTATGCCATCTCCCATATCTAATTCACTAAAGACACCGTAAATCACTGCTTCAGCCATACTGTGTCCCGTCTCGGCTGCAGAGCTTTTAGTCGGAAGACTAAGAACCATTGTTCCAATAAGAATTAAAATTGATTTTTTTAAGAGTTTCATTTTCCACTCCGTGGGTCTGTTTAGTTTCTTGAATATCCGTATTCATATTTGCCTCCGTGCTTGGTTGTTTTTTCCCATCATGGGATATATTCCTATCGGCAATCTTGACCGAGTCTTAAATTTTTTTAAAAATTAGTAGTCAAAAAAATGACAAATAAAATAGACTACAGAAAGTATTGAGATGAAGTAGGTCTATTGTCATCAACATCATTTTTTTATCTGGAATCAACTTGTTTCCAAGAAGTTTTAAATTCGACTTGTTTTATTTTTACGGTTTCGTGTATTCCTTCGATTTCTACTGCAATTTTACCGTCGAAGTCTGAATAGATCTTTGTAATTTTTCCTGGAAACATTTCCAGTGGAGAAGGTTTATTTACTTCAAATGATTGATAAGCTTCAAAAGAATGAAAACTTTTCCAGGGTTGATGTCCTTTATTTAAAAGAGTGCGTTCTGCTGTTTGTTTAAAAATAATAGGCTTTTCTGGTGTAGAGAAACCGTTTACTTTTAACCATTCGAGTGTAGAACTCTTCATTTTTTGGGTGATACCTTTATCTATAGGCATAGTTTCAGTTCTTAAGTAGTTTTCGATTTCAAAAGGATTAATGATTTTACTATATTCATGATTGATATCAAAAAGAGTAGCATTGAGTGTTCTTTGTACTTCCGGGGGAGCATCATCTAAAGCAAGTCGTATTGCAGAAGTATATTCTATCGAGTCACTAAAGTTTTCTAGAGAAGAGCTTGCTACTGAAGAAAAATTTGTTCTTATCTGTTTTAGTTCTTTTAAGTGAGATCCGTGATCATAGCGATCGTGTCGAAGGGATTGGCTGGGCGACATAAGAATGTGGTCAGTTAGTCTTTTGTCGGAAATGATTTCTAGTGGTTGATAAATCATGCAATCTGGAAAATCGTCGTAACTAAGTCCTTTTTCACTATTTCCAGAAAAAACGGGAATTTCAAGAGATGTTGGAATGGTGCCTAACTCTTCATCTGGTGTGAGAAAGGTACTTGATGCTTCTTTTTTTGCTTGAGATTCAAATTTTGATCGACTTGAAAGCCAAGAGGGATCTGCTGTTCCATAAGTATCGTCTGGTTTGAGAAATCTTCTTCCATCTTTTGCATCCATGAGCATTACAAAGCGCTCAGTGATGAGGAGTGTTTCGTCGTATTGCACACCTGTCTTATTCGCTTTTTGTAATGATCTTTCTAAATCCTCTGCTACTTCTAAAGCAACCTGTCGATGGCGTTCGGGTAAGAAAGGATAGGCTTTGGGGTTTTTTAGTTCTTTTGAGAAGTCTTTTATGTTTTGAAGCATAAAGTCAAATGCTCCATTCAGATCTTGATTTGTTAATATCACGGACGGTACATGGTCTCCATTCATCCAGGCTTGTGTTAGTTTTTTCCATGCACTGTAACCGATTGGTTTTTTGGGATTTTGATCTATATTTTTAATAATTTTTTTAAAAGATTGGTCTATTTTTTCTTTTACTATTTCTGCTTTATTTGACTTTTCGACATTTAAAAGACAAGCGACCTTTTTTTCATTTGAACTGGCTATACTTGCGCTCAAAATAAAAAAAGTAAATGTATACGAGAGTAATGCCTTCATAGAAGCCTTTTCGGACAAAAATAAGTTGTTTTTCAATAGTTTTATTTCAATAGGCTTGTTTTATTAATCTATTCTTCAAGTTTATTTTTTTTGGATTTTAAATATTAATGTCAAAAAAATGACGAACTTCTTTAAAATACTTTAAAGCTTCACTCTTTTTACCGATAAAGGGAGACGGGAGAATGGCTTTGTCTAATTCTGAAGAAAAAAAACCTTCTTATTTTGAAATTGATATTCGGCTATTTAGAGATGCCGTTAGAGATATCGACTTCGACTTATATCTAAAACTTTCAGAAGATAATTATGCGCATGTCTTTTCTCGCGCAACAGGATTGGATTATCAACGCCTTAGTCAATACATTGCAAAAAAAGTCAGAGTTTTATATGCACGTGAAGAAGACAAAAAAAAGGTAGATTCATTCCTTTCACGACCAGCAAATGACATTTTTTACGATCCTGATGCAACTGTAGGAGAAAAAGTTGCGAGTCTATTGAATATGACTGAACAGAATATGACTGAAATTTTTTCTCAGATGGATGTTCCAAAAGAAACAATTGTCAGTACAAAAAAAGTTATTAATAATTACGTTCATCTTTTAGCAGAGCAACCAAAAACTCTTGCAACGATTATTAAACTAGCGTCTCATGGGGACTATCTTTATTATCATTCGATTTCTACTGCGATTTTGAGTTTATTTATTTCTAAGGCTTCTGGACAATTCAATAGACGAACTTTGGAAATGATAGGAATGGGTGGCTTTTTACATGATATCGGATGTACTCAGCTACCCGAGCATATTTTGGATACAGAAGAAGACTTAGATCCATCTGATTGGCAGCTCATGCGTCAACATCCAAAGTTGGGGTTGAGTATGATTGAAGGAACTCCAAATATTCCAGATGAAGTTCGATATATGGTTTATCAACATCATGAAGAACCTGGAGGGAATGGTTACCCTAATGGGATTCGTTCCCCAGTCATTTATTTTCCTGCAAAGATTGTAGCAATTGCTGATGCTTTCGGAGCTCTTATTACAAAGAGACCTCATCGACCTGCCTACTCAGTTTCAGATGCATTAAGAATTATTGAATCTGAAAAAGGAAAATTTGATGCAGAGCTAGTGAAGGTTCTTGTTTCTATCTTTGAGAGAAAAAGAAATGCGGCTTAGCGTGTAGATCGGTACCTTCTCTTTATTTTTGGGTCAATTCGGATATACTTTAAAAAATTTAAAATAAGATCACTTTCTCTTTTATTTTTGAGCCACGGGTTTGTGACTGAATATGTGTTTCGTACGTAGAGCATTGCCCAAGGAACTTCTTCTTGAATAATTTGATTCATTTGTGCAATGAGTGCAGACCTTTCTTTTCCTTCAGGGAGTTGTGCCATCTTAAGGTACGCGCGATTGAATAAAGGGTGATTAAAGTTTGATTCGTTTGGACCAGGAGCTTGATTTTTTCCATAAAGAAGTTGAAAAACATTTTGGGCGTCTGGATAGTCAAGTGACCATCCCCCAAGAGCCATTTGATAATTGCCATTTCTAATTTTTTCTAAGAATGAAGGAAATGTATTGTAGACAATTGTAACGTTTACCCCAATTTTTTTAAAACTCTTGACAAAAAATTCACCCATTTGTCGAGCTCTACTGTCCGCTTGCCGCATATCCATTTTTAGTGTTGGAAGATCTTTTCCTTCTGGAAAACCAGCTTTTTCTAAAAGTTTCTTTGCTTTTTTGAGATTAAAGTTAAATTTCAATTTTTCTTTAGGAGAGTATCCAGAAAGACTCGGTGGAAGAGGGCTGTTCATAACGGTTGCATGTCCACCCTCAAAAAGCTCATTTAATCGTTCTCGGTTAATTGCACTTGAAAGTGCTTGTCTGATATATTTATTTCCACCAACGACACGATCTTGATTATTAAATACGACGTAATAGAAAACGGTACCTGGAGCTTTGTGGAGTGTTACTCCTTGTTCTTTTAATTGAGATTCCTTTTTATTTTGATCTAATACTATTCCGTATTGATCTTTTGGGACTTTTATAAAATCAAGATTTCCTTTTTCAAATTGAAGCCATGTCGGTTGATCTTCTTTAATCACTTTAAAAATAGCTTGATCAATCAGAGGAAGAACTTTTCCTGCGTCTTTTAAAAGTCCTTTTTTCTTTAATGTTTCGGATGCTTCAGTAGGGTAAAAGTCAGTATGATAGTTCGGGTTTTTATCTAAGATGATTTCGTTGCCATGACTCCAACGAGAAAGAATAAAGGGACCTGTGCCAATTTGTTTTTCTGTAAGAACACCGTTTTCGTTTCCAAAAGACTCAATTGCTTCATGTGGAACAGGAGCAGTAAAGGTCATACTCAGCACGTATAGAAGATGGGGGTAAGGCTGAGTAAGATTAATTTGTAAAGTATAGTTGTCTATTGCTTTTAAGCCTGAGACTGGTTTTTTAAAAAGTTCATCTCTTTGTTCAGGTTTGGCTTGAACGAGAGCTTTGTGAAAATCATTGATGCCTTTAATTTTTCCATCAAGAATCCACCACCCATTTGATTTTACCCGAGGGTCAGCAAGTCTTTTAAGTTGATAAATGATATCGTGAACGGTGGCTTCCCGTCCTTTTCCGTTCGTTTCAGCAAAACAAGAACTATCGTGAAAATGAATTCCCTGTTTCATTCGGATGGTAACCGTGAGGCGATCTTTCGAATAGATTGGAAAATCTGCAGCGAGGTTGGGTTCTACGCTGAGAGGATCTTTAAGGTATGCATATTGAAAAAGAGGCTCGTAAATCTGAGGAGTGATTGTAGAGGAAACCTCGTCATACGCAAGTGCAGGATCTAATGTTTTGGCATTATCCCTGATAACTCCATAGTAAGTTTTTTGACTTAAGGAATTTGTTTTTTTTTCGCAGGAGGACAAAATCGTTCCTACGATACATAGACTAATGATCAATGGTATTAAAGATGTCTTCATGAGTTTCCCCTTTTGAAATCACCTTTGAATATACTAGAGATCAGCTCGTTATCCGAGTTGATTTTGAATAAAAGCAGAAGCTTGTTGAAGTGCCTCTGAAAGTCCAGTGGGTTTAGTTCCTCCAGCTTGAGCAAGGGCTGGCTTTCCGCCTCCTTTTCCATCCACAAAAGGTGCAATTTCTTTGATAATGGCGTTTGCTTTGACACCAACATTTGATTTTGGTCCAACCGATGCAAGTAAAAAAGCTTTCTGACTTTCTTTTTGATTCATTCCTAAGACGATAATGGATTGAGGTTTTTTTTGTTTGATTCGATCTGATATTTCTCTCATCCGTTTAATTCCACTCGGATCTGAAGTACATTCACCTACGACAATGAGATGCTCACCGAGTTGATTTCCATTATTTATCAGAGATTCTACTTCATGACCTGCAGACTGTGATTGAAATTTTTCAATTTGCTTTTTAAGCTCTTTTTCATTTTCAAAGAGTTTTTCTATTTTCTGACCGATCTCATCAATTGAAGTAGCTTTCACAGATTTTTTTAGCAACTGTAATGTGGATTCTTGATGACGCAGGTACTGAAATGCTCCTTCAGATGTATAAGCAATAATTCTTCTGACTCCTGCTGCAATTCCACTTTCACTTCCGATTTTAAAAAGATGAATATCTCCAGATCGTTTGACGTGAGTTCCTCCACAGAGTTCAACTGAAAAATCTCCTACACTAATCACACGAACCGATTCACCATATTTTTCACCAAAAAAAGCAATTGCTCCTTTTTCTGTCGCTTGATCTTTAGACATTTCCTCTTGAGAAACGGTAAAATCTTCCCATATTTTTTGATTGATCAAGTCTTCAACTTTTATTAACTGCTCAGGTGTCATCGCCTCGAAGTGACTAAAGTCAAAACGGAGAAAACCTGGTTCAACAAGTGATCCGGCTTGTTTTACATGCTTTCCTAAGGTTTCTCGTAAAGCCCAGTGAAGGAGATGAGTAGCGGTATGATTAGCTTCTGTTAATTTTCTAATTTTTAAATTAGTTTTTTGATGAACCGACTCTCCAACTTTTAAAGTTCCTTTCTTCACTTTAATTTCACACACGATTAGTTCTGAAAGGGGTTTTTGGACATCGATCACTAGACCTTCAAAGGCCTGGGTTGTAACTGTCCCTTGGTCTCCAGTTTGTCCTCCACTTTCTCCATAAAATGGAGTGGGAGTAAAGACGGCAAAAATAGAAGTTCCATCTTTTGAAGATATTTCAGAAACTTTTTTGAGTTTATTGTCCTCAGACTTGAGTAGGGCAACACAGACTCCAGGGACTTCTGTCTCTGTATATCCAACAAAGGTTGGAATCTGATTTTTTGACTTTAGATTTTCAAGGACTTCATGAAAAACTTGAGAAACAGCAGCATCACCAGAGCCTTTCCAGTGTTTTCGAGATTCTTCTTTTTGAGCACTCATCGATTTTTCAAATTCTCTGAGATCAACTTCTATCCCATGTTCTTGTGTGATTACTTGGGTGAGATCTAAGGGAAATCCGTATGTATCGTAGAGCTTGAAAGCAGCCTCGCCTGGGAAAAGAGATCCTTTTTTTAATTTTTTTACTTCGTCTTCTAAAAGTTGTAATCCTTTGGCAAGGGTTTTTCTAAACTGTTCTTCCTCTGCTTGAACAACTTTAAGAATAAATGTTCGTTTCTCCTCTAGATCGGGATAGGCATCTTTCATCTGATCAATAACAAATCCAACAGTTTTATCGAAAAATGGCTTTTCTAGTCCTAGCTTTTTTCCATGACGAATTGCTCTTCTCATGATTCGTCTCAGGACATAGCCCCTTCCTTCGTTAGAGGGCATGACTCCATCTGCAATTAAAAAAGCAGCAGCTCGTGAGTGATCTGCAATGACTCTAAAAGATACATGTGTATTTTTTGTTAGGTCGTATTTAATTCCACAGAGATCTTCTGTTTTTTGAATAATGTCTTGAAAACAATCAGTCTCATAGTTGCTTGTTGTGTTTTGTAATATCGACCCAAGTCGCTCGAGGCCTGCTCCTGTGTCAACAGAAGGACGAGGAAGGGGAGTCATGCTTCCATCTTCGCTTCGATTGTATTGCATAAAGACCAAATTCCAAAACTCCATAAATCGATCACCATCAGCCTCGACCATTTTCGCGGTAACCTTTTCAGCCCCCCCTTGGCGGTCGTAAAAAATCTCTGAACATGGGCCACAAGGTCCAGTGTCCCCCATCGACCAGAAGTTATCTTTTTCTCCGAAACGAAAAATGCGTTCAGCAGGAACTCCTTGTTCTTTTTACCAAATTTCAGCAGCTTCGTCGTCGTCATTAAACACAGAAACGTACAAACGATCTTTTGGGATTTTTAACTCTTCAGTAACAAATTTCCAAGCAAGGTTAATGGCTTCTTTTTTAAAATAGTCTCCGAATGAAAAGTTTCCAAGCATTTCAAAAAAGGTATGATGACGAGCTGTAAATCCCACATTTTCTAGATCGTTGTGTTTTCCACCTGCTCTTACACATTTCTGTGAAGTGGTAGCTCTTGTGTAACTTCTTTTTTCTTTTCCTGTAAACACATCTTTGAATTGATTCATCCCTGCGTTGGTAAAGAGCAGGGTGGGGTCATTATGAGGAACAAGTGAGGAGCTTTCTACTTCTTGATGACCATGGTTTTTAAAGAATTGAATAAATTTAGATCGGATTTCAGAAACTTTCATTCCTTCGTTTTAACGTGGAGTCGACCTGCAATTCAAGCGGTTTTCGAAGGGACGGAGATTTATAACTTATGAATATCCTTATTTAATCTCAAAACGATCAATTTTTAAAAGGTCAGATTGATCTGGAAGTTTGGGATTGGATTGTGAAATTCGAAGTCTGTTGAGATGGGCTTTGTGGCGTTGGAGTACTTTATCTCTTTTTTTAGAAGCTTCTTTTTTTTCTAGGTTTTCTATAATTTTAAGAAGATTAAGGTATCGGTCTTCTTTGAATCGAATTGTGCGAGCAATCAACTTCGCTTTTTCTTCAAGTCTTTTTTCATAGTCTTCATATGAGATTTCTTCAAAGGTTGGATCTGTTTTTTGTCTTATGAGAAAATCTGCTTTCCTTTTTTCAATAACTTCTTTTTTAGGTTTATAAATTCTTTGGTGTTCCCAACTCATGAATTGTCCCATGGAATGGCTGGTGATTTGAAATTCATAAGAGAGAACTTCTTCAGTCTGGTCGTGATGTTTAGGGTCGTTGAATTGAACTCGGACTCGATAAAATCGAATTCCACTGTTTTCATATGGGTTTTTATTTTTAGGATCTTTATCTCGAAGAACTAGTGATACTTCTACCGGAAAGGAGCTCGTTTTTGAATTTTCTCCTTTTTCTGCGAGGTGTTCGGCAATTTTTTCAGCTTCATTCCAAGTAGTGGTGAGGATTCTGGCTGCTAATAAATCTGAGAGTTCTGAGAGGAAGTAGTGAGGGTCTTCTCGATCTCCATTGTTATACTCTTTCTGATATTGAAGTGCCCTTTTTAGAATTTTAGTAGAAACGTTTGGGATATCTTTTTCTCGAATTTGAAACGCGTTAACGTCTTTATTGAGTTCTTCTGGAAAGTTATCAAATACAAATCCAATTGCACTAAAGTGGCTTTCCTGTGCTCTCTTTAGCCAGTGGCGTATGGGGAGAATTGGAATTTGATGGTTTCTAATATACTTAACTGCATCGTTTTCGTTTTCTACGTGAATCCATTCAATGACCCCATTCTCCTTGGGGTCGATGACATAGGTGTTGCCCTTTAAGGTCACAATATTATTGAGGGGGTTAGGTGGAAACTTAGGGTCAAACGTAAGTGCGCATAAGTTTGCCCGTACAGTGAGAGAAAATAGGAAAAATGAAATTGAAAAGAACCAAGGTTTCATGCAGAGGTGTTATACTGTAAGTTGACTTCATGAGTCAAGATAGGTTTTTGTGTTTTTCCAATAAAAATTTAATTAACTATCAGTTTTTATTAGTTTTATTCAAAATGGAATTTTAATGAGGTGAAAAACTAAAATTCAGCAAAATAAAAAGGCCCACTTTGTAATCAAAGTGAGCCTTTTGGTTTTGAGTCGGTTTAATTTTTATTTTCTCTCAGTAGTTCGTTTTGTAGGACGACTCGCTACTTTGGGCGTTGGAATTGGAGTATCTCCTTTTGCCTTTACGATTTTATCTTGAGCTGGATCTTTATGAATTCCTGCTTTTTTGAGAACTTGAGTTCTAATTTCTTGTCGTTCGGCATCATGGGTTTTTAACCATTGCCGAGCATTTTCTCGACCTTGGCCAATTCGTTCATCTTGATAAGAGTACCAAGTCCCACTTTTTTCAACGACATCAAATTTAACTCCGAGGTCAATTAAATCCCCCTCTTGAGAGATTCCTTCTCCATAGAGGATGTCAAATTCTACTTCTTTGAATGGAGGTGCAATTTTATTTTTTACAACCTTGACTCGAGTACGGTTTCCATTTACTCCTTCAGCATCTTTGATTGCTCCAATCCTTCGAATATCTAATCGAATCGATGAGTAGAATTTTAAAGCATTTCCACCTGTAGTCGTTTCAGGGTTTCCAAACATGACGCCAATTTTCATTCGGAGTTGATTAATGAAGATGACAAGAGTTTTACTTTTGTTAATTGAGGCTGTTAGTTTTCGAAGAGCTTGGGACATTAGTCTTGCTTGAAGTCCCATGTGTGCGTCTCCCATATCGCCTTCAAGTTCCGCTCTTGGAACAAGAGCAGCTACTGAGTCTACAATCAGTAAATCCACTCCACCTGAGCGGACGAGCATATCAGCTATTTCAAGTCCCTGCTCTCCAGTGTCAGGTTGAGAAATGAGAAGATCATCTGTTTTGACTCCTAATTTTCGTGCGTAGTCCACATCAAGAGCATGTTCAGCATCGATAAAAGCAGCTGTTCCACCTTGTTTTTGAAGCTCCGCAATTACATGAAGAGTAAGTGTTGTTTTTCCTGAAGACTCAGGTCCAAAAATTTCCACAATTCTTCCTCGAGGAAGTCCACCGATTCCTAAGGCAATATCGAGCCCAAGTGATCCAGTAGGAACGACTTTTAGGTCTGAAGGGATTAAGGTTTCATCTTCGCCTAATCGCATAATGGAACCTTTTCCGAATTGTTTTTCAATCGAAGAGATTGCAAGTTCAATTGCTTTCCCTTTTTGAGATTTGTCCATTCCGCTTTGATTTGTTTGCATTTTTATTCTCCTTTATGATCCCTTGCGAGCAAAGAACGTACCATTAAACGAGTTAAAAAGGTTTAAAAAGAGCTTTTATGTTCAATATCTGTTTTTATTTTTTGGCTTTAAAAAAAAGAAAAAAAAATGAAAGTAATCTCGAGTTCTTAATGTTCTGCGTTAGGAGGTGAGCGGATTTATCAGAGAAAGAGGAAGTAAAAAAAAATTATGCAAAGAGTTAAGCAGGAGACGGTAATAACGAATAATACTGTAAAATCATTAATAGACCTAAAGCTAAAAAACCAGCAATTACATCGTCAATCATAACACCCAGTGCTCTTAACCAAGGAGATGGATTTTCGTGAGAAAATTTATCAAAAATTGAAATAGGGAAGGGCTTTAAAATATCGAGTGTCCTAAAAAAAATAAATCCAAAAAAATAGTTTTCCACATATCCACCGGATATCCACAAAGTGATCCCCATGCCTAAAACTTCATCAATCACAATGTGAGACGAGTCTCGGGTTTCCATGAGTTCATCAAACTGTTTGGTTGCGATGGTTCCAAAAAAAAATAGAGCAACTCCTATGATTCCTTTTATAAAAAACGAAAGGGGTTCCATCCAAAAGATAAATGGAAGAGCAGCAAGAGACCCCATCGTTCCAGGTGCAATTTTACTTGCACCTGAACCTAAAAAAGTTGCAACCAGAAAGGTCACCCAATGTTTTGGGGAATCGAGGCGATTCCAATGAATCATTCGTCTAGGAGTCATCGTGTGGTCATCGTATCATTCTTCGTCCGATTTTTGTTTTTTTGAATCTTGAAAAATGAATTTCATTTTTAATGAACAATGCTCGGTTGGCATTTCTAGGAATTTTGATCACGATTCTTTGGTTTTTGCTCTATCGAGGAGCAAAAAGGAATGGTTGTGCTCTATGGCCTGTTTGGGTTTGTGGAATTAGTATTTTTGAGCTCTCTAGGGCCATTGATGTATATCCTGATTGAGAAAAAAGCGCTCGATTGAAGATCTCTTTCATTTCTGTTTAGAGTATAAAGTATCTGATTATTAAGGCTTTTTAGGTCAGTGATTTTTGCCCAAAAATAAGGTACTGATAGGGTCGATGTTTGGTAGTTTAAGTTCTTTTTTTACAATCTTTTGTTTTTTTATCTCTGTCAATAGTAGCATGGCTATTTCTCCTCAAGCGGTGGAGAATCATTTGTTTACTGGATCCGAATTTGAAGCACTTGATCAAGACATTCAAAAAATGTTTCAACATTTAAATCTTTCGCGTTTATTGCCCCTTGAGTTTGCTGGTCTCTTGAGAGAAGAAGTTGATTATATTAAACGTTTAAAAGATTATGTTTCTGAGAAAAAAAGAGGCCTGGATATTGAACCTCCGATTCCTTTACGTGGAATTTTTTTGAGTTATTTTTCTCCTTATAAAGATTATAATCTTGAGTTCATTGAAAGAGTGAATGTTGATGACTCTATTGAGGTTATTGAACGCAAAATGGGGCGTTTTGTATTTTTTATATTTTTACAAATAGAAGCTTATTCAAGAAAGTATTCTCAGAGTAAAGGCGTTATTTATTCTAGACTTTATACAGTGGCTGCTCTTTTTGGAAGTTTTGGATTGGCGGTTTCATTGCAAAATGAAGAGTCATTGATGCTCGCTCAAGCAGTTGTTTTGTGTTCAATGGTTCAAGCTTGTAAACACGCATATGTGATGCCGAATCTAGAGCAGTTAAAAATTCTTAGACCTCCTTTTCATCATACTCTAATTAGACTTCAGAGACGTAAATGGTTTAATTATTGGAAGCAATTAATGGCAGAAAGAGGATTTGAGGGACTTCCTCTTGAATTTCCTGCAATAGAAGATTTTGATAAAGTATCTCAGTGTGCTTTGCGTTTTTTGTAAAGCATTTAAACTAAATAAGTCAGTTGAATTCATTTTTCTTGAAACGTTTGGGGTTCTCCCGTTATCGTAGCTTTTGGGAGTGACTGTGGAAAAAACTGAATTAGATCATTTACATCGGAAGTACGATTTTCATTGGGAGATGGTCGACGTAATTATTGGTGGGAAGTCACTTCTCGATTCTAATGCGGGCTTGTCTGGATTTCCGATGCAGAATTTAGAGGATGCGGATCGTTTTATGAGAAGCTATGGCTTTGAATGGAATGATCCCATTCAAAGTGCAGAGGCATTTGGGAATTTTCATGAGGCTTTAAATTTTATTCGTGAAAATTTCCTTCATCCTTCAAATCCAGATGGATTAAAAATTGATATTCCAAGAAAAATTTTAGAAATTACCGATACTCGAGATCTTTTATTAATGGCCAATCGTAGTTATCCGGGGCAAATGAATGACTCTCAGGGAGAAAACTTAAGGAATTGGGCATGTTCGGTTTTGAAAGTTGTACATACGATTGCCCATCTTGATAAAGATGTTCGTTCAGTTTATTTTTCTGAAATTCAAACTCAGATTTTAGATAAATTTTATAAAATTGTTCATAGAGATTCTTCTGAACAGCTTTATCTTGGAACTTCTGAGAATGATCCATTGAGAATTCCTCTTTTTGCTTTTGAAACAAAATCTAAAAAATCTCGCGAATCACTGCTTGTTAAATTACTTCATAAGCCAGAGAGTACAGCAGAGGAAGTATTTGATCGAGTCGGAATGAGATTTACTACTTATTCTAAAAGAGATGCTTTACGATTAGTAAAGTATTTAAAAGACGAGATGGTTTTGATGCCTGTGAATATTAAACCGAGCCGTTCTAGAAATACTTTGTTAGATGTGCCTCGTTTTAGAGATTATTTAAATGAAGTTCTAGAAAATAAAAATGAAGAAATGAGCTTAAAAGAAATTGAAAATCAATTAGAAGAATCAATTGAGCTTGATTTAACTCATACGGATAATCCACATTCAAGTCAGTATTATCGATCCATTCAGTTCACAGCACGACAACTCATAAAGATTCATAATCCCATTTATGAACATTTAAAAAACTTAAAAAAAATGGTTAAAGTAACTCCGGTTTCTGATGAATTTCAAACGACTGTTGATCGAATGGATTTGAAATACGTTCAGAGAGAGATTCGTTTCTTTTATCCTTACGAAATTCAAATTGTGGATCAAAAAAGTGCTGAAGAGAATGAAAAGGGAAGAAGTGCTCACGCTGAATACAAAAAGGCGCAAATTAAAACTGCAATGAGACGTGTGATGGGAAGTTTAATGAATGGAGCAGGATAGCGAAATTGTTCTTATTGGAACTGGACTTGCTCCTTTGATTGCTGCAAATCGTTTGGTAACTCAGGGAAAAACAGTTTCGGTGTTAAATCCAGATCCCGATTTTTTTCTAGAAGACTCTGAATTACCTTTAGACCCTTTTCTTCCTGCGAATGAAGATACAATGGTGATGAGTCGTTTGAAGAGATCTCTTTTAGATTCCGCTTTAGAGATTTTACGACCAGAATTTCCAGGTGCGATTGAATCATGGTCCCCAAAAAAAGCAGGGGGTATTTTTTTGGGACGAAAAGACCAAGAGCAATTGGGTTTTCATGATTCAGAGGCACCGCATGTCCGTGGACGGGCTCGATTGTGGATTCAATCTCCTCGATCGAGGATTGAGCCTCGATTGAAGCAGGCTTGGGATAATGTTGAAGAAATGTTTATCCATTCATTAGATTCCGGATATCACCCTGTTCATTTAGATGGAATTTCCGCAGTTGCACGATTTCCTGGTTATTCTGGGCATCCTACAGAACTAGAGAAAGGTATTTTATTTCCTCAGGTTTGTGATGTGGATGTTGACCGAGTTCGTCAGGGAGTTTTAGAGTTTGTACGAGAGCGATTAGAGGAGCGAATTTATACTTCAGTGAATTCAATTGAAGTACGTGAAAAAACGTTAAAGTTTAGAGACATTCATGAATCTCAGTCTTTCAACGTAAAACAAAAAATTCTTGTTTTTTGGACGCCTAGAATGAGTACTTGGATTTCGAGGCAAAAAGGTTTTGAGTCATTATTGTTAAATAAAGATGCACTTCCTACAGCGATTCGGTTATGGGAATCATGGGAGTTAGTTTCTCGGGAGGTTTTAGATCCGAGTGTCGTAGGGGTTTTTGAAGATAACCTCATTTGGGCTCATATAGAAGGATCACCCGATTTTGAGGAAGATCCGCTATATCGACTTTCTGTTTTACGTTCAGGTGAAAAGCTTTCATGGAAACAAATGATGGATCCTCAATTTTTGAAACAGACAGCGCAGTCGTGGATTTCGAAGCAGTCTTTCGAATCGATTTCGTCTCTTTGTCATGATTTTTTGAACTGGGAATATTTTTCAGTTCATTCAGTAAAGGCAAGGGCAACCTTTGAATGGGGCGGTCAAAAAAGTCGGGTCGATCAACATATGAAATGGCCAGCAATTTCACCTTTGAAAGACTCAATCATTTCAATTGTGTCAGGATGTGATGGTCCATTGTTAGAGGTTGTTCGTAATGCGAGTCGTGTAGCACAGAGGTGTGGATGAGTCTTTCTATTTGGGAGTCTGAATTTGATTTAGTGGTAGTTGCTGGGCCGAGACTACAAGGTTGGCCTTCTGTTGGAGTGAGAACATTGTCTTCTTTGTCTGCTGATGTGGGTTTGAAAGTTGGGTTATTTGGAGGACAGAGTTTACAGCCTTTTGGAGTGATTCCTTTACCTGGGCACGGTGGTGTTGTAATTGCCAAAGATACTCAGAACCGGCTTCATAGAATTTCAGGACGTGCAGTGGTAAAAGTTACTCAAGACTTAGAGTTACCTAATCCTTTTTTGGGATGGAGAAGTCCAGGGTTGATTCCTTTAGACACAGCAAGACGTCTTTTGAATGAGAGTCCTGTGGTTTGGGCACCATCCACTGTAATTTTGGGAACAGGAAATAAAGCTCTTCGTTTTGGAAGTGAACTTTTAGAAAAAGGAACTCCAGAGGTTTTTGCAATACAAACTTATTCGTTAAAAAATGAAAGACAGGTTTGTGCATGGGAAGTTGAGAAAAGACGGTTTGAAATGCTTGGAGGTAAAATTATTTATGCAAATCCAATTCGTTTAGCTCAAAAAACTTCGTTGTTGTGGGAGTTACATATTCAGGATTCCATAGGAAATCGAATTATTGAAACTGCTCGTGTGGTTTCAGCAGGACCCTTTATTTATGAAAAAGGGATACGAGAATATCCTCCGGGAGCCTTGCTTTTTGAATTTTTGCATACGGCACCTAACCAAAAAAATGAAGATGTGGAAGGTTGGAATAGTGAAGAAGAGCGAGGTCGTTGGTTAGCGACTAAAATTATTAAATCTTTAGTTGTTGATTTAGGAAACTCAAGACAAGAGCTCGAGAAGCAGCAAAAGAAAGCGAGGTCGCGTTTGCGTCTTCACAGTCTTTACCAAGAAGAACCTTTTTTGATTCATTACGATAAAAAATGGGTGAAGACGCAGGACTTGTCTTCGATTAAAGAATTTGAGGGAGTCCCTCAAAAAAAGGGAAATAGTCGTTTGCTCCCTGTGATTGAGTGTATAGAAAAAATTTCATGCCGAATTTGTGAAGATGTTTGTCCTGAGGATGCTATTCTTATTCAGCGAATTCCTGGAAGAAAGAATAAACCGCTCTCTTTTTTAAAAGAAAATCAGTGTGTTTCGTGTGCGAAGTGTTTGGATGTTTGTCCCTCAAATTCTATTTCTTTAATGAAAATGGACCAACCGAATGGAACGTTAGGGTTTAGTTTCAGAGGAAAAGAAAAAATTAAGATAAATGATCGAGTGCAATTAGGGAATCGAAGGGGGCAAAATTTAGCAACCGGTCGAGTGACTCATATTGAGAATGAAGGATTTAAGTATCCAGTCGTTCATATTGAAGTGCCTGAACATCTTCTTTGGGAGGCACGAGGAATGAAACCCTCAACTCCAGATGATGAAATTGATGATGAAAAACTCATGATTGAGCATTTTGAAAAAACAGCTTCTCAAAAAGTGGAAATTACTTTTGAAGGAGAATCTAGACTGGTGAGGGAAGGTCTCTCCATTTCTAAGGCGTTATTTGAAATTGGGTATGCAAGGACAGAAGATGTTTTTATGTGTTCTGACGGAAGTTGTGGTTTGTGTGAAGTAAACGTAGATGGAGTAAAGAAAAAAGCGTGTCAGACTACAACTCGTAGAGGAATGGTTTTAAAAATTAGAGAAAAAAAACTTTCAAAAGAAAATTCACAAAATAATACAGCTTATCTTTGTCCTTGTTTGGGAATCACTCGAGAAGAAATTATAAAAAGAATAGAGAATGGAAATCTTCAATCACCGGAAGCTGTACAGACCGCGGTCCATGTAGGAGAGGGAAAATGTCACGGTTTAATTTGTATGGGAGCTTTTCGGAGGTTGTTAGAAGAATCCGAAATCGATACAGAAAACTGGATTGACTGGAGGTTTCCTTGGTTTGAGTGGAAGTTATTTCCGGGACCTCATGGATAAAAAAACAGGGTAACGTTTTGACGGTTACCCTGTTTCATTTATTTTTTTTTATTTAAGACTACTGATAGTCTTCTGGAGCATCAGGAATGACTGGTGCTTCGAGGTTTTCCTTAGCAACACTGTAGGATCCTTCAGGAATAGACTCTTGTCCTCCATCGTTACAACCGAGGTTTCCTTCCGTCCATGCGTTGTCATTATAACATGCAAGTCCATATCCTCCGAGATCGACGTCTTTGGAGGCCGCAGCACTTCCCATATCAATATAGTTTCCTGAAACAAGTCCAAATCGGGTTGTTTCTGTATCAGATGACTTGGTTGGTGCAATGGTAATCCGTGCAGCGTTATTTATACTGTCAGGAGTTCCAAAGTACATGTTTTTTGCGACAATATATCGATTGTCATAGGCGGCTCCTCGACCCAGAGTGGAATCAATTTTATTTTTTCCAATCATGTCGATGTTTGCATACCCTTCTGGACGAATGGTGAATGCGTTTTTGTCTCCACGATTTCCTAGGTGATTACCATTAATGTCATTGTGAATTCCAAGGACACGTGATGCACATTCAAGTCTGACATTGTGCTCAAATGCATTTCTGATTTCATTATCAATCAATCCAAAGAAGCTGACACATGAGCTACTTAGCATTTTGATATTGAGTCCAGGAGGATTCGTTGCTGAACCAATCACTCTGGATCCTGATAAATAGAACCCTTGTGGAAGAGGCACATTTGCGCAATCTAGTCCTGCGTTTTTAGAACATGCATCTGCAGAGTTCAGGTTAATTGCTCCATGTGCCGCTGCTTGGTCCTCAAAATCCATGTCGAGATTATCAAGAGTGACATTCTCGAACGACATTCCGATGTCAATTGTTCCAACTCTGAGGTTATGAAGTGTAATATCTTCAATCCAGCGAGGCACCGAGTAGGTTGCAACGGCTGAATTTGAAGGAATCGCGTCTGAGCATCTTCCATCATGTCCAATCCCAAAAGTTTGTATTTCTGGTTTTGTTGCATTTTCATCTCCAAAAGCTCCAACTACAATTTGGCTTTTATTGTATGCGATACATGTATCGGCAAACTGTTCACCTCTTCGAAGAAGGTAACGAGTGTTACTTTGCCATTCGTTTGGTCCTGGAATAGCTTGAGCATGAGCTGCATCAGCCGGACAAGGAATATCTCCATCCCACTGTCCAGAGCTTGAAACACAGACAGTCTGAGTTCCTGGGAAGGATTCACTTTGAGAATGAACAGTAATCGTTGCCCATTCAGTTTCCCAGTCTCCAGCTGCATTTCGTGCCGAAACTCCTGGGAAGAAGGTACAAGTTCCTGATTGACATTCGTAGGTATGCATTGCGATCGGAGTATTGGTATCACTCTCGCGTGATGCACCTAAAAGTGGATCTTTTCCATTCGCGAAGAAATCGGCTCCTCGCATGAAACGACCACGTTTTTCATCTGCATTTGAGTCACCGTAATTCCATCTAAACCCTGTTTCAGTAAATGCATTTGGGTTATTTGAATCAGAGATTCGGTCCGCAGAGAACATCACGTTACACGGAGAAACACATTCTGTTTGAGAAATTCTTACGCCGTTGAGCTGTAAGCTTCCTTTACTGCTTAGGTTTGCAGGTTGAGAAACGGGATCTACAGGATCTACTGAAACCACGGGTGGGTCTACAGGATCTACCGGGTCTACAGGATCTACAGGATCTACAGGATCTACAGGATCTACAGGATCTACAGGATCTACAGGATCTACAGGATCTACAGGATCCACTGGGTCTACAGGATCTTCTGAAATTCGAATCCAGTTACGAGTCGTTGTCGTATTTCCTGAAGCATCCACTTGTCTCATATAAAAATTGTAGCTTCCAAGTTGATTGAAAACGAACTCAGTTTCAAAGCGACCGTTTTCACATATGAAGCTTCCGCCTTGTTGTCCAACGAGGTAGCCTACGCTCAGTCCTGTTTCACACACTCCGACTAAGGTTGTCGTTCGTGTAACATCAGATCCGTTTGCAGGTGAAATCAGCTCTAAGGCAGGAGGGGTATTGTCTACATCTTCAATCACCTGAATGGTATTTCTGTAAGTGAGAGTGAGTTGCGGAGAAAGCACTTGAGAAATCGAAATTTCAACTGCTCCCAAGTTTTCAAAGACATAAGGAAAGTCAAAGCGAGCGTTTTCGCAAAGAGCTTCCTCAGCGTTTCCTGCAATGGTCATTTCTATTCTAATGTCGGAATTACAATCTCCTTGAAGAGTTGTTGTTCGCGAATAGTTTTGATCTGCGTTATCTAAGGTTAGTGACGTAAATGTTTCGGCGGCTTTAGTCGAATTTGCCATACTAAGCGAAACGATCGCCAAGCCGAGTTGAATTGCTTTTTTCATTGTTGATTCCCCCCAAAAGAGTATAACCGATGAAAATAGTATACTATACGAATTGTAGAATTCCGAATAACATTTAAATTTTTTTTTACATTGTTAAGATTTTAAGGGAAAAATCTTAACAATTTATCTAACATTTTGATTTTTTTAGAAAATTTTCAATTTGAATATTGACGAGTTCAGGAAGATCCATTTGTGGACAGTGGCTTCCATGAAGAACAGTTTCTAAACGGCTGCCTGGAATAAGTTGTGCTAATAATTCCTGCTGTTTAGGGGGGATAATATGGTCCCTCGCGCCTGAAACTAATAGAGTCGGAACATGAATCAAATGAAGCCAAGAGGCCGCATCATATTGATTATATTCATCTACTAGGAAAAAGAGGATCCCTGGATCCATTGCGTCAATTTGTTCAACGTAGCGGGTAATATCTTCTTTTGATGAGAGATGTGGGTTAAATCCTCCAAGTCGAACGAAGAATTTAACAAGGGGATTTCCTCCCTGGGCTTTCCAGATTTTTCTCACAAGAGAGGGGCTTGTTTTATAGAGTCTTTTTAACAGGTTGAATGTCGGGCCTAAGAGGTTCATTCCAAATATTTGTTCAAGTGGACGATGGGCAGTTCCACTGATTAAAACCATGCTTTTTACCGATTCGGGACGTTGTTTGTAGGCTTCCAAAACAACGTTCACTCCCATACTATGACCTAAAAGAGTTGCTTCCTTTATATTAAGCTCATCCATTAGTATCCCCAGATCTTTTGCGATGTTTTCAATAGTGAGGGTTTTTAGATCTGAGGGCATCTCTGAATTTTGATGACCACGATAGTCAAACCAAATGCACTGATAGTTTTTTCTAAAATAATCAATTTGATAAGTCCAGTGAAGGCTTGAGCATACAAGGCCAGAACAGAAAATGAGAGGTTCTCCTTCTCCTTCAATTGAATAGAAGAGCTTTGTTCCATCAAAGCCTTTAAAATACCCATACTTAACAGGTGGAATCTCTGCAGTTTCAGTCTTTTGTAGTGCGCCTTGGGGGCGTGGATGTTTGGGTTCAATAGGCTTAGTCATAAGATCGTGATCTTTTATGACGAGTTTATCAAATGATCAAGGAGAAGAAATGGGCAAACCCTTCCTGAAATTAAGCAGTGGCTTAAGGTCTTTTTCTAGATCCGTTAAAATTTCAGATTTTGAGGTTTGAGCTTCTTTGAAAATTTCTTCTAAAGAAAGTAATGGAATTTTATAAATTCTATTTAAGAATAGTTTCTGATCTTCTATTTTTTTTGAGAATAGATTTTGGAAAACTAAATAGAGTTTTCCGTAATCAGCTCGTTCTTTTTTTTCAAAATTCCAAAAATTTTCAGAGTTCCATGAATTAAAAATCGCTTGGATATTTGAACTATTCCAATTTTTAAAAAAAATAAATTCCCACCATAGGCTCAATCCTTCTTGAACTTCCCACTTTGAGTCTGGAGCAAATTGATAATGAAACCAGTGTTGCGTTTCATGAATAATATCGGTGAAGAGCGTATTGAAATTTTTTCTTGGGTATTTAATATATATTTTTTTTGGAGTTCCTGGGTAGAAATAGCCAGAGCGTTCACTGGGGAAACAATCATTTTTTTTTGATTGATCAAAACAAGGAATGGTACCTAATGAAATTTCAAGTTCATTTTCTTTTGAGTGAAGATCAATTTTATTTTTAAGTTCTTTTAAGAAAAAAGACAAAAATGAATTTAACTCTGTTTTTTCATTTTCTGTAAGCAAGGTTTTGTTCAAAATTTTAAAATGAAATAAAGACGGAGTTTCTTTTGAAACTCCGTCAATACTGATGAGTAAAATGAAGGCAATGAATTTAAGTTTCATAAAAGTGGTATCACTCTACTTCTTTTCGATATTCTTCATAAGTTTTGTTTCCTGGGCCTGCTTCCAGCATTCCCACGCAAAATTCATAACTAAATTTGAGAATACAGGTAGAAAAAATCATTGAATCGACTCCTATTAGTTCGTCCGGATCTGTTAATTGACCGTTCTCATCGAATCCAGTTCTTTTTCGTGTGGTTTCTTCTTTTTTACTTGGGGTTGGGGGAAGGTATCCAGTATATATCGTATTTAGAAAAGTATTAACCAATGAGTCTGATTTCCCTTGATTAAAGTACTGTTGTTTGACAACGAGGTTGTTAAATTGATTTCCATAGCTTGTTACAAAACTATCGTAGTCGGTAATGTCTGTATGGACACGAGCTGCAAGAATTGCAAGATCTTCTTCGATCTGATGAAGTCTTTGTTCGAGTCGAAATGACTCTGAAGGATTAAAGATTCCTAGGATTTTTTCAGATGCGGTATTTAGAGTATTTACTAGTTCTGTAATTTCTACTTCAAATTGAGATTCAGATACTTCTTGAGATTTTAAACTCATGATTTTAGAGTTCAGTTCATCAAGAAGATGAGTCGCATCCGCTTTTAAGGTATCAATTTGTTTTTGACTATCATCAGTAATCTGAAGATAGATTTTTTTTCCTGAAACAAGGTTTGAAGTTTTAGGGGGGTCGCTGATATAAAATTCATCGCTTTTTGTTCCAATTGAAAAACTAAAGAGATCAATAGAATCCATCTGATTGAGATTGAGGCCTTGAGGTATAAAAATACCTGAACTTAATAAAGTGCGTACATTTTTTCTTTCGAGTTGGTATTTGCGTTCTTTTTTTAGTGTTCTTTTTATAAGGTCTCCGTTGGGTTCAGTATTAATTGTACTTTCACTTCTTAATGCAATTACACCGAGGTAGCAGTGATCTTGATCTCGGATGGTTTCACTTTGGACACAGTTTCTAGATCCTAAAAAGAGAGTTCGATTGAAAACAGTTTTAAATGCGGGTCTTCCTATAATTGAGTCGCAGTCATACTCAACGGATCCATATAAGTGTTCTCCAATCCCTTCGTTTTCAACGGCATAGTCTCTTCCTTCAATCTTGATAGTGACATCACAGAAATGGACCCGAGTGTAAGATTTCTGATTTACCCATGCAGATTTTGTTTTTTTGAGACGCTTACGAAGAAGTTTAGCCATCACTCCTACACCATTTGCTTTAAAGATCAGTGGCTTTTGAAAATGGATCTTTGAATTGATCACTTGAACGGAAGTTTTTTTGGAAGTTGGATTCTTATTGGTTTTCTTGTTCTCTGTGGTTCCCTCAGATGCAAAAATGTGTAGGGGTAAAAGAAGAGCTACAATTATTTTATTTAAAGTTTTCATTTTCTTTTCCTTTGTATTTATTTTTAAATAATTCATTTTTTATTCCTGTACAGATGAGATCCATTCTGGATCTAAATTTAAAGTTTGTTTCCAAGCTTCGACTTCTTCTAAAGTGAGCCCCATCAAATATCCAGCTGGAATGATCGGACTATCAAAATCAAGCTCGATTCGAGTATGAGCATTGTCATCTAAATCTACAAAGAGTTCACGTTCAGGAAGTTTAAACTGAACAGAAAGTCCGGTAGCAGTTTTGAGGGCTTCTTGGTAAGTGGATCCAATTTTTTCCAAGAGATCTAATTCGACTTGAGTTCCAACATCCAGTCGAGCGTAAGTTTCAAACTTTTGTTTAAGGGTAAAAAATCGATCAATCATTGCTTCTGTGGTCGTCTTTGAGAAGTATGATCTCCAGATATCAAGATTACCTAATTGAACAGATCGTAGTTCTTCTGAAAGATCGGTATTAAATCTTTTTCTAAGATTTTTAATTTTGAGGGAACTGATCTGGTCTGACTTATTCAGTAATTTTGTGATCTGCTCTAGGCTTCCAGTGACCAGTTGGTCTTCTGTTCTTCCAGGATATGAAAGATATGCTTTGCTGGCTTGAATAATTCCCGAAGCTTCAAGTCTAGGTTGATAGGGCCCAAAAGATTCATTTCCAACTAATATTCGATAGGTTGCTGCAATATCAAGTTCATGAGGAGCACTTAGAAATTTAAAATGACAACTTAATTTTTGTTTTAGTCGTGGATCATAATAGAGTCCATCTTTACACTGAATTCTTTTTTTGATGACGTTTACTTGAGCAATAATTTTTTTAGTAATTTGTAAATCTGGCTCCAGAGAATCTTTGAGGTCTTCGAGAATTTTTTGAATAGGTCCATCAACGGAAAGAAGAAGATCTTTTCTTACCGATTGATAAATTTTTTCTAATTCTTTTTCATCAGGGCGGTGAATTCTAATTTTCTTTTCAATTAAAAATAAATTTCTTCGAACGAGCTTCATTTCTTCATTAAGAGATTTCAGAGACGCCTTTAAATTTTCAATAAAACATTCAGGGTGCGCAGCAACAAGTCCTCGGTGAAATGCTTGTTTAAGAATTTCTTTTTCTTTAGGAAGTGGTTTCGGAATAGATGCAACGAGAAGTTTACATGAATGAGGACCGGCTCCTTTGCTCATGATTTCTTTTGCTTGTTCAACGCCTTTAAAGTATTGATCCCAATATCGATTGTTTTCAACAGTGTCCCACCATTTTTTTGGATACTTTAGGAGATGAAGTTCCCTAATTAAATCTAATCTTGCTTGTTCGTTTCTAGCTTCTAGATCGGCAACTTTTTTTATCGATGTTAGGTATTCTTTTAAAAGAGTTCTTTCGTCGACAATGTAACCAGTAGGAATTGGAAAATAACGTTGAATCGTATCGTCAAAAGTTCCATTACCTGCAGTGACTCCTTCGTTTCCGCTAAAGGCAGTGTTTGCCAAAAGAATAGCGGTTATAAAAATTTTCCGTTTCATTGTTTTCTCCTTTGTTTTTGTGTAACTGGATAGGCTTGTATATTGATTTGATAGACAGATGCATCTTCTTGAGGAACTCCGAGCTCATCAATGAGTTCCTCTCTAAATTGTTTAATTTTTTGTTTTAAAATAGGTAAATTTTTAGGATGAATAGGAAGGGTGGTTGCTCCAAATTCTCTCTTTTCTATAGGAATAGAGAGTGCTTTTTTTGCTAATTCTAACAAAGATTTATGATATTCCTTTATTGCGATACTTTTTATTTCATCTGAAGAAGTTAATCGAGCTTCTTTTGCTTCCCATTTTTTTTCTTTTTCTAAAAGAAGACCTAAGTTTTTCAATATCTCAAGTGATTTACATATTTGTACGAAACTGACTTTTCCATGAAATGCATCTGCAATTTGGTGAGTCGTAGAGAGAGGGGAGATGCTTCGCACAAATACGTAAATCGCAGGAATATACCACTGAGAAAAAAATTCAGTTTGAAGTTTTTCAAGTGGAAAAATTTGTTGTCGATTTACAAAGTTTTGAATTTTAGCGAGATGCTTTCTTTTTGATTCCTCTGTTTTAGCTCTTTGAAAATCAACTAAGGTAAGAAAATATTTTTTCTCAGTTGCCTTGAGTCCTAAGGCTTTGGCAAAAAGAAGAGCTGACTCTGGAGTGAGGTTTCTTTTTCCTTGAATCACCAGGGTGATGGTTGCTCGAGAAGGGATTCCTCCTTTTTTTGCGAAGGCTGAAAAAGAAAACTGAGGGTTTTTCGATTTCATGGTTTCAAGGGTGTCTCCAATGAATTCTCGATAATTCATGTATTCAAATAAATTTGGATAATCTTTTGTATTCACAGGAGGGGGTTTATGTCTTGAATGCGGCGCATTCAATTAAAAAAAAGGTTTTTTGTTTTCATTAGTAAACTTGAATATTTTATTTTAATTAAAAAATTCATTAAAATTAATAAGTTAAAATAATTTTTTGATTTAAAATAAAATAAATTTTTTTCTTTAGAATAAAAATGAAAACAAGAATATTGAAAACATATTAATTTAATCAATTATAAAAGAATTTTAAGACGTTTTTAAGCGATTTACCGACTGAACACCGCTGGTGTGTAAAAAGTTTTTTAGCTTGAAGTGTTCGTTCATTTCAAGTTCAGGGTCTTTTTTCATAATACTTTGAACACTTTCCCTTGCTTGAATGAGCCAGTCTTTGTCTCTCACAAGATTTGCAAGTCTAAAGGGAAGGGATCCGGATTGTCGTGTTCCAAGAAATTCTCCTGGTCCTCGAATTTCTAAATCCATTTCAGCAATTTTAAATCCATCTGTACTTTTTTCTAAAGCTTGAAGTCGAAGTGTTCCTGTTTCACTTAGTCTTCCACTTGTGAATAAAAAACAAAAACTTTGATATTTTCCTCTTCCGACTCGACCTCTGAGTTGGTGGAGCTGAGAGAGTCCAAATCTTTCAGAGTGTTCAATTCCAATAATAGTTGCATTTGGATTATCAACACCCACTTCTACAACAGTCGTTGAGACTAAAATATGAATTTTTTGATTCAAAAAATCAGACATGATTTTAGATTTATCATCATTTTTCATTTTTCCGTGAAGAAGCCCAACTTTATATTCTGAAAATATAGTTTCTTGAAGTTTTTTGGCATGTTCTACTGCAGATTTTAAATCAGTAAAACCTTCTGCTTCGCTTTCATTGACCAAAGGATAGATGAGGTAAGCCTGTCTTCCTTTTGAGATCTCTGATTTAATTTTTTCATATGCAGATTTTCTTTTCGCTTCAATAATCACTTGTGTTTCGATTGGAGAGCGTCCACTGGGTTTTTGCCGAATAGATGTAACGCTAAGATCACCATATGCAGTCAGAGCAAGAGTTCTTGGGATCGGTGTCGCAGTAAGAATGAGCTGATGAGGGTTTACTTTAATGCCGATTGAATTATAACGAATACCCTTTTCTCTTAAAGTTTGACGTTGTTGCACTCCAAAACGATGTTGTTCATCAATCATGACTAAGTCTAAGTTTCGAAATTGGATATCGGGTTCAATCAGTGCATGAGTTCCAATTAAAAGAGCGGGTTCTCCAGAGATGAGTCTGCCAATAATTTTTGTTCGTTCTGATTTTTTAGTTTTCCCGGTAATTAAAAATACGTTGAGTCTTCCACCAAATAATTTTATTGCATTTTTATAGTGTTGTTCGGCAAGAATTTCGGTCGGAGCCATTAAACAGGCTTGACTTCCATGCGCTAATAGCATCGCTGCACTGAGAAAAGCTACAACTGTCTTTCCTGACCCAACATCTCCTTGAATGAGTCGATTCATTGGATGAGGCGTGCATAAATTTTCATGAATCTCTTGAAGAGATTTTTTTTGATCCCCTGTGAGTTCAAAAGGAAGAAGTGTTGCAAGATTTTCCATGGCTTCAAGAGCTTCTTTGGATTGAACATTTTGAGCAGACTCTTTTGTTGCTAACATTCTTTTTCTTAAAACTAGAAATTCAAATCTAAAGAATTCCTCAAAAATAAGTCGTTGATGATAAGGTGTCTTATGTAATGCAAGAGCTTCAAGTGATGTCGATTCGCTTGGAAAATGTAATTCTAAAATTGATTTTTTTAATGAGGGGAATGTGTATTTTTTTAAAATATGTTGTGGGATTTCATCTTGAAGGTGTTTTCCGAATTTTTCCAGAGCATTCCAAAGGACTGTTCTAAGAATACGAGTGCTGATTCCTTCAATTTCAGTGTAAATTGGAATGACCCTTCCTGCGTGGGTACTTTTTTCTCCTCCTGAACCTGTTTTAGCAATTTCAGGGTGAATCATTTCTGCGCTTCCACGAAATTTTTTTACTTTCCCTGAAAGAACAAGTTCTCTTCCTATTCGATATTGGTTCTCTAGTCCTGAATAGATATTAAAAAATTTTAGATTCAAAACTCCTGTTTCATCGGTACACCTTACTTGAAAAAGAGTTCTTCTTTGTTTTCTTAAAGGAATTTTTC
>PBMP01000032.1 GCA_002722705.1 Pseudobdellovibrionaceae bacterium | reverse complement strand
TATAAATCCATTCTCTATCTCGCTTGCTCCCTTATCTGGATTAAAATCGGAAAGTGACGCGGTGTTTTTAAATGAGGATACGCCCTAGACTGCGCAGTGCTGCGAACCTCAATGGAGGTGCAGCTCGATGTCCCAACTCGATCAATGGAAAGCATATCGACCAAAGAAAAGCGACAAGGACTACCAGAATGAGTTGTGTTCTGCCGATCTTAAACACGTGGCGGCGTGAGTATCATTTCTTTTCTTCTTCCGGGTGATGTGATTCGTGATCAGAAGAATTGTCGGGATCAGCACTCCTCTGGCTCTCCATCGCCTGATTCATCATGCAGCTTTTCATGTCTTTCATCATAGAGTTGTCCATCATTTTTCCTTGCATCCCGGACATACACTTTTGCATGTTGTTCATCATCATCGTCTGCATGCTCATTTGTCCCTTGCCCATCATGCCCTGTCCCATACCTCGACCCATCATTCCGTTGGACATCATTCCACTCATTTGACCCATACCCATGGGCCCGCCTTGCACGGCGGCGGTTGGATAGGCGTGTTCAAATTCACCAGCAAAGAAATACTTAAAGTAGTAATAACCGCTACAGATCAGCCCTGCTACTGAAGCGGCGACAAGCAGATTTCCTGCCCACAAAATGAGCTTCGCGCTTTGTTTTTTTCCGAAATGCAGAACGACGAGCCCTGCTCCAAGAATCAAAACCTCAAACATGACAGCAATGTCACCTAAAAATTCAGCCATTTTCATTCTCCTTTTGATTGTGATTGTATTGATTTGTCGGTTGTATGCAAATTGATCATCTGTTCGTCTGGTGAATGATCACAACATTCGACAAAGAGCCCGAAGAAAACAAACAACGCAACACCTGCGACAAATAAGACAATCCCTTGTTTCCTTTTTTTACCCTTGGACTTGTAAATTCCGATTAAAAACCAGATTGCAAAGATGAGGACTGCCGCGAGGACCAATAAAAACGGAAACGGGTGAAGCCAATTCGTCATCCATTCGCCATTCATGTGATGTCTCATAAAGCATTTCTCCAATCGCGACATGGCGCGTGATGTCTTTCAGCCCTAGGGGTACAGGGTAGGGGTTATGCAAAATAGTTGCCAAACTTAAAATGCGGTCTGTTTGTCCATGGGGCTTTGTGATTGTTTGGATTGGGTCAAACCAACACAGTGGCGGGACAAAAAATCACAATTTAGCAGGGAACGGCGAGCCTGTCCGAATCCCCTTCCAATAGATGTGCTCATATACGCTGGACCAATACATCCCAAAGGCGAACGAAAAGAGAAACTCCTCCAGAGGGATACCGGCAAGCACGACACCGGAAAGTCTGTCTAATGTCCAATACGTACGAATATAGGAGGGGAAGGCAAGATCAAGAGAAATTAGGAAAACGGAGTAGTAGATGACAAAGATGACCCCTCCCATCCAAGTCTTGCGAATCAAATCGGGACGACAGAGCATCGTGGCAAGTGCACCGCCTGCCATAGCGATGATTCCCGGATAAATGGGATTCCAATTCATAAACTTTAGCGGCACAAAGATCAGAACGGGAGACCAAAGGGCCAACTGATGAAAGCGGTGACGGGAACTGTGGCGCTGGTGGAGAGATAGGTCGGCCATTCGCTGACCGGTCAGTAAATTGTATAAAACGACGGCGATGCCTCCGATTCCAAAACAAAAAATCAAACTTTCAATGTCAAACCCCGTTCGTTGCGCTAAATCAAAGAGAGAGGGCGGATTCCAATATTCGGGTACAAACAAAGGTTCCGTTAGGCCAAAGGGCGTAGTGAGGAGACTGGCGCGCCACATTCTCGATCGAAACCGAGGAACCGCTAAAAAAACGATTATCCATGGAACGAGAAATAAGAGCGACCACACAAGCCATACGTAATGATCACTCACCTCTTGTCACCTTTTCGAACCTCGCTTTAACTTGGATTGATTCCAAAAATAAAAATACAAAACTAAGCTCAAAATGGCTCCAAAAAAGCACCAAACCGAAAAGAACGTAAAGGTGAAACTGTAATAAGCAACAAGAAATGCCAATCCCAGTGCCGCGCCAAAGAAACGAATGATCTTGAGCGAGGAAAGGAGGCAGCTTGCACAAACGCAGATGAGATAGAGCCCCATCGCCAGTCCGGGAAAATGGTGATGATAGTTGTAACGAATACTGTGGTTGGCCACTTCAGATGTGACTGGCCAGAAAATCATGAAAACGAGAAGGTATGCACTGAGCAGCCCACCCAGCCATATGAATAATTTCAACTTACGTCTTCGATCGGGATCGGGTTCAATCGTAAAAACCGCGTAGGGCACAAAGCTGGGCCAGAGAATATGGGAAAAGAGAGAATAGATAAAAGTGAAGTGCGGGTTCCATTCCCTGAAGGTTGGGTATCGGAAGGAGAGCCAGACCAAGCCTTCAACAAGCTGCTGGATGCCAAACAAAAGGGGAATGGACGCAAGGGGGCGTTCTTTTGATGTTCGAGTCTTTGAGAGCGAAGCTGCTCCAAGCGCCCCTGTCACTCCGGATGCCGTAAAGCTGGCCGCAGCCGAAAAACACATTCCTCACCTTCTTTCATCAGAATTTCCGAGAATTTTTCCGGAATCGATCACTCTATGTTAATACCTTACCAAAAGATACGGTTTGATCAAGCAAGTTGGCACACTGTTTTCAGGAGGAACAAGGAAAGTTCCGGTTGGAGGTACGATGAAAATATCCTTTTTTGACACGCATCATTTTGAGCGACCTGCTTTCGAAAGAGAAAATGAAAAACACCATTTTGAGATTTGTTTTTTAGAACCTCGCCTGACCGCGGCGACTGCCTCTTTAGCAAGTGGGTCGGAAGTCGTCTGTTCTTTCGTAAATGATCGGGTCGACTCTCAATGTATTCAGTCGTTGAAGGATCAGGGGGTCAAGCTCCTTGCTTTGCGTTCGGCTGGGTTCAATCACGTCGATATAGAAGCTGCGAATCAGGTTGGACTCGTCGTCGCGAGAGTTCCAGGCTATTCTCCACACGCGGTTGCTGAATACGCGATCGGACTTCTTTTGTCTCTCAATCGCAAGATTCACAAGTCCTATCTAAGAGTAAAAGAGCTGAACTTTTCCCTGGATGGTTTAGTTGGGTTCGATCTCTTTGGAAAGAAAGTAGGTATTCTTGGAACGGGGAAGATCGGCTCGATTGTGGCGGAAATATTGGCTGCGTTTGGTTGTGAGGTACTCTGTTTTGATCGAACCGAGAATGCCAAACTTCAAGCGATGCCGAATGTCCGCTACGTTGAGTGTGATCATCTGTGTAAAGAGTCTGACATCGTTTCCCTTCATATGCCTTTGACTCCCGAGACTCATCATATCTTGAGTCGTGAGATGATTTCGATGATGAAACCCGGTGTTTTTATCATTAATACGGGAAGGGGCGCACTGATCGACTCGGTAGCGTTGATCCAAGGCTTAAAAAGCGGTCAGGTTGGAGGAGCAGCTCTGGATGTCTATGAAGAAGAGGAAGCGGTATTCTTTCAAGATCTATCAGACAAAGTTCTTCAGGATGACGTATTGGCACGACTGCTTACTTTCCCGAATGTACTGGTGTCCTCCCATCAAGCGTTCCTGACTCAAGAGGCCTTGGCGAATATTGCTGCAACGACGTTGGAGAATGTTGATGTCTTTCGAAAATCGGGGGGCGTCCCAGAGGAAAGATCGGTCAAATCAAAATCGGTTATTCGTTAGAGCCTGATGTTCCAGTGTTTGCTCCATCAAGATGGTTCCCATTTTGTTTTGGAATAAACGAAAGAGTTTTAGCTTTCCCGTTCCTCACATCTGTTCCAGTCACTTGAATTTCCTGAACATCAGAAAATATTCCAGACCCGGAGACCACGACAAAAAACTGATCGATTCGTATTGTCTCTCCTTTAATTGAAAAAGTAGCGATGGGAATCCAGCCAGACTTTGTTTTCTTTCTCATGACGTCAATTTTACATTTCGGCGTCGAGACTAAGTGCGCCTGAATGGCTTTTTCATTCTGTGACTCCACTTTCACTCCGTATGCGAACTCCTTTTCTGGAAAGTTAAGTGTATCTCTTTTGCCTCCCTCTTCCCAAAGAACCCAATGTGCAGTGATGGCATCATCTGGAAAGTTTCCGTCCTTGTCGAGCCGAACTTCATACACGACCTCGTTCTTGTTGCTGCTTCTTTTGAGGGAAAACAACTTGTGCGTTGAATACTCTTCTGCGCGAACTGACGAGAAACTGAGGAGCGTAAGTGCCGGAATGACGATAAAGCTCAAAAACAATCTAGTTTGCATACCTGTTTACCCTTCATTAGAAAGAGAGGCGAGTTCCCAAAAGGATACGATCCTGGTTGAAAAATCGGCCCGAATGCCATGTTACCTGCTTAAGCCCTGAACTAGGGCCCCCGTTTCAAATCTTGCCATCTCGCGTGCCCAAAGCTCGCGTCCCTTCGAAGCAGGTCCTGTCTGCTCATGAAGTCCGGAATAGAGAATCATGCCCACGATTGCAGCTGCGACGATCTCAGAATCATAGGAACGAAAAGGCTGAACGCCGTTGACCCGATCAGCCACCTCAGTCGTTCGTTGATGAATCTGTTTTAAAAGCTGCTCGACCTTGCGAGCCATTTTCCTCTCGCCGCCCCGGGCCACAAAAAACACTTCCTTTAGAAAAGGTTGGTGAGCCGTGAGAAAGTCTGCAAAGGCAATGTAGATTTCAAAAAGAGTCGACTCCAGCTCCTTTGAACTGGTGCATCTAGAAAAATCAGCAACCTCCGAAAATTGTAAGATGGGCTCAATCACCGCCCGGGCAGTTTGAATGAATGCGTCATTGATGTCAGAAAAGTAGTGGTAGAAGGTGCCCTGAGATGTTCCCGCTGCTTTGACGACGAACGGAACAGTTGTCTGAAAAAGCCCCCGCTTGGAGATCACCTTGTAACAGGCTTCAATGAGTTCATCCTTCCGCTCTTCTGGGGTCAACCTTCGCCGAAGTTTCTTGTCTGTTGCCATCATTGTTTTTGGCGTACGCTCTATTGACATTAGTGTCAATAGGCAGTAGCCTTCTTCAATCAAGATTTTTGCATGATTTTAGTGCTGCGACTTTTTGACCCAGGTCGGGTTGATATTGTCTCAAGTGTCCCTGTTGGCTTCAGATCGGGACTTCCCAAGATTGAATAGAAGGGGGTTTGAGGTTCATTTTTATGCGTCCGAGATTTTGGCAAGGTGTTTGCACTACCCCTAGGGGGTTACCGTCTATGAAATCCGTTTTTGCCCGAGTCCTATTTCATGAGGAGGTTTACTTGGCCAAAAGAGAAGAAAAAGTGTTTTCGGACCATAGAAAAGAACTCCCTAGGTTCAACCGGATCAAGGGGCAGATTGAGGGGATTGAAAAAATGATTAGCGATCAAAGGTACTGCGGGGACGTCTTAAATCAGCTGAGAGCCGTAAAAGCTGGCTTGACTGCAATAGAATCCTCTATTTTGGAAACTCACCTGCATAACTGTGTTTCAGACGCCATCCGTTCCGGAAATCAAAAACTAGCTAAGGAAAAAATTGACGAAGTGATCGATTTATTTCGAAATGCAACGAATAGAGGAGTCGCGATTAAATGAATGTTCAAGGTACTCAAAAAAACTTCTGGAAAAATCCTTTGGTGCTCATCTGTGTACTTGCCGTGGGCTACTGGGTGTTCACCTATCATAGTCAACACTTCCTCGGATGGCTTCCGTATTTGATTTTACTGCTTTGCCCGCTCATGCACATCTTTATGCACGGTGGACATGGGCATGGAGGACATCATGGTGGTGGCGGTGGAGAAAACAATGGTCACTCACATCATATGAAGAAGACGGAAGGGGAAGACTAAGATGCACGGCGAACAGCAATATGGGTATGGACTTTGGACTCTAGTCGTTTTGAACACGGCAATTTTCGTGATCTTTGCCTTTAGTTTTACCAAGCCTAAAACAAAAACGGACTGGCGATCGTTTGGAGCATTCTCGGCCTTTATGCTTGCCCTCTTTACAGAGATGTATGGATTTCCTCTGACCATCTACTTCCTGTCAGGCTGGCTTGGCCAAAAGTTTCCAGGACTAAATCTTTTCTCGCACAACAACGGCCATCTGTGGGAAGCCTTTCTGGGCTCAAACATTAATCCTCATTTTCACCCGATTCACATTTCGGCAAATATTCTCATTGTACTGGGGTTCTGGATTTTAGCTTCTGCATGGAAAGTACTTCATGCTGCTCAACAGAACCACAGCCTGGCGGTCACGGGAATCTACTCAAAAATCCGACATCCTCAATATATCGGCTTTATTGCGATCATGTTTGGATTCTTACTGATGTGGCCCACTCTTCTCACGCTGATCATGTTCCCTGTCTTGCTTTTCATGTACTACCGGCTTGCGAGAAAAGAAGAGAAGGATATGGAGAACGAGTTTGGCGACAAATACCGCCAATACTCAAAAAAAACACCTCGGTTCATTCCTCATTTTAAGGAGCTAGTCAATGAACGTTCAAAAATCTGATGAATCTCAAATTGCGACGAAACGTCTCACTATTCCCATCTATGGGTTGGCATGTGCTGGAGGTGGCTCGTTGTCGCTTGAGCATGACCTTGAGAAGATAGAAGGGGTAAGTAAGGTTTACGTGAACCCAGCAACTCAGGAGGCATATCTCGACGTAGTAGAGGGATTTAGCTTCGAGAAAGCGTCCGAGGTAATTAAGGCCCATGGACTAAAGCATGGCAACGCTAAGTTTAACTAAAAGACAAAGGAGCTGAAAATTGAAAATAACTTTTCTGGGTGGAACGGGAACGGTCACTGGATCGAAGTATCTTTTGGAATCATCTGGTTTCGACGGCCCGGTCTTAGTTGATTGCGGGCTTTTTCAGGGGTTGAAGAATTTACGACTAAGAAACTGGCAGGGCCTTCCCTTCGACGTGAAAAATCTGTCAGCGATCATCCTTACGCATGCCCACCTAGACCATACGGGATATATCCCTCTTTTGGTGAAGAGTGGGTACAAAGGACCGATCTATTGCAGTGAAGCGACTTATGAGCTTTGTAAAATTCTGCTACCCGACTCCGGGCATCTTCAGGAGGAAGAAGCAAGATATGCCAATAAGCGTGGATTTTCCAAGCACCAGCCCGCTCTTCCCTTATATACCTTGGAGGACGCCCAAAAGAGTCTTCAATCCTTTAAGCCGGTGAGGCGACATCAAAAAATCCCTCTTTCAAAACAGGCGAGTTTTGAACTTTTCAATGCCGGTCATATTTTAGGTTCATCCGTCGTTAGGATTGAAACGGAAGGCAAGCGTCTTGTCTTTTCTGGGGACTTGGGACGTCCGGATGATCTCGTGATGAAGCCGCCCGAGTCATTGCCTGACTGTGACTACCTTGTCGTTGAATCCACTTACGGAAATCGAAAGCATGAGAGAGTTGATCCGGTAGGCCTTCTTAAGGAAATCGTGGATGAAGCCTGGGCAAACAAAGGTGTTGTCATTATTCCTTCGTTTGCCGTGGGAAGAGCACAAACGCTCCTTTACATTCTCTCTGAACTCAATCGACAAGGAAAACTTCCGGATATCCCTGTTTACTTGAATAGCCCCATGGCCACGAATGTGACTCATGTCTTTTGTCATTTCCAAGATGAGCACAGATTGAGTGAATCCCAATGCAAGGACACCTGCGACGTCGCCGTCTACGTTCAAACACCTGAGGAAAGCAAAACGATTAATCAACAATCGGGACCAATGATCATCGTTTCGGCTAGCGGCATGGCAACGGGTGGCCGAGTGGTCCATCACCTCAAGGCTTTTGCCAGTGACCCTAAGAACATTGTCCTCTTTGCTGGATTTCAGGCGGCAGGAACCCGAGGTGCTGCGATGGTGCATGGTGCGGATATGATTAAAATTCACGGCCAGTACATACCCGTACGCGCGAAAGTAAAGTGTCTGGACATGCTTTCCGCTCACGCAGACTACATGGAAATTCTGAGTTGGCTTCAGACCTCTAAACATCGGCCAAAGAAGGTATTCGTGACTCACGGTGAGCCCTCAGCCTCCGATAGTCTCAGACAAAAAATTGAAGAAGAACTCAAGTGGGACGTCGAAGTTCCCTTTCTAGGAGAATCAAGGGAGTTGAAATGAACACGATGCCTTCTCAGTCCAAGTGGTCCGAGTCAATTTGGGGGAGTGGAAGCCACTCTTGTGAATGTCAAGAGCAGCGCCATCATCCTCGCCTAATCGTTCTCACGGGTGGGCCAAGTGCCGGGAAAACCGCTGTTCTTGAGATGATATTAAAAACATTTTGCTCGCATGTGACTATTATCCCAGAGGCAGCCAGCATCATTTTTGGAGGCGGTTTTTTTAGGCGGGACTCTCTTCCAGCCCGGAAGGGGGCTCAAAGAGCGATTTTTAAAGTTCAAAGGGAACTCGAACAAATCGTTTTAGAGGAAAAGAAAGCAGCTGTAGCGATCTGTGATCGCGGAACTGTGGATGGATTGGCTTATTGGCCTGAGAGTGAAGAGACCTATTGGGCGGAGAATGGAACCACTGGAGAAAAGGAACTCTCCAGATATGAAGCGGTTATTCATTTAAGAACGCCAGATCTTGCGCGAGGCTATAATCATGACAATCCGGTTCGAATCGAATCGGCAAATGAAGCGATGGCGATAGATCAAAAACTGCTCTCGGCCTGGGTGTCGCACCCTCATCGACATCTTATTGAAAGCCAGGATGATTTTTTTACAAAAGCCCGACTCGCGATGGAAGCTGTCCGGACTTACCTACCAACGTGTTGCCAGAACGCAAAATTGAATGCGAAATCTGGAGGTAAATCATGAATCAATCCATGCTCGTCAAATGGTTTAATGAACTCTCAATTGATACCGTGCCCGAAGTCGGGGGCAAAAACGCTTCTCTCGGAGAAATGATCCGCGAGCTAGGTCCTAAAGGGGTTCAGGTACCCGACGGATTTGCTGTGACGGCGCAAGCATATCGGTATTTCATCGAAACGAATCACCTCAGCGAACGAATCGGAGAGATTCTCACTTCACTCAAAAAAGACGACCTAAATAGCCTCCGGGACTGTGGACATCGCATTCGACAGTTGATTCTCCATGCGGAGATCCCCGATTTGCTTCAGAAGGCCATCGGTGAAGCTTATCAAAAGCTCGGGGAAGAGTATTTTGAGAATCCCGATGTCGCGGTACGAAGTAGTGCAACAGCCGAGGATCTTCCCGATGCCAGTTTTGCCGGACAACAAGAAACCTACCTCAATGTGGAGGGGCTACCCGGGTTACTGGATGCTTGCCGCAAGTGTTTTGCATCTCTTTTTACGGATCGCGCGATTTCCTATCGTGAACACAAACGGTTCGACCATTTTAAGATCGCACTTTCAGTTGGAGTGCAGAAGATGGTTCGTTCTGATCTGGCTTCTTCCGGCGTAATGTTCTCGATCGATACGGAAAGCGGATTCAAAGACGCTGTCTTGATCAATGCTTCCTACGGTCTTGGGGAAAACGTCGTTCAAGGTGCGGTGAATCCGGATGAATTTTATGTTTTTAAACCGACACTGAAAGACGATCTGAGACCCATCCTAAGAAGGAACTTAGGAACGAAAGAATTCAAGCTCGTCTATGATGTCGGTGGGTCCAAAATGGTTAAAAACGTTCCTGTTCCCATTGAAGAACGTCAGACCTTTTCCATTAATGACGATGACATTCTTCAACTTGCCAAGTGGGCTTGCACCATTGAAGAGCATTACTCGAAAAAACGGGGAACATTCGCTCCAATGGACATGGAATGGGCGAAAGACGGCGAGAGTGGCGAACTTTTTATTGTTCAAGCTCGACCTGAGACCGTCCAATCCCAAAAAGCAAAGGACGAGATAGAAACCTACACCTTGGAAAGGCGAGGCAAAGTAATCATAGAAGGTCGAAGCGTGGGGGAAAAGATCTCAAGCGGCAAGGTACGTGTGATTCGAACCCCTCAGCAGTTAGGAGAACTTCAGGACGGCGAAGTGCTCGTCACGGAAAAAACGGACCCGGACTGGGAACCTGCCATGAAGAAGGCCGCTGCCATTATTACGAATCGCGGCGGAAGAACTTGTCACGCGGCGATTGTCAGCCGCGAGTTGGGACTGCCCGCCATTGTAGGCACGGAGCGCGGGACCGAGGCGCTCCGCACGGGGATGCAGGTCACCGTCAGTTGTGCGGAAGGAGATTCGGGGTACGTCTATGAGGGGACGCTCCCGTTTCATGTCGAAAAGGTCAGTATCAAGGACCTCAAGACACCTAAAACGGCGATTATGATGAATGTCGCGAATCCAGATGAGGCGTTTCACCTCTCTTTTCTCCCGAATGCCGGGGTGGGTTTGGCTCGTATGGAATTTGTGATTAACCACTCCATCAAAATACACCCGATGGCTCTCATTCGTTTTGATCAGCTGGATGAGGTCAAAGCCAAAGAGAAGATCGAACGAAGAACGATCGGTTATTCGAACAAATCACAATACTTTGTCGATAAGCTCGCAGAAGGCATTGGAACGATTGCAGCAGCCTTCTACCCCAAAGACGTGATTGTTCGGATGAGTGATTTTAAGACAAACGAATATGCCGAATTGTTGGGCGGTCGAGCCTTTGAACCCCATGAAGAAAACCCGATGATCGGGTTTCGCGGAGCTTCCCGATACTATGACCCAAAATATCAGCCAGGCTTTGAACTAGAATGTCAGGCCATGAAAAAAGTCAGAAACGAGATGGGCTTGAAAAATCTCAAACTGATGATTCCATTTTGCAGAACAGTGAACGAGGGTCGAAAAGTTTTATCTGTAATGGAGGCCCAGGGCCTCAAGCGCGGAGAGGACGGACTTGAAGTCTATGTCATGTGCGAAATCCCAAGCAATGTGATCTTGGCGGAGGAATTCGCTCATGTTTTTGACGGATTTTCCATCGGTTCAAATGACCTGACCCAATTAACCCTGGGGGTGGATCGGGATTCAGAAATCATTGCTCATCTCTTTGACGAGCGCAATGAGGCCGTGAAGGCATTGATCCGTCAGGTTGTTCGGATCGCCAGGCAGAAGAATAAAAAAATCGGCATATGCGGGCAGGCACCCAGTGACTACCCCGAGTTTGCTGAGTTTCTGGTGAAGGAAGGAATTCACAGCATTTCATTGAATCCGGATGTCGTGCTCAAAACGACGCAGCATATTTCAGAATTGGAAGAGAAAGGGCAACAGCTATGAACCATACCAGTCACACGATGGCAGAACACCAACATCATGGGCATTCACAGCATCATGCTGAAGGAGCGACTTCCCATGAGCATTCCCACGCCGGGCATGGGCATATGGGCCATGACCATCATCGGATGATGATCGAAGACTTTAGAAAACGATTTTGGCTCTCTCTCATCCTGACGCTTCCGATTCTGCTTCTGTCAGACATGATCCAGCAATGGATAGGGTTAGACATAGAGTTTAGGGGAGAAGGTGCGATTCTTTTCGTTTTATCTACGGTCGCTTTCTTCTACGGCGGATGGCCTTTTTTGAAGGGTCTTACCAGTGAGTTGAAGAACAAGGCTCCTGGAATGATGACGCTAATCGCACTTGCCATTTCAGTTGCTTATATTTTTTCATCAGCGGTCGTTTTTGGTTTTCCAGGGAAAGATTTTTTCTGGGAACTCATTACGTTGATCGACATCATGCTTCTCGGACATTGGATTGAGATGAAATCAGTCTTGGGCGCTTCTCGTGCCTTAGAACTTCTAGTGAGCATGATGCCTTCCGAAGCCCATCGGGTGATTGGCGATCGGATCGAGGATATCAAACTAGAACAGCTCAATGCGGGTGATTTGATCGTGATCAAGCCAGGAGAGAAAGTCCCTGCGGATGGCACAGTGGAAGAAGGCGAAAGTTATCTCAATGAGAGCATGCTGACCGGAGAGAGCAAACCGGTAAAGAAAGGAGTCGGCAATCAGGTGATTGGAGGCTCAATCAACGGAAACGGTTCTCTCCGAGTCAAAGTCGTTCACACTGGAAAAGATAGTTATCTGACAAAGGTGATTAACCTAGTTCAAGAGGCACAAAAGGCAAAATCGAAATCCCAACATCTGGCGGATCGCGCGGCAAAGTGGTTAGCCTATGTGGCGCTCAGTGTGGGTATTGCGACATTGGTGACTTGGCTCGCGTTGGGAGAGAGCCTGAATTTCTCTATCGAACGTATGGTCACCGTTATGGTCATTTCTTGTCCCCATGCCTTGGGCCTTGCCGTTCCATTGGTCGTGGCGATTTCTACGGCGCTTTCTGCACAGAATGGCCTTCTCATTCGAAATCGGACAGCCTTTGAAAACTCACGACTCATTACAACGATGGTCTTCGATAAAACCGGGACGTTGACCCAAGGGATCTTCGGAGTGACTCGTGTCGAATCACTGAATAATGGGAGTTTTGATCGTTCTCTCCTACTTCGATACGCGGCAGCTTTGGAGCAGACTTCCGAACATCCGATTGCTGTTGGGATCGTCAAGAAGGCAAAAGAAGAGGGATTAACTCTCCCCAAATCTGAAAAATTTAATGCAATTACCGGGAAGGGCGTTGAAGCCTCAATCGAGGGACGCGATGTTAAGGTAGTCAGCCCTGGGTACCTTCGGGACAAGGGAATCGAAATTCCAAATGCGGCATTTTCTGATGCAGCTGAGACGGTCGTTTTCATCTTGATTGATCAAAAATTAGCAGGGTTTGTTGCCCTTGCTGATGAAATTCGGCCAGAGTCATATGAAGCGGTCAAGAGATTTAAAAAGCATGGAATCAAGGTGGAAATGGCCACGGGAGACAACGAGAAAGTCGCCAAGGCCGTTGCCGATAAGCTTGGCCTCAGCGGTTACTACGCTGAAGTTCTTCCCCATCAAAAGGTCGAAATCGTCAAAAAACTACAAGAAAAGGGAGAGTACGTTTCGATGACCGGGGACGGCGTAAATGATGCCCCAGCTCTTGCCCAGGCGGATGTGGGAATTGCCGTGGGTTCAGGCACAGACGTAGCGGCTGAAACGGCAGATATCATTCTCGTTAACAGCAACCCTTCAGACATCTTGAAGCTCATTCTCTTTGGGCGAGCAACGTATCGCAAGATGATGCAGAACTTATTTTGGGCTACGGGATACAACGTTATCGCAATTCCGTTGGCGGCAGGCGTACTCTACAAAATGGATTTTGTTTTAGACCCCGCCGTGGGAGCTGTCTTTATGAGTCTGAGCACGATCATTGTTGCGATCAACGCCCAAATGCTGAAGAGAAAAATCGAAAGCAAGTTGTGAAGGTCTGAATGAAAGAACTCGAACGAACAACTAAGTTCAACATCTGGTACATTTTAATCGCCATTCTCTTTGTAGTCATGATCCGGGACTTCTGGGCAAACCAGTCCCAGGTCAAACATGTGCCCTATAGCGAGTTTCAGCAGCTACTGGAAAGCAAGCAGATCAAGAAAGTCACCCTCAGGGGTGAGCAGGTTCAAGGAGAACTGACGGCTCCAAAAGAAGGTGAAAAATTCGTTCATACCACTCGGGTTGAGTTCGAAATGGCGAAAGATCTGCAAAAATATGGAGTTGAGTTTGAGCGCCAGGTCGAGAATCGTTTTTTCCAAAACGTGCTCTCCTGGGTCCTTCCTGTTTTGATTTTCTTTGCAATTTGGAGCTTCATTGCAAAGCGCGCCATGGGACAAATGGGCGGCATGCAGGGTGGATTCATGTCGGTTGGCAAGAGTAAAGCTAAAATCTATGTTGAAAAGGATACTAAAGTAACGTTTTCGGATGTCGCTGGGGCCGACGAAGCCAAGTCAGAACTTCAGGAGTTGGTCGAGTTTCTCAAAAGCCCTGACAAATATAATCGATTGGGCAGCCGGATGCCGAAGGGGATTCTTCTTGTCGGACCCCCAGGAACAGGGAAAACGCTGATCGCGCGAGCGGTAGCGGGAGAAGCCGGTGTCCCTTTTTTCTCAACAAATGGAGCTGAATTTGTAGAGATGTTTGTGGGTGTTGGGGCTGCCCGCGTACGGGATCTTTTTGAACAGGCACGTAAGAAGTCACCCTGTATTATTTTTATCGACGAACTGGACGCACTTGGGCGAACCCGTCTTTCGGGGATGGGACATGGAAACGACGAAAAGGAGCAAACTTTAAATCAGTTGCTTGCCGAACTGGATGGTTTTGATTCAAGTTCAGGGATTATCCTGTTAGCGGCCACAAACCGCCCGGAGATCCTTGATCCCGCCCTGCTCAGGTCCGGCCGCTTTGACCGACAAGTGTTAGTAGATAAGCCGGACAAAGACGGACGATTGGCGATCCTGAAGCTTCACGTCAAGAAGACCCGTCTCAAAGGTGATACTGATCTTGAGAAAGTCGCCGCATTGACCCCAGGATTTACCGGTGCAGATTTAGCCAATCTTGTCAATGAAGCCTCCCTTGTAGCATTGAGGAGAAATGGGGAGGAAGTATCTGAGGCCGACTTCACTGCTGCAATTGAACGAATGATTGCTGGTCTTGAAAAGAAGAATCGCCTGATTAATCCGTTTGAAAAAAAGGTCGTTGCTCATCATGAAATGGGCCACGCCATTGTTTCTAAGGCTCTCCAGGCAAACGAAGCGATCCACAAGGTGTCGATTATCCCGAGAGGGATAGGGTCCTTGGGGTACACCATTCAGAGGCCGACCGAGGATCGCTACCTCATGACTAAAACGGAACTTCAAGGCAAAATGGCTGGCCTACTGGGCGGGCGTGCAGCCGAACTTCTGATCTTTTCCCATCTTTCTACAGGGGCAGCAGACGATTTGGATAAGGCAACTGAGATCGCATGGAATGCGGTGACTCGGTATGGGATGAACGAAAAGCTGGGCTTTGTCGTCTATGACAAAGCCCAATCCGGGTTTCTAGGTGATGGTATGCCGAGTTTCAAGGCAAGGCTTTATAGCGATGAAACCGCACGCGAAATCGATTGCGCAGTCAGAGACCTACTCAAGTCTGCGCTCGATCAAGCGAAAGAAATTTTATTCACCAATTTAGAGATTCTCAAAACCTCGGCGGAGGTTTTGATGGAAAAAGAAACCTTGACTGAGAAAGAATTGGAGCCGTTCTTTTCGAGGATAACCATCTCAGGAGAACATCCAAAATAGCCAAAAGGGAATAGAATGCAATGTCGGAGGATCGCTCCCAAAATACATCAGTCGTAGAAATTCGAATTGCTTGGATATTGAGAGCATTGATTTCCTTTACGATCCTATATCATCTCGTTCACGGCGCCTGGTTGTATTCGATCCTGTGTTTTTTTGCCCTTGTACTGATGTTGACTCCTCCTCTTCTAGCTAAAACCAACCAAGTCAATGTCCCATTGGAACTTGAGCTTTTAGTCTTATGGTGGCTGGTGACTGACATGACCTTTGGCCGATTGGGCGGCCTGTACTCAACTTCCGTTTGGTATGACAAGGCCATTCACTTTGGAAATTCCGGGCTACTTGGAATTGCCGCATTTTTGTCCATCTATGCCCTAAAGATGATTGGCCGCATCCATACTGGGTACTTTCTCAATGTACTGGCTATTTTTCTAATGACGCTGGGGATGGGAGCATTTTGGGAGATTCTTGAGTACGTCACAGATTTTTTCTTTCATCAGGGTGCACAAGGCTCCCCGTTGTTGGCGCCGCTTGCAGACACCATGTGGGATTTGATCCTAGACGGTATCGGAGGTCTCTTGGGCGGCGTCCTAGGGGCTTGGTATATGCAGAAGTCAAAACGAAGCATGATTCGATGGAAGAAATTTGCAGAACTGATTGACGGAACTGGATCTCTAAAAAAGGAGAGCAGATGACAGACCACCATTTCGATGCATCTGTATTTAGGGAGTACGATATCCGAGGCATTGCAGGGCGAGATCTATCCGTAGATTTTGCCGAGACTCTAGGCTTGGCTTGCGCAAGATTTATTCGTCAAAACTCGAAGACAAACTCTGAGGGTGAAAAGCTAAAGGTATCCGTTGGACGTGATTGTCGCTTAAGTAGCGATCAATATGGAGAAGCGGTGATTCGTGGCCTCGTTCAAGGAGGCGTGAAGGTTGTTCGTCTTGGCATTTGTCCTACGCCTTTGACCTATTTTAGCTTATTTCATCTCAACCTCGCGGGCGGTATTATGATCACCGCCTCTCACAATCCTCCCGAATACAACGGCTTCAAGATTTGTTTGGGAAGAGAAACTATCTACGGCGATCAGATTCAAGAGATTCGTACACTGATGGAGGAGCTACGGTCGAAGGGCGATCCTATAGGCGCTATTGAGACCGAGGCAGATCTCGTTTCCAACTATGCAATCATTCCGGCATACGTCGATTTTCAAAATGCCCACTTCAGCAAGGGTATGAAAAAGAAAATCGTGATGGATTCTGGAAACGGTACGGCTGGGGTCGTAGCCCCTGATTTACTCAGATCTTTGGGCGCGGAGGTTATTGAACTCTATAGCAATATGGACGGACGCTTTCCCAATCATATTCCCGATCCGACCGTTGAAGCCAATCTCAAAGACTTGATTGAAGCGGTTAAGAAAAATCATGCAGATTTTGGAATTGGTTTTGACGGGGATGCTGATCGAATCGGGGTCGTCGATGAGAAGGGCCGAAAGATTCCCGGAGATGAGCTGATGACGCTGTTTTCACGAAATGTTCTTTCGTCCAATCCTGGGGCAATCGTTGTTTCTGAAGTGAAATCAAGCTTCACTCTATTTGATGACATTCGAAAACACGGCGGGAAGCCAATCATGTGGAAAGCCGGGCATTCCCTCATTAAGGCGAAAATGAGAGAGACCCAAGCGCTTCTGGGAGGTGAAATTTCGGGTCACGTCTGTTTTTCAGATCGTTACTACGGGTTTGATGATGCGATCTACGCGGCTTTAAGAGTTTTGGAAATCGCCCACAAAGACTCGCGCCCCTTTTCTGAACTGACTGCTGACCTTCCAAGGACCTACGCCACGCCAGAATTTAGAATCCCTTTTGACGACGCGCTGAAGTTTGATCTTGTCGCTGATGTGCGAAGAGCAATTTCGGAAGAAGCCAAGAGCAGAAATTTAGAAATCAATGACATTGATGGGGTTCGTGCGGACTACGGAGATGGTTGGGCCTTAGTTCGGGCCTCCAATACGCAGCCGTTGTTGTCAATCCGATTTGAAGCAACATCCAGGGAGCGTTTGGCCGAAATTAAATCGGAGTTCGAATCCTTAATCGCGGCATCCTGCAAGAGGATGGGAAAGGCGCCTTTGCGATTTGAAGAACCATGAGTATTCGCCGTTATTTCGACATAAGAGAACTGGTCGCTCATCTCCAGACATTGATCAACAAGAGAATTTGGCTAAAAATACTGGTCGCTCTCGTTCTCGGAGTCGCGCTCGGACTGACTTTAGGTGAATTTAGAGAACAGCTATCCCCCTCACTATTTGCTTCCATCACAAGTTGGGTTGGATTCCCTGGAAAGCTGTTTCTAACCCTCATTCAGATGATCGTGGTGCCTCTCGTCTTTGTTTCCGTAGCCCTAGGGATATCTGGAAGCAAGAATATTGATCAATTGAAGGCATTAGGTCTAAGAGTTGGCCTTTACTTTATCTTCACGACGGTCGTGGCTGTTTCCATTGGCTTTTTAGTAGCCACGGCGATTAAGCCTGGACATGAGATCTATGTCGAAAAAGTAAAGGCAGGGCAAACCGTAGAAGCAAGAAGTGTTGTTTCATCTCCCAAAGTGTCTTCTGAAACTGGGGAGGTCGGAATGAAATCCAAACCCCTTTCGGATCGTTTGATCGATATACTTCCCCAGAATCCGATGATTGCGATCACCGAAGGGCAAATGCTTCAAATTGTGCTCTTTGCGATTATTATCGGGTTGGCGATCCTCACGATTCCGAAAGATCAATCTGAACTCATTATGCGCCTTTTGGAGTCGGCTCAGGAAATCTGCATGGCCGTAGTGAAATGGGCGATGTATATCGCACCTGTTGCCGTTTTTGGCCTTCTAGCTGAAGCGACGGCCAAGGCTGGAATTCAAGCTTTTATCGGATTAACTGGGTATGTGGGGTCCGTCCTCTTAGGGCTAGTTGGAATACTGCTTTTTTACATTGGAATTCTCTCGGTCGTAGGGCGGATCAATCCTTCGAGTTTTTGCGAAAAGTTCGCCAGGTCCAAATGCTTGCTTTTTCTACTTCGAGTTCAGCCGCCGTGATGCCTCTGACACTCAAGACCGCGGAGGAGGAACTAAAGATTCAGCCTTCGGTGGCACGATTTGTAATCCCCTTAGGAACGACCATCAATATGGACGGTACAGCCCTTTATCAGGGAGTGGCAACCGTCTTTTTGGCACACACTGCTGGAATGGACCTGAATATCAGCTCCCTTCTTTTAATAGTAATCACAGCAGTAGGTGCTTCCATTGGTTCTCCCGGTACGCCGGGGGTCGGGATTGTCATCTTGACCGGATTGCTGACAAATCTTGGAGTGCCGACCACGGGAATTGCATTGATTCTGGGGGTGGATCGCATTTTAGATATGTGCCGGACCGCCGTGAACGTGACCGGTGACCTTACCGCATCGGTTGTCATGGATCGATGGCTGAGCATGGGAGATTCCCGAGGCTCTCACCCTGCGACGGTGACGAATGAGGAGGTGGCCGAATGACGCCCAATCCAATCGTCTCCATTACACCAAACCCCGCTTTGGACTTGAGTGGAATGGTGCAACAAATCATTCCTGATGAAAAGAACTATGTTCACGATGAGAAGCTCGATCCGGGAGGAAACGCGATCAATGCCGCGAGGATCATTCATCGCATGAATGTTCCGGTTACGGTTTCAGGGTTTCTGGGTGGTGGGATTGGCAAAGAGTTGAAGGACTTGATTGCGGCTGAAGGGTTGAATCATCAGTTCATCGAAATTCGAAAATCCACGCGAGTCTGTGTCACTGTATCTAATCGCAATACCCATCACCAAACGCGGCTTAGTTTCCCTGGCCCACAGATAGCGACAGATGAGTTTGAACGGCTAGAGAGGTTCTTAGAGACACTGTTGGAGGGAACGTTAGTTGTCATTGGTGGAAGTTTACCGCCGGGTGTGAATGCAAGAAATTTGTCAGATCTGATCAAGGCGGCCCAGAAACGAAAATGCGAATGCATCGTAGATGTTCCAGGTTCCATTCTCAGGGAGCTTTACCAAGAGTCGGATATGGGTCCGCTCCTCATTAAGCCCAACCTACTCGAACTGGGGGAATTCTTTGGTCATAAAGTGACCTCATTGAAGGAAGTGGTTCATGCCGTTCGGCCAATCCTCGATAAAACTCCCCTCGTCTGCGTTTCTTCGGTGGAAGGAGGAGCCGCTCTCATCACTCCAAAGGGGGCATGGTTTGGTAGAATCCCTAAAGTGAGGGTGAAGACGTCGGTAGGTGCAGGAGATTCAATGGTGGGTTCAATGTGCGCAGTATTACATCAATGGAAATTTAAGGATCGCGACGACAAAGGATTTTACGAAGCTGTGAACGATAAGGGCGGAGATCTTTTGAGATGGGGACTCGCTGCTGCCTGTGCAACTCTTACAGTTACCGGAACCCAGCTGGGAGAAAGGGCGGATATTGAAAAGTATTACTCGCAAATTGAAATAGAGAAGACGCATGAACTCAGTAGAAAAGGAGGCCCGCTATCATGAATTTTATCCGTGACCTGTTTAGACTGAGAAAAATCGGGTTTACTTTTTTTGAATTCGGCTTGGGCTATGTGGCCACTCATCTGGGGCTTCGATGGTGCACGCCTCTTTGGTGTCGCATGAAATGTTTCGTCCTGCGGCGTCATTGCCCTCGACCAGATATGCCTCAAGCAGTGAGGCTCTCATTTGAGCACCTCGGACCGACATTCATGAAACTGGGACAGGTCCTGAGCATGCGTCCAGACTTTGTTCCGGTGGAATACGTTAAGGAGCTTCAAAAGCTTCAGGAACATGCCCCGGAAGTCCCATTCTCAAAAATAAAGGAGACTGTTGAATCTGAGCTGAAACGACCGCTAAACGACATTTTTGAGAGCTTTGATGAACGCCCAGTAGCGGCGGCCTCCCTCGGTCAGGTTCACAAAGCGCGATTGCGAGGCAGTGGAGAGACTGTAGCTGTCAAAGTGCAGCGCCCTAATATCATCCCGATGATTAAGTCTGATCTTAGAATCATGCATCATTTGGCGCGGACGCTTGAAAAGAGGGTCAAGGAAGTCCGAAACTATAGGCCGACACGCGCAATTGAGGCATTTGAGCGCTCCATGGATCGTGAGTTGGATTACACAATTGAAGGGCGGAACGCGGATCTGATGCGTTACAACTTCAGAAATGAAGAGGGGGTTAAGATCCCCAATATTTTTTGGAAGGAAACCACGAAGCGCGTACTTACAATGGAGTTCATTTCCGGGACTCAAATGGGTGATATGGACCGTCTTTCGCGAGAAGGCTTCGATCACAAAAAATTGATGGATAACTGCACGCGCGCCTGCCTATTGCCTCCCATTTTGCATGGTTTCTTTCATGCAGACCCTCACCCAGGAAATGTCTGGGCACTTCCGGGAAACCGGGTTTGTTATTTGGATTTTGGAATGATGGGCTCCATTGACCGAGGACTGAGACAACGTCTCATGCTGTTTTTTTTGGCTTTTACGGAAGAGGATGTGGAAATGGTATTGCACTACCTGTCTTCATTAGTAGAGGTTACGCCAAATTCAGACTTGGAGGAGTTTAAGGTCGAGGCTGCATCAAGCGTGATTGCTTTTCTAAATGACAGTAAAGGCAGAACTCTGACTCAGACGTTCTATGAAATGATTTCATGTGGCTCAAAATATGGCGTATATTTTCCTTCCCAACTGATTCTCTTGGCTAAAGCTATGGTCACTGGAGAATCGATGTGCCGGATGAGTCACCCCGACTTGGACTATCTGAAGATCTCCAAACCACTTTTAGAGGAAATTTACGATAAAGAATTCGGTATTAGGCGCTTGCTCAAGTCGTATCGTGTTTACATCCCAAAATTGATCACTCTTTTTGATCGGATGACTCGGTGAACTCATCTCACGTCAGACCTGAAACCATGTCAAAAACCGAGGATAGAAAGACCACCGAGGAATTTCGAAACTCGTGCCGAACTGAGTTTATGGCACCACCGTATTCAGGCAAAGCTCATGTAGCGTTTCTAATCGTATTTTGTTCCTCGGGAATCGTTCTATCTCTCTTAAATGTACAAAACTTGAAACAGTTCGAATGGCTGACTGTTCCTATTTCATTTTTGTACTCAAATTTGGTCGAATATCTGGCTCATCGATATCCAATGCATCATCGATGGAAGGTGATTTCAATTGCCTATGATCGCCACACAGGTCTTCATCATCGATTTTTTACTCATGAAAAGATGAATATTGATCAGTGGAAAGAAGTTCGTGCAATACTTTTCCCCGCAAGTCTGGTGATTTTATTTTTTGGAATATTTTTGTTACCAGTCCTCTGGGGATTGTCCGTTCTCGTTTCAACGAACGTTGCTTGGCTGTTCTCAGCGACAGCATTTGCCTATTATTTTTTATATGAAGCGCTTCATCTGACCTATCATTTGAATTTACCAGGAGTGGAGTGTTTACGCTTGCTTCATCGTATCCATCACAATCCTCGACTAATGCGGCAGGTGAACTTTAATATCACCTTTCCAATTTGTGATTGGGTTTTCGAAACATACTCAAAAAGCCGAGAACCCGATAGCGTTTAGCCCTATCTAGTGGACGCACGAGCGCTCTTCAACGATAAGATGCTCGAATACAAACTGGTCACTCAGATGGTTTCGATAGAATTCGGTACCTTTGAGCTTTTCCGAATAAACAACAAGCTCACAAGCATGGGCATCTGGAGCAATTCTCCAAATGTGCAGATCACTGACTTCGGAGCCGGTGTCTTCCACATGTCTCCTGATCTTGTCCTTGTCAAACCGTTTTGCGTGGCCGTCTAGAAGCTCCCACATGGTTTCACGGCAAAGTTGATAGGCCCAGCGGAGAATGACGGCGGACCCGACAAGTCCCATCACCGGGTCGAGCCAGTTTAATCCGTAGAGGCTTCCAAGCGTAAGAGCCACAATGGCGAAAACAGAGGTCAACGCATCTGCGATGACGTGAATATAGGCACTTTTCAAATTATGATCGTGAGTGTGACCTTCATGATGATGGTGGTGATTGTCAAAAAGAATCATGGCGCTCAATAGATTTACAGCCAAGCCGACAGAAGCGACGAAAATAGCCTCTTTGAATTGAATCGAGACAGGATTCACCAGGAGTTCCGCGGAATGATAACCCATGAGGATGGCAATAAAGGCGAGCACAACGGCGCTCGTGTAGCCTCCAAGTGGAATGACCTTTCCAGCGCCAAAAGAAAAGCGCTGATTTAGATTTTTGGACTGTGCTAGTCGGTATGCGACGAGGCTGATTCCCAGGGCTCCCGCGTGAGAGGCCATATGCCAACCGTCAGCGAGCAACGCCATTGATCTGGTCAGGTAACCCGCCACAACTTCAATGACCATCATGATGGCGGTCAAAGCGACCACCCAAGTGGTCTTGCGTTGGTTTGATCTCAATTTGTGATCACTATCCAGGTAGTCGTGGTCGTGTTGATGACTCAAGTGACTCATTCTGTACCTATACCTCAAGATATGAGAAAAACCGACCATTCGCGGCGTATAAATGTTCCTCGGAGAGCATCTAGTAGTTAATTCACCGCATCATACAAAATGGCAATCTTAGGGGTCAGTTACTTGAGATCACCTTCCTATCATTGGGGCTCAATTGCAGAATGGCCAGGGACTCCAGTCCCCTGTATGAGGCGTCCCTGGCCAATGACTATGCGACAGCTTGAAACTCCTTCGAGTGACGTTTTAAAAACTTAGGCCACTCTAAAGTCATCTGAAATCTCTCGAATTCATCCCAAGAAGCTCCTGGGATTTCCTCCTGATACCTTGCGAACAGAATCTCTTTAATGTCGCTACCTCTTAGTGACGCATTTTTTAACTCTGAGATATGTTCGGGAGTAACCAAGTTTAGAGCTAACAGGATAATATCATCGGGATAAACTCTTCTTCCTTTGGTTTTGTTGTTTGCTTCAACGAGAAGCCTATCGACCATCTCACGGGTAGCCATCTTCAGTCGCACAGGCTTGACCGTGTTGCTTTTTACTGGTTCAGACATTTCACCTGCTTTATTCATTGTTCCTCCTTTTTGGTGGGTTGTTACAATTTTTGTATCTATTTAGTTCAGAAATTTACCAGTAGAGCACGAACAGCATTAAGTTTGCTCGTTTCGATTCTCTCCAAGATTGCCTTACATTCTTCGATTACTTCTGTGCGTAGTATGGGGGCTTCGACCATTTCGTAGAAGTCTTCCATCGTGAAACTAAGCGCATGAACGATCTTCCGAATGTGCTCTTTCTTGAGATTGGTTCTTCCGTTTTCTCTGTGATCAATACAGCTTGGATGAAAACCACAGAGCTTGGCTGTTTGTTCCTTTGTTAGCCCTCGCATGGTTCGCATTACTTTTAGAACTCGCGCTTCTTTTGTGATCTCTTTTTGATACCGTCTGTATTCTTTTGGATCGCGTCTGGTGGTTTTGTAGACCGATCTAGCGTGACGAATAGGTAGTTGTTGTTTGCCGTCAATGATTGCTTTGAATTCTTCGTGAGTGATACGGTAGCGGCGAAGGAGTTTCTTTACTTGTTGTTCGTCAAGGTCGGCACGTCCGTTTTCGTAACGTTCTACAGCCTGTCGCCCGCGTTCTAAAACTGGGGCAACTTGTTCCCTCGTAATGCCTCGGGCGATACGAATTGCTTTGAGTGCCTGTGCCTCTTTAGAGTGTATTTTTGTACGGAGTCTTCCCCTGCGTTTGAAGCTCACCATCTTGTCTTGAAATCCCATTTCTCCTCCTCCTTTGGTTCGGTTGGGGTCGAACAAAGTGGAGACGGTCCGAGATTCGGTGATACGTCCGGTTACAGTTGAGTTTCGCAAGAGAGTGCTTGCTTGAATCAGCTCGACTGAAGTTGACGTTCAAACTGGCAAGCGGTGTTTCTGAAAATTTTCTTTGTTATTCTACAAAGTTGAGTTTCCAAGACATCGCCATAGCGTCTGTTCTGATTCACTCTGCACAGAGTAGCCTCAGAGTAGCCACCAAGTAGCCAGTTCACGAAATATCATGAAACAAACAGAGAGCCCGAGACCTTCGAGATTGGGTAAGTCATTGCAACCATTAGTTATTGGATTTCAAAGAGTTAAACCGATTACCCCATTCCGGGGGTGATTTGCTTAACGAAAATGGAGCGGGTGAAGGGATTCGAACCCTCGGCCTTCGGCATGGCAAGCCGACGCTCTAGCCAGCTGAGCTACACCCGCACCGATTAGAATGAGTTCCTTATACCTGGCAAAGAAAGGTTGGGTCAACCCTATCTTTGCACGTGAAAGATTATTTTTTTTTAAAGATTCCAAAGAGATGGAAATGTTGCGTCTTGTAGAGAGGCAGAGTAGGCTATTTCTATGAAAATTTATACAAAAACTGGAGACCAAGGGGAAACAGCGCTTTTTGGTGGGATGCGGGTATCTAAAGACCATATTCGAACGACGAGTTATGGGACCTTGGATGAGACGAATGCGGTGGTAGGAATGGCATCTGCAGCTTCATCATGTCCAGAGCAAATTAAGTCAATGCTTCTACAAGTTCAGGAAGAGCTTTTTCGGTTGGGAGCGGAACTTGCGACCCCATCTGATCAGAAACTTTTATGTGATCCTATTGATCAAGTTTCGGTGACTCGACTTGAAAAACAAATGGATCAGATGGATGAAAAACTACCTCCTCTTAAAAGTTTTATTTTACCTGGGGGGACTGAATGTGCCGCTTCATTGCATTTAGCCAGAACGGTCATTCGTAGAGCTGAGCGATTATTAGTCACATTAAATCGTCATGAACCTTTAAGATCAGAGGTGATGATGTATGTGAATCGTTTAAGTGATTTCTTTTTTATGGCTGCGCGATATGCCAATTTTTTAAATAAAAAAGAAGATATTCCTTGGGAAAGTTAGCTTTTGAGTTTTCTTTTTTCTTCTCGTTTCATTCTTTTTTTTTCTCGACGGATGTCTCTGGCTTCTTTTGCTTTTTTGAAGAAATTAACGACATAATCTTTAGCAGACCATAGGCTAATCAAGAGAGAAATATATAAAAGGGTCATTCCCGTGGCATACATAGGAATACCTAGCCAGTCTTCTTTCGCCATAATTAAGGGGAGAGCAACCATTTGAGTAGCCGTTTTCCATTTAGCAGAATTGGATGCGGGAATGACAAATCCTTCTGCGCTGGCAAGAGCCCTGAGTCCTGTGATAGCCAATTCTCTACAAATCAAAAGAATCACAACGACAGGGTGAATTCGTTCTAGGTGTTGAAGCATAATAAGAATTGAGACGACAAGAAATTTATCTGCGAGAGGATCAAGAAGTTTGCCGTAGACGGTCACAATGTTCTGAGCTCGAGCAATGGCTCCATCAAAATAATCAGTAATACTTGCAGCAACAAAAATCCAAGCGGCAACAAAGTCCCATGTGGGATTTTTTAAAAAAAGAAGTCCCACAACAATGGGGACCATGAGGATTCTAAAAAGAGTTAAAAAGTTTGGTGTATTCGCAAACTCGAGTTCATCTTGTTCATCATCAATGGGCGGTTGGACTGTTTGATTCACTCTTTCTTTATCGGACGAATGACATGGAATGTCCAGTGTTCTTCAGGAGAAAATGAAGGATTTTCTAAAAGGATTGTTTTGAGAATCTCAAGAGTCGATTAAAATGAGTTCATGAAAATTTTATTGGGAATTGCGATGGGATGCGCAATTAATGCGCACGGTCAGTGGATTCAAAATCATGTGAAATCCTCTGTTTTTGAAAGAGTGACCAAAAAGAATGAAGAAATTGCATATGCTGATTTATATTCTTTAAAACAAAAGAAAGGTTATCGTTTTTATACTTTATTCAAAGCAAGAGCGAGTCTTCGGAGGACAAGAGAGGTTTTAACAAATTATTCAAAATACTCAGAGTGGATTCCTCGCGTTAAGCGATCCATTTATGATCCAAAAACAAATATTTTAGAGATTGCGGGAGGAATTTTTGGGTATGAGCTTCATTCTTGGGCTCAAATGAAAGAGGTTGACCCTGAAACGATTGAATTTAAGGTGGTTAAAGGTCACTTTTTAGGACTCACTGGTCGAATTAAATTCGAAGCATACCAAGGAATGTGGAGTCTAGCTTACCTTGAAGGGGAAATGAAACCACGAAATTGGAAAATTTCAGTTCCATCTTTTGTTTTGGAGAAAGGTGCAGAAATCGTACTTGGATTTAGTTCAAAAAAAATGAGAGAATTGATCGAAGCGGAAGTTCCACAGAAAGGACAGACTCATGGATCAGAAGTCCCCCAGCCTCGAAAAGGTCGCATCCGAAAAAATTTTTAAAGAGAAAAGAAGAGTTCCTCGCGTTCGTGTGGGAAGTGAGCAGTTTAGATATCAGAAAAATGGAAAAATATTTTCAATTTCAAATCTTTCACAGAATGGAATGGCTTTTCATTTACTTGACCCTGAGGATGGAATCCATTTTACGATGGGTGCAGTTTTAGAGGGGTGTTTAAATCTTCATGGAGAAAAGGTTTCAGTCGAAGCTAAAGTGGTCCGTGTGAGTTCTGAGGAAATCGGTTGTGAGTGGTCAAATCTTTCCCCTGGGAGTCTGACTCTACTTGAGAGTTTCTTAGATCCAATTCGTTTGGGGAGGTCTTTAAAACCGATGCTTTCTGCAGGAGAAATGATTTGGTTTCATGGTCCGTCGGGAACTGATCTTCTTCTGCATTCCGACTCAAAAGGTGAATTGGTACGAATCCTTTTATACCTTTATCAATCCTATCTTTTGTGGGAACCCGATCGAAAAGAAACTGGAAGCTATTTTTTCGAAAAAGAAGAGGGTGAGAATTTTGGTGCTGTGCGTTTTGAGATGAGGACGCATTCACCGAGTGAATTGATCGAAAAAGAGCTGGTAAAAAAGGGAATTTCTATTATTCAATCCTCAGTTTTGCCAAATAAAGATCAAGAAGAGTGTGTTCGTCGACTCCAGGATCTGCTAAAGTCCTCGAAATAAAATAAAATTTGAGGAGTAAAAAATGGACCGAAATTATGCGCTTGAATTTGTCAGAGTCACAGAAGCCGCTGCAATTGCCAGCGCTCGGTTAATGGGCCGTGGAGATGAAAAAGCAGCTGATCACGCGGCCGTGGAGTCAATGAGAATGCTTCTTTCTTCAATTAATTTTGATGGAACAGTCGTCATTGGAGAGGGGGAGCGAGATGAAGCTCCTATGCTTTATATTGGTGAAAAAGTAGGTACGGGTGAAGGAGCAAAATTAGACCTAGCTTTAGATCCTCTTGAGGGAACAACGATTTGTGCAAATGGTGCAAATAATTCGATCTCTGTCATTGCAATCGCTGAACAAGGCCACTTTTTACATGCTCCTGATACTTACATGGACAAAATTGCAGTGGGACCAGCTGCAAAGGGATGTATTTCTTTAGATGTTTCGGCTACAGAAAATATTAAAAGAGTTGCTGAAGCAAAAAAATGCGCTCTGGATGAACTCACTGTCGTTATTTTAGATCGTCCACGACATCAGGATTTAATTCAAGAAGTAAGAAGTACAGGAGCAAGAATATATCTTATTGGAGATGGAGATGTCTCTGCTGCAATTGCTACGGCTCGCCCAGAGACCGGAGTTGATCTTCTGATCGGAAACGGAGGAGCACCTGAGGGAGTTATTTCTGCAGCGGCACTTCGTTGTTTAGGAGGAGACTTCGTAGGGAGATTGACTTTTAGAAATGAAGAAGAAAAATCGAGAGCATCGCGAATGGGAATTAAAGATTTTGACCGAACGTATTCGTTGCATGACCTTGCTTCAGGAAAAGTCATGTTTTGTGCAACAGGTGTCACTGATGGTACCTTTTTAAAAGGGGTTCGAATGACTCCAGGAGGAGCAAAAACTCACTCAATGGTGATGCGTTCAGAGTCCGGTACGGTTCGATATGTTGAAGCAGATCACCGATTTGATCACAAACCAAGTTGGAAATAGGGAGAAAAAGATTTGGCTCAGGCAGAAATAAAAAAAGTACTCGATGTAGATCCAAAAAAATTCTGGGATGTAATCACTACATTTTCTGAATACCCCGAGTTTGTTGACGGGTGTAAATCGGTCGAGATTCATGACTCTGGTGAAGCACTTGAAGCAACTTATCAAATCTGGGTGATTAAGGATATTGAGTATCGTATTCGCTATGAAATCGATGAACCTAGTGGAAGCTTAAAGTGGGAACTTGTTCGAAGTGATTTTTTAAAAAAGAATACGGGCTTTTGGAAACTAACTCCTCAGGGAGAGCATTCTGTTGAAGTTCATTATTCTTTAGATATTGAATTTAAAATTCCTGTTCCTGGGCTTATTCTAAAGAAGCTTTTAAAAACAAACTTTCCTAAAATGATTAAAGATTTTGAGGATCGAGCAAAAAGATAGGAGCCATCGATGGCAACAGCAGAAAAAGCAACGGATATTGCAAAAAAAATACTGACCGTTGGAATAGGGGCAGTATTCTTAACGGAAGAGGGGGTTCGCTCTTTAGTTAAGGACTTTAAGCTTCCAACAGAATTTTTAAATAGTCTTTTAGAATCTGCTTCAAAAACACGTAATGAATTTTTCAAAGGAATGAGTCATGACGTGGTTGATCGAATTATGCAGCAAGTAGATCCCAAAGAACTGATTCAAGAAGTCTTAGAGCAAAATGATTTTACAATTGAAATGAAAATTCATTTTAAGAAAAAATAAAGAAGGCAGAGACTGCCTTCTTTATTTTCATTTTTTATTTAAAATCAGCTCCCTGATAGGTCAGATTGTTGCATTCAGTAAACTCAATTTGTCCATTTGCATAGAGTTCAAGAGCTTTAATGCTGTAGGGTGCTTCATTTGCCATATCGACCATTAAAAGAGCGGTGACTTCGCTGTCTACATAGAAATCAAGAAATACAGACTTATCAGCTTTAATTGTATATTTTGCTAAATCAAAAAGCTCAGAGTGAGACATTGAATCAAAGACAATATCTTTCCATTGAATGGTGACTCGTTCATTGAGTGGATGAATAAATTCATTTTTAAAATCTACTGAGTGAACGATCATTCCACAGGAAAGACCTTTTTCATTACTTCCATTATAGGCTCCTAGTTCTAAATGAGCACTTGCAGATAAACTAAAAAGAATTGCACTTAAAATAAAATAACGTTTCATTTTTCCCCCTTTATGGTTATGGGAGAAAATCTCATAGATTTGTTCAGTTGAAAATAAAAATTAGATGTCTCCTCCGTAGACTCGGATCAGAGTATTTAAAAGTTCAGGGTCTACTTTATGAGAAATTTTTAATTTAATTAATTTAAACGCTTCAAAAGGAGAAATCGCTTTTGAGTAAGGACGGTCTGTTATGAGTGCGTTAAAAATATCCGATAAGCATACGATTTTTGCAAAAAGATGAACTTGGTCATACGGGATTTGTTTGGGGTATCCTTTTTGATCAGGTTGTTCATGATGCTCTAAGATTGCTCTTTTCGTTGATTCTGCAATTTCAGGGTGATCTTTAACGAGCTCATATCCATACTGAGGATGTTTTTTCATTTCCACCCATTCGTCGTCATTAAGTGGTCCTTCTTTATTAATAATTGCAGAATCAATCTTTGTTTTTCCAATGTCATGGAGTAAGCCAGCCATGCCTAGCTCCGTAAGTTCTGTTTCATCGGTAATTCCGATTTTTCTTCCAAGAATAATACTGTTGACGGCAGTTCCGACTGAATGTTGAAGTGTATATGGATCGTGTGATGAAAGTTTTGCGAGAAAAAGGTATGCACTTGGATCTTTCATGATGACATAAACAAAAGACCCAACTACTTTACTGCTCCTGGAGATGTTTTCAGGAGAGGGATCATTAAAGAGGTCATCCATGACGAGAACGGCGGTTCTTCGAAGAGTGGCAATTCGTTGTTCAGGTGGAACCTTTGTTGTTGTTGAGAGATCAAGGAGTTGACTTTCTGCGTAAGATTTAATGGCTTTTACGTCTGCTGCACGAACACATAAAAGCTCTTGGTTACTTAATGCGAGTAACGAAAATCCTTCACTTTTTTCTCTAAAGAGCTCTGGATCTGAATCAGTCTCGTATGAATAGAAGTCCACTTCTGGAAGCTCGGGCATAGTGATCCCAATTGCTTCATAAAAGAGCTGAGAAGGTAAAATAAGGTAATCCTGGCCATTGTAAGTCTGTTGTGGAAGCTGTTCCGTAAAGGCAAGTTCAAGAGCTTCTTGTCGCGTGAGCATTTTTAATTGCACAGGTGTAATCATTAGCTCCATTGTAGCGAATGTTTTAGGAATCCACGAGAGGAATTGTTTTTTGATGTCCTAAGGGACAGAAAGCGTCTAGAAAAACGAGGGTAGCTATGACACATGTCAATTTGTTGGTCACCTTTAATAGTTTCATTTGAATCACTGAGCAGAGATCGATGTGTGTAACTACTTGAATTTTTAGTTTTTTTTTATTTCTGAAGGATTTTAACGAAGTTCGGTTTTGTGGCACTTCAAATGCAAAGAATTAGAGAAAGGGCAAGAAGCTCTTTGTACAAATGCTAAGAGAGCCAGTGCGATCTATCTAAGAGTGGATGTTGAGCGAAAATGCGGTGCGAATGTGAGGAGTAGAAATGTCAGCAACAAAAGATCCTAATCAAAAAATTGCCTTTGTTTATTCAAATCTTTATCAAATCTACAAAAAAGGAAAAAAAGCAGCTCAAGACGCTGTCATTGATCCAAAGAAACCTTTGGTGACTCGAGGAAGAGTTTTAAAGGCTGGACATGTCGGAGCTCAGGATCGAGAAGCATGGAAAAAATCTCTCGAAGTAAAGCCCTTTGTTCCTGCTGAACTCATTGGTAAGAGAGTTGCTCAAACACAAACAATTCCTGAAATTAAACTCAAGGCAAGAGCCCCTGAAAAAAAACCTCAATTAAAGCAAGTCACAGAAGAAACCAAAGTGGATTTTCAAGCACTTCAAAAAACCAACAACAGTGCAATTAATGAACTGAAGTCGAATTTGAATCAACTTTCAGACTTACATTCTCGATTGAATTTTATGTTAAAAGAACTGGAAGATTTGATTAAAGACTAAAGATCAAGGGTTCTTCCAGACTGATCTGAAGGCTCAAAGACTAGCTCTACATCGTCTTCAGAGGGTTTTTGAGAGCCAAGAGGAATATTTTCTGGAAAATAAGGTCTTTTTGCGGTCACTTCTTCTGGAACAATTTTTTTAATTGGATTTTTAGCTAATTCAGATCCCTTTTTTGGAAGGGAAATTACAAGCTCATCTCCATCATATTCTTTTCGAAGGAGGTGGCTTTCGACTGGTGAATGAATCGGAAAACTTTGATGATAGGTTTGAAATTGTGAACTACTGACGGTACCACCTTCATCAGTGTGAATGGTTTCACTGCTTTTTCTTTCCCCACTGATGAAAATTTCATTATCATGAACGTTTATTTTAATGCCATCTCTTTCGTGTTCAGGGATCCGAGCTCTGATTTGATATTCGTCATCAGATTCAGAAAAGTCTGCATCAAGGGTCATTGTACGATAGAAGGGATCTGATTTTTGATCCATAAAAGCACCTAGTTTCATAACAGAATCTTTTTTTATTTGATGGACTTCTTCAGAAATTCTTTTGTTTAAATTATTTAAAATTTCATCTTGTACTTTGACCATCTCTTGATATCTATTTTTAAAGTTCTCAGATGATTTTTGTTTTTCTGTATTTACTTTTTCAGTTAAAAGTTTAATTTCTTTTTTTCCATTTTTATCTAAATTTTCAATTTGGTTTTGGAATTGCCATCTTTTGGAATCAATTTGAGAGTTTCCTTGATTTTTAAGGTGTAAAAGTTCAGTTCTGTTTTTGTTTTGAAGTGCTTGATGTTGAATATGGTTTTCTTGAATTTGACGATTAAATTTATTTTCTCCCTCTCGAAGCGCTCTTCTTTGTTGATTTTCGTAATATTGATTGATTTTTCTAAGTTCGTTTTCGTTTTGATTTTTAGAACGACTCAAATCAATTTGGTGATCTGATTTGAGCTCTCTGAGGTTTTGGTTTTGTTCATTTCTGAGAAGTTCAAGTTCTTTAGTGTATTTATCTTTTTGGAGTCGTTCTGACTTTTCAAAAGAATCTCTTATTTCCTCGAGTTGAAATCGAGATTCTTTTTGAGCATTATTTACTCTTTTTTGAGTAGCGTTAATCTTTTTTTGAGCTTCCTTTTCAGCTCGACGAACTTTTTTATTCGACTCTTGAATCGCAGCTTGTTCAGCGGATCTATGACTCGAATAAATGGTCATCAATGAAAATCCTTAATTTCGTCGTACAGATTATTTTCTACAATATTGAGATAGGTTCTGACAACGAGTCGATGAGTTTCGTGATTGAGTCCATCAAGATAAGCTTTTTTTCTTTCAATTGAAGGTTGAGTAATAATTCTTTCAATATGATGTTCAACTGCATAGGCATCCTCTTCTGAAAATCCTTCATCAAAAGGAGATTCAAATGAATTTCGAATCGTATTTGAATCGAATAAAATATGATTGCCCAGTTTTGATTGTTCAATGAGGTATTCAACTTGAGAGAGTTGGTCTACGGAGACTTCGATCACAGGATTCCCCTTCCTTGGGTGTCGATTGCAATGCCCCATCCTAGGACATTATGTTTCTAGATAAAATTCTATCGATTCATAAAGAAAACACAAGAGAATCAAGGGCGTGTGTTTTTTGACATAGGTCAAATCAGGGGTTTCATTGACTCTGTGCAAAGAGACCCTGTACAATAGGAGAATGAGTGGTTCGTCTGCGAAAAAAAAATCCTTAGAAATTGAAGAAACAGACTTAAAAAGGCAAACGGACTCTTCCGCCCTGACTCATTGTGAACATTGTAATACCGGCTTGGATAAAGATGATCGAGCTCTTTTTGTTGAAGAAGAACATGGAAAAATTTTTTGTTCAGAAGACTGCATTATTAAAAATTATGGGAATGAAATTGAGAAACTTGAAAAAAGATTTTATGACCATTTGTCATCTGATGATTTAGACGGAGAAAAGAGAGAAGAGCTTGCTTATCTTCGCTGGGAGAATTTAACTCAGCCTCAAACCGTCTGGAAAAACCAAGAAGATAAAAGCGAGGCTCCTCAATATACTTTAATCTCAGAGTTTCAAATAGACGGACAATCAGTGTGGTCTGTTTGTGTAACGCTCATGTTAAGGAATGAACCAAGCTTCTTATTTTTAGCTTTTGTAACTCGGGACCCCGAACTTGTTCATGTTTTTGAGAGGGGAGAGGAAGTTGACCCCACTCCTTTTCAGCATAAAACAGATGAGAAAGGTGAGTATCGATCTGGAGAAGATCCCCATCTTCCACCTGAAGAAGAAGGGGAAAAAGATCCTGGATTTGATGGATTAGCAGATTCTTGGACAGTCGATGATACTTTTCGTGCAGATTTAAAAAATAAAAGAACCTCTGGAGATGTTCCAAGAGAGTCCTTTGAAAGTTACGAAGATTGTATTGAAGATACTTTACAGTTTCCCGATGAAGTTTGGAAGGTGTCTGTAGGTACTGAAGAAGACGATCCGGAACCGGTTGTGTTGTATCATTTTATCCGTAAACATGATGCAACTGATGATCACGGGGCATTTTGGTATATCGTAGTAGGAAGAGAAATGGAAGGAGCAGAGCAAGTAGAGCTTCTAGACTCCTTTCCTAGTATTGACGAAGCTCTGGTTAATCAATACCGTCAGGGGGAGCTTCAAGTGACCTCGGAAGCAGGTCCCGAGCTAGACGACGAGTTTACTGATGATATAGAAATTGAGACTGAAGAACGAACCGTTCATTGAATAATCCATCCATATGAAAAATAATCTGGATATTGCGGACACAGTCCATAGTTTCCTTTGGAGAGGCATTCATTCATTTTTGTTTCATTTTGGCTTTCTACGATAAAAACTCTGTTAAAATTCATATTTGGAAAAGAAAAGTATGCAGTTTCACTTTGCATAGGAACACAAAGATGAGCCACTCCACCGTTACTTTGATCTAAAGTAATCGATAATTGTCCATTAGATTCTTGTGCTGGATAGACACAAATTGTGTTTGAGTAGTCTGTGGTTCCTTCAACTCGTATGGTGGTTGGAGTCTGTTGATTTGTGCAAACATAAAAATTTCCAGCTCCGCCAATCAGAGGGTCGTAAACCGGCTTTACGTTATCAGACTGAGGACACTCATATCCTCCTGAAACCACTGTATCTCCCGATTCTACAAAGTTTGCAGCAGGATTGAGTATAGAAGGGTCTGTAATTCGTTTTCGGTTATTCAGGGATGAGTTTACACATCCGCTGAGAAAAACCATGATCAATATAAAGATTCGGGTTTTCATAGGGCTCTCTCTTTAAAAATAATTTAGTAATAAGAGATGCAAGCGGTGTTCCATGAGCTTGTCAGTGCAACTATTTGACTTTATTGAAATACAATAATTTGAATTGATTAAAAATTAGACAGTTGATGTTTTTTTGAGAGTAGACATTTTTATCAAAAATGGCAACATAGTTGTTAATTATGATCATAATTAACAACTATGTTGCGGATTTTTATGTGCTTTTACTAAAACTAGAAAAATAAAAGCTATTTCTAGATCAAAATTTTTCATTATTTCATTAGATTCACAAAAACGGATTACTTCAGATGGTATAGAAATTTTCCCCTGGCAGCTTTTTTTAGAAAAAATGTGGTCAAACGAAATTTTCTAATTAAAGCCATTTTGGTTTTTTAATTAAGAGTAAAGTAAGTAATCCAGAGAGGATCAAAGAGAAGGTTCCAAACCAATCCCCCCATTGAAGCATCAGTGTTGAAATAGGAGGGAGCTTTGGAACTCTGTAAGTATGAATGTCTTTCTCAAAAATAGCACTTTGATAAGGAACAGCGCCGGAAGGAAGAACAAGGGCAGTGATTCCTGTGTTAGTAGCGCGGAGTTGAGGAACTCGAGTTTCAATGGACCTAAACTTAGTTAATGCAAAGTGAAGGGCGGGCTCTCCATATGGACCGAACCAAGAGTCGTTTGTGATATTGAGGAGGAGTTCTCCTCCTTTTTTGACGGACTCGATTGGATAGGATGGAAAGAGAATTTCATAGCAAATAATTGGACTAATTTTAATTTCACGAAGATCTTTAGTTTGATAGCTAAGGGCTTCAGGTCCTGGGCCTTGTCCAAAATTTCCGACTTGCGGAAAAGCTCTTTTAAGCGCTGGGAAAGTTTCTGCTCCTGGTATTGTTTCTCCAAAAAGAAGTAAGATATTTTTATGATAGACATGAAGGTCTCGTTTTCCCGGAACCTGAGGTTTTAAAAAAAAGAAACTATTGTAGTCTAAATTATTTTTTCGGTCATACCCTCCAAAGAATAATGGAATATTGCGAATTCGTACAAAATTTTCAATTCTTTGATCTAAGAAAAGATCATTTGTAGTTGAAGGAACTCGAAAGGTACTTGGATAAGCCGTTTCAGGCCAGACCAAAAAATCAATTTTTTCATTCTCTTCAAGAGCTTGCTCGGAGAGTTCAATATACTGGTCTACGACATGATTTGCTGCTTGATATATTCCTTTTTCAGCGGCTACTTTTTCAAAATTTCCAATATTTGCTTGAATTGGAGTAAAAGAAAAAACTGATTTTTCGTTTTTAAATGCTTTGTCTTGAATCTCTTCGATTGTTTTGAGTCGATGGTCCCCCCATAACCAAATAAAACTAAAGACGCCGATCCAAGTGATGCTCCAGCCTAAGGTTTTTTTTATGGAAGGATGAATTGAAGGTTCTTTTCGGTTTTTGAATTCTGAATATACTCTAAAAATAATTTCGTTACTTAAAACAGTAAAGAAAGTCAAAAGGTGTACTCCGCCGACTTCAGCCCATTGCATGATCGTTAGTCTTTGGTGAAAAGCGTGACCATTGGTGTCTAAGAAAAGTTTAGGGAGAAATGCATCACATGCAGTGTAGGTTAAAGCGCCCCAGAGAGGGAACCAAAAAAAATAAGATCGATTATTTGATAGTTTTTTAAGAATCCAAGACCTCAGAAGTCCGTATGCAACATATTGAGGTTGATTGAATAATGAAAATAAAAGAAGTCCAAAGATGGCAATAGGCCATGGAAGGTTTCCATAGTTTTTAAGTGAATAAGCAACCCAATAGAACCCCAAGAGACTAATCAGAAAACCGAGCAGGAAAGAATATTGAAACTGTTTCTTTTTAGAGATCGTGTTTTCCATGAGGCTTAGCCATGGAATAAACGCAATCCAGATAAGGAAGTCCAGGTTCCATGGAGGAAAAGCTGCGGCAACAAGGAGTGCAGTGGATGCAATTTTTAAGAACGCCATTGCCTACAGTCTAGCGAACCTTGCTCTAAAATAAAACTTTTTTAAGGAGAAGCAATGAGTCTGAGAGCTCCTATTTTTTGAACCAGAAGTTTGGGGTTAAATCTTAGTGGGCTGTTTTTCCATTTTCCCATGACGGCAAGCAGAGCTTGGTAAGCGTTGACTCTACCTCCTGACTTAATTTGATTCTTTAGCCCTGAGATTGGATCTACGGTCTGAGAAATCATTTTTTTGATTTGCTGGGGAGTGAGATTCGGGTTTTTTGATAGCATCAAAGCAGCAATTCCAGTGACAAAGGCTGTTGCTTGAGAGGTTCCTGTCATGTATTTGAACGATCCGTGTTTTTCAGTTGAATAAATATTTTCTCCCGGAGCAACGACATCGACTGTGTTTTTCCCCCAGTTAGAAGATGTAAGTAATTTGTTGTTAATGTCAATCGCACTTACTGAGATAATATTAGAAACCGGATAAGCGGCTGGAAAATAGCGGTACTGAGAAAGATCTGTATTCTGATGTTCATTTCCAGCAGCAGCCACAATTAATACACCTTTTTTTTCTGCTTTTTTAATGGCATTAAATTCTGCCTGAGAAAACTGAGGTCCACCTCCACTATAGTTAATGATCTTTGCACCATGATCGACCGCGTAGTGAAGTGCTTTGATTGTATTTGCAAGGTGGGTAGCTCCTGATTGTCCTTCTGCATAAAACTTAATTGGCATGAGTGATACGTTTTGAACAACTCCAGCGGTTCCCTTTTCTTCATTGAGTGTTGCACCAATAATCCCAGCGACATGAGTTCCATGGCCATGGACATCTGTTGGATTCGCATGATTGGTCGTAAAGTCCCATCCGTAAACGTTCTTTTTTAATTTGTTTTTTTTAAGATCTGGATGAGAAAAATCAATTCCTGTGTCAATGACTGCGACTACAATGTCTTTACTTCCTTTTTCCAATTTCCATGCATCTAAAATACTGATATGAGATTTTACTTTCTCATTAAAAAGCCCCCAGTTTTTAAATTTATGGAGAATTTTCATTGATTTTTTGAGCTGAGAAAGTTTTTCTCCATGGTAACGAGATTTGAAGTTTTTGAGAGCAGAGGTTTCTCTCTGGTAGGTCCTTTGAGTTTTATAATAACCTAAACCGAAACTACTTAAGGAAAGGATTCCTAAGATTAAGAAAATTTTTGGATTTCGCATCTGCACTTCGCCCTTCACATTCACTTTGTTCGCTATCACTGTCACAACCACAGGGGTCGATAGAGGAGATGCAAGGCATATGCCTTTTGAGATGAGATCAAAAAGTCAGAAGTTGCAGTAAGTTAATTCAGTCCTGGTGTCTAAAGATAAAGATTTTAGTGTCTAATTTTTAGACAGAAGAAGTTTTTTTGTTCAAAGCTTATCGCTAAGAATGAAAAGATAACAAGAAGATAACAGCTTTTTTATTGGTATGTTCTTTGCTTTTTATCTCGTCTGATAGAGGATGCATTTTTTTTAAATCTGTCCCAGAGAGAGAATGACCAGGCAAATGAGGGCTTGGTTTCTATGTGAGGAGCGGGTCATGAAGAATACCATAAAAAAAATTTCAGTAATTTCAGTTTTATCTTTTTTAACTGCATGTAGTGGTTCAATTTCGAATTCAGATTTAAATAACTTAATTCCCTCAGCAGCTTCGATTTCTATTCAATTCAGCGCTGATATTGAATATTTAACGTCAACGGAATCAGCATTACTTCGCTGGGAGTCCGAAGGAGCTGTTTCTTGTCTCATACCAGGAGTATCTGGAGGAGGGGGAGAAGGTAAGATTGCTTCAGGTTTGATCGTTCCTGTCGATCCAGGTAATAGTGTTGTTTTCGAAGATGCAGATCTTCCTCCGAGCGGTAATACAACAGTGCCTGTTGCTCTTTCAGACGACGGGTTATTTACCATTTACTGTTTTAATTCAGAAGGTGATTCAAGTGCAATAGGTTTGCAACTTACGATTTCACCCGATACGGATAATGATCATTACCCAGACGCTCTTGAAGCGATTGTTGGAACTGATCCGAATGATCCTGACTCTGACGATGATGGAATTTTAGATGGGAACGAAGATCCCAATCGTAATGGAATTGTTGAGGCACATTACCATGAAACGGACCCAAAAAATCCTGCTACTTACCAGGCATTTTGTGATGGTGTTCGAGTGGACAATGAAGGTAATGGATTTGATGTTGCGTCAGATTGTCTTCAACCTCGAAAAATCGCCTCAGGACATCAACATACTTGTGCAGTCCGAAGTAATAATCAGGCGATTTGTTGGGGCCGAAATCACGTAGGTCAGCTTGGTGCGACGACATCAGAGGTTGTTATTGGTGATGATGAGACGGCTAATTCTGGAGTCACGCATAGTGGTATCTATCAAGTTGATGCTGGTGGCGATACGACTTGTGTGGTGACTATTACAGGGTCTGTGATTTGTTGGGGAGTTGAACCGTATGCGATTCGAGGACTCTTTAGTCTCCCTGGTCGTGCGATTCAAGTTTCAACGAGTGGCTCACACGCTTGTGCTGTGACTCGTAATTTGGAGCTTTATTGCTGGGGAAATAACAATGTGGGACAGCTTGGGATTGATAACGGTTTTAATACTGTTGAAGATCCTGTTGCTGCTGGACCTGTAGGAACAAGTGGATCTGTCAGAAAGGTAGTTACTGGTAATGGTTTTACTTGTGCTCTTTTAATGAACGGAACGACTGAATGTTTTGGAGGTCCTACATTTGATCCGAGTGGAATCGGTTCGAATGATATTTCCGCTCAGGGATCTCATATTTGTTTCGCTTCTGGAGGAGGAGCGACTTGTTTGGGACCTCTTCTTTCGACAGACCTCCCTCCTGAAGAGATTACGGTGCCGAATAGTAGTCGTGTTACCTCTGGATACGGTAATGTTTGTCTTGTAACAGACGCGGGTACGGTTTATTGCTCGAGAGTTGACGAAGAGAACCCTGGTGAGACCATTGAAGCAACACTCGGTGTGACTGATGAGAGAGTCATAGATGTTGCAGCCGGTGGTGAAGGCTTTAGTTGTGCGATCACTGAACTCAATCATATTTATTGTTGGGGACAGGAGAATACTTACGGACAACTCGGTCTAGGGCATACTGATCCAGTGGTAGATCCCATTGATGGGCTTATTACTGATTAGGCTATTCACTTTATTGTGCTGGAGTGACTGAATCAGCTGGGGTAAATGATTCTTGTTCTTTTAATTCTTCTATCTTTTTTAATTTCTCTTTTTGAGAGGAGCGAATATCTTTTTCTAATTCGTGAGGAGTTGGGAGTAAAAGAAGTTTTTTATCCGCCTGAGAAATATTCTCATAGAGTCTAGTATAATGCTTTAAAATCCAACCGCCACTAAAGGGACCAGCGTTATTGATCCTATCGAGGATCAATAACGCATCTTCTAAGGACTCGACTTGTTTTTCCGTTTCTATTTTTTCTTTGAGTTTGTTTTTTATTGTTATTAACTTCTTTTTCCATGGATCATTTTTTTTTAAAAGAGGTAAAAGCTGTTCTACTCTTTTGAGAAGTTTTTCAGATTCTGTTTTAATTGAACCTTGCTCAAATTTTGTAAAATCGAGCAAGGTGCTAGATCGCTGTGTTCTCTCGGTTTTGGGAAAATAAAACTCATGATAAATTTTTTCTGCTACAGCGTCAGTATTGATTTGTGGTGTGGGTGTTTTCCCAGAGGATAAATTCAAAGCAAGGAAGAGAAAAAGATAAGTCATCCCAGCTATTTTAGCATATGAGGCCTAAGCTTTTTGAAGAGCCTTTGTGAGGGGTGTGTCTCCTATTACCTCACAAAGAAGATTTATTTAATCTGTTGATTCGAATATATTTTAAGGGTTGAGCTTAAGTTTTTTAATAAAAGTTAATAATTTCAAATAAATATAAAAAAATAAAAATAAACTAAAATACTCTGATACTCAGACGATAAGAGGGTATGAGTTTTTTGACGGTTTTCTTTTTTTCTTTGAGTTTCGGAGCAAATGCAACATCTGCTCACTCAGATCAAGATCGAATGAAAACTGTTTTTGAGTGGCTAAAGAAAACTCCAAGTGGAGCACTTCAGTTAAAAAAAGCTCAAAAATTTTGGAAAGTGCGTGAAAACGATATCAGTCGGTATGTTCAATGGGGGAGCGTGTCCAAGACGGACGCGCTCATCTCACGTTCTATTCATCCTGAGACCGGTAAAGAAATTCGCGAACGGCAAGTAAAAGTAATTTTAAAAAAGAATGAAGCTCTTGTTGAGCAAATTTTGGATCTGGCTCATGAGTTAACTCATGCAATGGCTAAACCTCAGTGGGATCCCTATGATCCTACCTTGACTGCAGAGAAATACATTGGATTAGGAATCGAAGGTGACGGTGGAGAAGTCAGTGCCGTCTATCAAGAATGTCGTGTGGCTTTTGAACTTGAAAAGCTCTGGGGAGAATCTTTTGATCGATGTGATCGTTACCGAGGGCTAGCTCCTCAACGTATGTCACAACGAATTAAAAATGATTTTTATAAATCAGGAAAATGGAAGAATTGGTTACAAAAGAAAATTTCTTCAAATTTTTTTAAAAAAATAAGCTCTCAAGCTCCTGAACTGATTTCTTCGACAGGAGATCTTCCGTATCCCGCCGCACTTTATGAAGAGTTTGTTGAAATGAATCAGGCTGCTTGTAAGAACACGTTTAATAGAATTCAGCATGAACGAACTCTTGCTTCCAATTCTCTTTTTTTAAAATCACAAATTTTCTTAAAAAAAAGATGCAAAAGCCTTAATTTAACGAAGCATCCTTAAGTTTTTTGATAATGACTTCTTGAGTTTTTGGATTAATTCTTTCAAATCGATCTGGAAATTGTTTGATAAGATCATAGCACCGATTGGGGTCAAAGTTTTGGTGACAAGAGTCTGCAATCTGATTTAAGATGAGTGAGGAAGCCCATTCTATTTTTTGCTCTGTTACAAAAAAAAGAGCAAAACTCAAGACGATAGAGGTGAGTGTCCACACTATTTTTTTAAAAAAAGAATCAACCCATTTTTTAATTCCATAAAAAAAGATCAAAGTCGTCATTGCTAGCGGTACACCTATTCCAAGTCCAATCTTTTTTAAAACAAAAATCTGAGGAAAGGCCAATCCTTCTTTGAGTGCTGAGGGTGTGATTTTAAAAATCATCACTCCTAAAGCAATGATCCAAACAGACCAAAAAAATAACCATACAGAAGCAGAACCTTCCTTTTGAGGAGCTAAAGGTTGAATCACCACGGGTGGTTTTTCTTTTTTATGGGGAGTGGTATGAGACTGAGCAGCACTTGGGACTTCGTTTGGATTATAAGTAAAGACAAATTTTTGGTTTCCAAATTCAATCAGGTCGTTTTCATTAAGAAGATAAGCTTGTTGAGGAATAATTTTTTTTCCAGAGAGGTAGGTATGATTTGTAGATCCCAAGTCAACAATTGAAATGAGGTCATTTTTCATTTCAATTTTCCAGTGATTTTGACTTACCAGGGAGTCTCCTGAGATGCTCTCGTCCGCTCCTGCTCTTCCAACGACAAATCCATCAAAAATCTGAATCCAACGCTGTGTTTTACAATCAAAGAGATATGCCCGAGAAGATGCTTTTTTTGTTTGTTCCATAGTCTTATTCTAACGAAAATTCATTGACCCGGCTAGCGATGCTCTGCAAAAATAAGAAATGTGAAAAAAACACTGATTCTTTTACGGCATGGTTCCAAAAATATAGATGATCGACTCGTAGATTCGGGGTTAAATCATCATGGACGAATTCAATCGAAAACCGTTGTTTCTTTTTATTTAGAGCGATTTTCTCAGAAACATCCTGATTTGGTTTCAAGTGAGCGACTCAGATGTCAAGAAACTCTCGTTCCGATGAGTGAACGCTTAGGGGTGGACGTTCAAATAGACCCTCACCTCACTGAACAAAAAACCAACGAAAGCCACCAAGACTTTGTTCAGAGGATGCTTAGGTTTAAAAAAGGCTTTGAGGACTCTGAAAACCCTGTCACCGTTGCTTGTACTCATGGAGACTGGATTCCTCTTTTTACAGATTTAACGATTAAAAAAATGATTCACCCTGGGTATGTGGGATGGATTGAACTTGTCTATGAAGATGAAAAATACGAGCTTCAGCATTTTGAAGTTTCGGTTTTTCAATAAACATGTGTCTTAATGGACATAAGCCCGTTCAGTTAAAGAGGATGAAAAAGCAGATAAAAAATAAGAATTTATAAGGAATGAAAGGGGTGATGCATGTATGATTTTGT
>PBMP01000031.1 GCA_002722705.1 Pseudobdellovibrionaceae bacterium | reverse complement strand
TTTTCTTGATCTTTTTCTTTCAAATGACGTAAAAGGTCCCATGATCCAATTTCGATTCCCTGCTTTGTTCGTCTTATTTTGGAGTTTAACGACTCTAGCTGCTCCTTCTCTTCCAGATATGCTTGAAAAAGCACTTCCAGGAGTTGTTAATATTAGTTCAACCACAATTGTTGAGCGTACTGTGTATGCGATGGATTTATTTTTTAGACGCTGGGGAATTCCGCAACAGAGAAAACAAAGCACGCTGGGTTCTGGTTTTGTGATCGATTCTAAAAATGGATACGTGATCACGAATCATCATGTGGTCAATCAGGCGACCGAAGTTGTTGTCATCTTGAATGATAAATCTGAATTTCCGGCCCGAATCATTGGAAGCGATGCAAAACTCGACCTCGCCCTTTTAAAAATGAAGCCAAAAAAGAACGCTCAGTGGGTCTCACTCCCCACTGGAAATTCTGAAAAGATTCGAATTGGAGAGACAGTTGTTGCAGTTGGAAATCCTTTTGGACTTCAACACACCGTAACAAAAGGAATTATCTCCGCAAAACATCGAACGATTGGCATTGGTCCTTTTGATAACTTTTTGCAAACAGATGCTTCAATTAACCCTGGAAATTCGGGGGGCCCTCTCATCAATGAAAACGGAGAAGTTGTTGGGGTGAACACGGTCATTTACTCAAAAACAGGACAAAGTGGAGGACTTGGATTTGCGATTCCAATGGCAGATGTCATGAAGGTCATTCCTGATTTAAAAAAATATGGAAGAGTTCCTCGTCCTTGGTTAGGAATTTTAGGCCAACGTTTGACGCCTCAACTTGCTCAGTATTACGGATTAGGGACAAAATCAGGAGTCATTATTTACGAAATGAGAAAATCTGGTCCTGCAGGTAAAGCGGGAGTTAATCTTAGAGATGTCATTCTTTCTATTAACGGAAAAAAAGTAAGTGAACTCCACGATATTGATCGAATTTTAGGAAAATTTCGACCAGGCAGTGAAGTACAAATGACTTATCTTCGTGGAAAAAAGAAAAAGAAAACAAAAGTAAAACTTGAAGAATTGCCTCATCGTCTCGAAGGAACTCAAGAAGGAATTTTATGATCATTGAGAAAAGAAAAAGAAAAGACCACTCGGTACAAAAAAAACAACCTGTTCCTGCAGACTACACTCGAATGGTTCAATCGGTACTAGAAAAAAATTTTGACCAAGAACTCACAACTCTCAATTCGCTTTTGGAAGGACCTTATTTCTCAGTTCACGGAAATATTTTTCTAGATGAAATCGTTTTATCGGTTTCGCTTTTATTTAAGGACAAAATGAATGCAACCACCATTCACACAAGCATTGATTATGATCCGCATGCCAGTCGTCCTACAGCAGAAGACCTTCTGTCTATTTGCCTTGATGCTTCAGGCGCTCTCCTTCAAGTTCTTTTTGAAATCAAACACCGAAAAGCTATTTTAGATGCTTCTCTTTCTTCTTTTGAGGACATTCCATTTGAATGGACTGAGACAGAAATGAACAAAAAGAAAATTTTTGTTCGAGTCGACCGGACTCATCCTGAGATAGAGAAAAAAACAGAAGAGTGGCTTTCTCAAAACGACCCTCAATATCAAGAGGAGTTACAAAAGCTCGAAGAAGAGCAAATGGAAGCAATTGAGGCTGAACTTGAGAAAGGAAAATTCGACTCAGGAGATGGGAACGTTCACTAAGCCCCCTCCCTTCTGATTGACACACTGATTCATCTTATGCTACTCCCTAGATAACCGATAAAAAAGGATATTAAAGATGAACACTTTGTTTTCATTTCTTTTTTTCCTCTCCACAACACCGAGCTTTGCTCAACTCATGGATTGGAAACTTGAGCTTGAATATAATCAGACTCCTTGTGAATCCAATTCTTTTTCTTACGTTCTGCCTATAGGTTCCGTGATTCATAATACCGAAACAACGGCATTTGAAAGTGAAGAATTTGAAATTGTTCTTTTGGGTAATCACGAAATTTGGATCCGAGATCGAGCATCAAAAGAAAATTCCTTTTTATTAGGTAAATGGGAATACGAATCTCAAACTTGTGAACCTGAATCCTCCATCCAACTTCTTTGGAGACGTGGATACTCTATTGTCGTTCATGAAGTCTACGAGGGAGAGTGTACAAAAAAAGAATCAAAGTGGATGAATCTCACGTATTTTGAAAGGGCAGTAGAAGTCGATCTCATCATTTCCGAATCTGACACCGACTATACATTCAAGGGAAGTAATCTTGTATTTCGTAGATACAAAACCAAAATTGGATGTGAAATTTCTGCCCGCACCCTAAAAACAAAAAAAATATGGTTGAAAAGAAAAGCCTCGATTCGGTTAAAATAAGGAGTCCTAAATTTATTTTCAAAAAAATTTAGAATTCGCTCTCCTCATCCATATCCTGACGGATATTGCTAATGAGGGAGTCAATATCATCTCCCTCCATATCCATATCATCAATCGATTCACCTAACTCCAGTTCAGTAACCACCTGAGAGAAAGCTTTCTCTGAAGAAATATCATTTCGAATCGCATCGATATATTTATCTGGGTATTTTGCAACCAGCTCCTCGATATATCGATTTAATTTTCCTTCTTTTAAGATAATTTCTTTACGCTTAATTTTTTTCCAATTCTTAATGTAATGAGGCCGGCAATATCCTGCAGAAATACTATCTGCTTCGCAACCAATTTCGCGACAGACATCATCGTAATGATCATCGCTATCGTAATCAATCACAGGCATTTTTTTCGAAGGTGCTTTTTTTGCCGCTTTATCAGAAGTAACCAGCTTCTTCTTCTTCACCTCTTTTGAATCGTCCACCTGAGGGGCTGTTTTTTTCGCCTTAGTTGATTTTTCAGGTGTTTTTTTGGCTTTTTTAGGAGTGGTAGAGGTAGCAGCCTTCACCAATGACTTCAACTTACTGAGTTTAGAAGCTGCTTTTTTTGCAGTTTTTTTAGCAACTTTCTTCTTTTTAGAAGCTGCTGCTGCTTTTTTTGCAGTTTTTTTAGCAACCTTCTTTGTTGTTTTCTTAGTTACTTTTTTCTTTGCTGTCTTTTTCTTCGCTGCTTTTTTCTTTTTTGCCATAGAATTATGGATTGCCACTGCACTGTACCTAAGTCAACGAAAATCCAAGAAGAATTCAGCAGTCAGTCCAGTATTGACTCTCCATTCAACCTTCAGGTACAGTCAGGCCAATTTCTCAATTGACCAAAGGACTCGTTTTTCATGAAAATCTACTTGAAACAAATCAAAGAAGAAGAACAAATCCTTGATTTTAATGAAAAAACACCTTGGGTCGCTCAGGTTCTCAATCAAAACGACGAAACCAGTAATTCAATAGTCGATAAGCGCAGGATTGATCTGATGAAAGGAAATCGATCTGCGTCCATTCAGTTTCACATCAGAAAACTAGGAGAAATATTTGAATTAAAAGGGGAAATTGAAACACGCCTTCACCTTTTATGTAGCCTGTGTGGCGATCCTTTTCCAAAGCCAGTAGGACGCCGATTCATGAGTCTCTTCACTAAAGACCCAATGATGGCTGGGCTTTCCCCTGAAGAAGCAAAATTAGGGGGAGCCAGAGGGACCTCTGGGAAAGCTGTTCAAGCGCATCAGATTCGTAGAAACGACTTAAATAAAGATAGCTTAGGCTCTCCAGACGCTGATATTGAGATGATTTTTATCCAGGAAGATTTTATTGACTTAAGTGCTGTACTTTATGAACAAATTCAGCTAGAAGTTCCCTTTCAACCCCTGAAAAGTGATGATTGCAGAGAAGGCAAGTGCCCAAACTACCCGCAATCTGCCCTCGGGGAGAAAACAAAAGAAGATGAAGGTTTTGAAAAACATCAACCTTTTGCTTCGCTAAAAAACTTTAAAGTCAGGGACAAAAAGAAGTCCTAAATGCCTAAGGAGAAGACCTATGTCTCAACCGAAGAAAAAAACATCACGTGGTCGAAGAGATCGAAGACGTCACAACAGTGCAAGTGGCTTATCTGCAGTTGAAGCTCATCAATGCAAAAACTGTCAAAGCCTCACTCGTCCACACCGAGTTTGTTCTCATTGCGGACACTACGACGGAAAACCAGTTGTATCGACTTCGTTAAGTTAATTCAAATCACGTGCATCATTCTTGGATTTCAGGGATAGGATCTGCCCATCCCAAAGGTATTGTTACCAACGAAGAACTCGCAAAAAAAATTGCTCAACACGGAGCTGAGACAAACGATCAATGGATTCGTGAACGTACCGGTATCTGTGAGCGAAGAATTTCTTCTCTAAAAGAGGATGAGAGAAATTCTAGTCTTGGGTTACGTGCTTCTCTTGAAGCGATGGAAATGGCGAATATTCAGCCTCAAGACATTGACTTAATTCTCTACGCCACCTGTTCTCCAGATACTTTAGTTCCTAGTACTGCTTGCTGGTTACAGAAAAAGCTAGGTGCTTTACAAGCAGGTGCACTTGATCTCAATGCCGCCTGTTCTGGCTTCGTCTATGGACTTCACCTCGCAGACCAAATGATTAAAACAGGAGCACACAAAACCATTTTAGTGATTGGTGGAGAGGTTCTCAGTCCATATCTCAATTGGGGAGACCGAACTTCTTCAATTCTTTTTGGTGATGGTGCTGGAGCGGCTGTGGTTCAAAGGACTCATTCAGATCAATCCTCCCGTCTCTTCTCTACACACGTCGGCTCGGACGGAAACCTTTGGGACCTCTTCTATATTCCTGCAGGAGGATCCAACCAAGAAGTCACTCCGGAAGTATACGAAAGACAAGAACACAAAATGAAAATGAAAGGACGCGAGATTTTCAAAGTAGCTTGTAATACCCTTGCGACCTACGCAAAAAAAGCGATTGAATCGAACGAATTCTCTGTCGAAGACGTTGATTGGATTGTCCCTCATCAAGCGAATTTACGAATCATTGAAAATGTTGCTAAAAAATTAAATGTTCCAATGGACAAGGTCATCGTCAATGTCGATCGATTTGGCAATACCTCTGCTGCAACGGTTCCTACAGCTTTTGCTGAAGCAGTAAAAACAGGAAAAATAAAACGAGGAGACCTCGTACTCTTTGACGTTTTTGGAGCTGGACTCACTTATGGATCTGCTCTTTTACGGTGGTGAATCATGATTGCGTTTTTTCCGGGACAAGGGTCCCAACAAGTGGGGATGGGAAAAGAACTTCTTACCGAGTTTAAAATTGCACAAGAAATCTTTGAAGAGGCTTCTGACGCCATTTCGGTCAATCTAAAAAAACTCTGTCTTGAAGGACCTGCAGATGTTTTGATGCAAACAGAAAACACACAACCTTGTCTTTTAGTGAATTCAATTGCGGCCTTTCGAGTCGCCCAAAAAGAACTCGATTTTACCCCGACACATGCTGCGGGCCATTCTTTAGGTGAATATAGTGCTTTAGTCGCCATTGGCGCACTTCCCCTAGCCCAAGCAACTCGGTGGGTGAAAGCGCGCGGTCAAGCTATGCAAGAAGCCGTTCCCTCAGGAGAAGGATCTATGGCTGCAACACTAGGAATGTCTCCAGAATCGGTAGAAGAACTGTGTAAAAGAGCAACAGAAAAAGCAAAATCAGACCGTAAAGAACACTACTCAGTCGAACCAATCGTTGAACCTGCAAACTTTAACGCTCCAGGACAGATTGTTATTGCTGGATCAACGGACGCAATTGATGTCGCTCTTGAACTTCTAAAGTCTGGTGAAATTACAGGAAAAGCAAAAAAACTAGAAGTTAGCGCTCCCTTTCATTGCTCTTTAATGAAGCCTGCACGTATTCGAATGGAAGCACTTTTTAATGAAAAAGGAATTGAAGTCAATACTCCTAGTCACCCCTATTTTGCAAACCGAACAGGTCGCTTAACTCAAGAAAAAGGATCCATTCTTAAACTCCTTGGAGAGCAAATTGATCATCCCGTTCTTTGGGAGCCATCAGTTCATGCAATGATGAATGAAGGAATTGATCGAGGAATTGAATTTGGACATGGAAAAGTAATCTCAGGTCTCATCAAAAGAATTTCGAAATCTGCTGGGAAGGAATTCGAAGTTCGATCCATGGGTAAACCTGAAGATTTAAAGGGAATTGAAGAATGGCTGAACAAATAAGAAAAGCACTCGTCACTGGGGGATCCCGTGGAATTGGAGCTGAAATATCTAAAAGACTCGCAAAAGATGGTTTTTTTGTATTTGTGAACTACACATCAAATAAAGAAAAAGCAATTGAAGTCGTTGATGACATTTCAAAATCGGGTGGACAGGCTCAAGCAATTCAACTCGATGTTTCGGATTTTCAAGCGGTAGAAGAAGTTTTAGGAAAACTACAAAAAGAGATGGGGCCATTAGATGTCCTTGTGAATAACGCTGGAATCACGCGAGACAGTTTACTCATTCGCATGAAACCTGAAGATTTAGATGCCACTTTAGACATCGACCTCAAAGGAGCAATTTATTGCACCAAAGCTGTTGCTAAATCGATGATGAAAACACGCAAAGGAAGTATTATCCAAATTTCATCAGTCGTAGGTGAAATGGGTAATCCTGGACAGTCTGCATACGCAGCCGCAAAAGCCGGACTAATTGGGTTCACTAAATCAGTTGCCAAAGAATTTGCCTCACGAGGATTACGAGTCAACACGGTGACCCCAGGATATATTCAAACAGATATGACAGGAGCCTTGACTGAAGACCAAAAAGAGGCGATTCTACGCAGCATTCCTCTAGGAACACTGGGAGAACCTCAAGACATTGCATCTTTGGTCTCTTTTCTTGCGTCTGATGAAAGCCGCTATATTACGGGGCAGACCATTGGTGTTAATGGTGGAATGTATATGTAAATGAATTTAGACTTCATAGAAAATAGAAGATCTTAAAGGAGTAAAAGATGGCAGAAGGTAGTGCAGTTGAAGAACGAGTGAAAAACATTATTTGTGACCAACTCGCGGTAGAATCAGAAAAAGTAGTTGCAGCAGCTTCGTTTATCGAAGACCTAGGTGCAGACAGCTTAGATATTGTTGAACTCGTCATGACGATGGAAGAAGAGTTTGACTTAGATATCCCTGATGAAGATGCAGAAAAAATAAAAACAGTAGGCGACGTCACTCAGTACATTGCTGCGAAACTTAACTAAGTTTTTACATTTCTAATGACAGGACACCTCATGAACCGAAGAGTTGTTGTGACAGGAATTGGTGCAGTCTCTCCCTTAGGATTGAATGCCCAAGACACCTGGAAAAACGCACTTTTAGGAAAATCTGGAATTGATTCAATTTCACTTTTTGATTCTCAGGACTGTCCTGTTCCTTTCGCAGGAGAGGTAAAGGGGTTGGATTTAACCACCCCCCGCCCCCCGCTTCGTCCCTATGGATCTCAAAGCCCGGACGCTAAAGTCATCACCCAAGTTTCAGATAAAAAAGAACTCAAAAAAATGGGACGCTTCATTCAACTCTCACTAGCAGCAGGAATAGAAGCCTATGAGGACTCTGGATTAGATTCTTTGAGAGACTCTTTAGATTCAACACGTTTCGGTGTCAATGTCGGCGTTGGAATGGGTGGACTTCCTGAAATTGAAGCGGTTCACGAAACCTATCGGACCAAGGGGTATAAACGGATCACTCCTTTTTTCATACCACAAGTCATTCCAAATCTCGCTAGCGGGCAACTTTCAATTTTACTGAATTTAAAAGGCCCCAATGTCTGCAATGTGACTGCATGCTCTTCAAGTGCCCATAGCATTGGAGAGTCCTTTCATCACATCCAACTTGGTATGGCCGACCTCATGTTAGCAGGAGGTGCCGAATCAGTCATTTCTCCTCTCGGTCTTGGTGGTTTTGCATCAATGAAAGCCCTTTCAACACGAGTTGAAGAACCTCAAAAAGCCTCTCGTCCTTTTGATGTTGATCGAGATGGGTTTGTCATGGGTGAAGGATCTGCCATGATGGTTCTTGAAGAACGAGAACACGCTCTAAAGCGAGGCGCTAAAATTTATGGTGAGATCGTCGGCTATGGACTCTCCGGAGACGCCTACCACATGACTTCGCCTGCTCCTGAAGGCGAAGGAGGTTACCGAGCCATGAAAATGGCCTTAGAACGATCTGGAATTTCTAAGCAAAAATTACATTATGTAAACGCTCACGGAACATCCACTCCTGCAGGAGATGTAGAGGAAGCCAAAGCTATTTGTAAACTTTTTCCAGAAGCAAAAGAGCACCTTCATATTAGCTCTACAAAATCAATGACTGGGCACTTACTTGGAGCTGCTGGTGCACTTGAAGGAGTCTTTGCATTGTTAGCAACAAGAGATAACCAAATTCCTCCTACAATCAATTTAGATCACCTCGATCCTGAATGTGAGAAACTTGGAGTTTCCTTTACCCCACATCAATCGATTCAAAAAACAGTCGAGTACGCTCTCTCTAATAGTTTTGGTTTTGGTGGAACCAATGCCTGTTTAATTTTTGGGAAGCACGCTTAAATTATTTTAAATTGACATCGCGCATTAAAAATTACATGAATGAAGTCATGCGTATCCTAACTCTGTTGTTTTTACTTGTTTTTTCAACTCCAGTACTTGCTGGAAAACCTTCATTTAAGGAAAAATGTTACTTTTTCTTTCAAGACATTGGATTAAGACAAAAATATCAAAAAGAAAGAAAACCATTTGAACTCAACGAAACTCAACTTCCATCGCAAGTAAAAGTCTGGGCCGAAAAAGAAGACGGCTCAAAAATTGCCATTCCTTCCTCTGTTCTTCAGTGGTTTCAGGCAACCAGTCACGATAACTCTTCTCTTGAACACGAGCTTCCAAAAGAGTTAAAATCTCTGTTTGCTCCAGGAAAAAAAATCACTCTCTTTTTTCAACTTAAAAAAACTACAATGAGAATAACGGCCCTAAGAAATAATAAAGATGAATGGTCAATTAGCCATGCCATGTGGTGGTTCGACAATCCAATAGATAGAAAGATTCAAGGAATGACAGTTCCTGCTTTCATGCCTCATCTAAGTGAAAAATTTAATTCTTCATTTAAACACGTAAGAGATTCTTTTTTAAGAAATAGTTTTCTTCTCTCCTCTTTTAATGAGTGGAATCAATGGGCCAAATCTCTTCCTGAATTTCAACACAACTTAACTTTAATCGAACTCTTTATCAAAAAAATTGGTAAACGATTTGACCTCTTCGATGGTCTTGTGAATCACTCTTCAGAATTAACAGTAGAAGAAGTAAAACTCATTGCAGCAATCTCATACCTTACTGAACACCAGTTAGCCTTCTATAGTGCTCCTGTTCGTATCCCTACAGGAATTTATCCCATTGGATCCATTCAACAACTTACTTTTTTTGCAGTTAGAACATCACTTTCTTCTCTTTTCAGCGAGCTTGAGAAACAAGGACTGGTCTTTGATTCAAAGACTCAAAGGTTTGTAAAAAAATAAATTTCTATCTTAAAGGAATGAGAATGATGACTTTAAAATCACTATCTCTTTTACTCTTTTTCTCATCTTTTGCGTATGCTGAAAAAACAGATCAATGCCAAAACAACTTTATGCGCTCTTTATGGAGAGAGGTTGAAATCGCTAAAGTAAGAGAATCAAGTCAACTCCCAAGGCATCAAAAAAAAAGACGCATTAAAGGGATTCTTTCTAAAGGAATTCATCCTCTTAGTCCCACTCCAAAAGATCAAATTATACGAGTAGAATTTAAAAGAAATGGAATCTTCAATCCCATCGACTTCTTTCTCTTTCCTCTACGCAGTGAAGTAATCGCCTCACAAGACAACCAACATCCAAACTTAGAACTCACTGGAAGAATTATAAAGTTTTCTAAAAACGAGTCTTTTCTTTTTAAATCATGGATTCTTTTTGAAACCCAACAAACCACTCAAGAAAAACCAAAAAGATTCTGGTTATATCTCCCTTCGATCATTCAAGAAAACACAAGACTTGAAAAAATAACAACATCAGAGGAATGGTCTCAAATTAATCGAGATATAAATAATGCAATAAAAAAGAATTTTTCCATTTCTTTTAGAGAAAAATTTAAAACTAAAATTCAATCAGTAACGCCTATTCAGATCGATCAAAACCGTTTGATTTATTTTCAAAACGGAAAAATCAAATCCCTTTCTTTAAAACTCATTGCCCCTCACTCTCTTCAATTCTCTCCTCCTCGTTTAAAACAAGTTTCAGAAAGCCAAAAACAAGTATTAGAAAATTTGATTCAAAACAAAAAGGCAGCTCGTTTTAAATATCGTTTAAACGAAATGATGGAAGAAATCGCTTATGAGGGACCCATTACGGTCATTACCGAAAATGAAACCCCTGGAGTAATTATTACCCATGAAAGCCTCATCTCAGATCACCCCCGTTATCAGTATATTCCTTTAAAAAAGATCAGTGTATCTCCCAGTAAAAAAGATACCCTGAACCACTTGTCATCCGTTGTTGACTCTGACTTTAAAGTAGATGTTTCTATTTTTTTTAAAAACCGAAATAACGAACGAAATACCTTTTTTTTAAATCCAGAAACTTTGGTACAACTTGAATTATTTTCTCGAAGAGAACAGTTCTCAGGACACTCTCTTCCTAAAGACTGGCTGCACTTTATTCAACACGGTGAGGAATTCGAACTACACTTTAGAATGAAAAACTTAGTTTCTCTGATCAGATTAGCCAAAATAAGTCCTCACCAATGGGCGATCAACTCCCCGCAGGTATTTAAGCAAAATAAAAAAATGGATCCAGACGAAGTTTTTATCGAATGGAAACGACTTCATAAAGTCACTGTTCCTTCTATTGGATTAAAAACAGCGATGGTTCAACTCAGAGACTCTTATCTCTCCAAAATTCTTCACCTCTACCCATCAGAAGAGTGGGATCAATGGAGAAAAGCATTCCCTGAAGCAGGAAATGAATTTTTTATCACTTTTTTGAAATCAAAAGATTTAAATTTCAGTCTTTGGAACGGAATCGTTTCAGAAAAAAGCTCTCATCTTTCTCTTCGCGAAAAGAAGATCTTAGCCGCTGCTCAGCACCTTACTCAAAACCATTTAGTTTTTTTCTCACAAAACATGAATGGTATAAAAAAAGGAATTTATCCTCAGAACGCCATTCAAGAGGGATATAGAGATCTGATTGCAATTGATTATGCGGAATCTTTATTTGATGCAATGAAAGAACAAGGACTTCAGTTCTCCCACAATAAATGGTCCGCCTCTGAAAACTAACTTCGATTCAGAAGAGACTTTGAATTTCGTCTCCAAAACCATAAAAAACAAAGTCCATACAAACTAAAAATAAATGCTCCTCCAGGAGCAGAGGGACCTCCAGGAGAACTGATTGACAGGGAGCCGCAAGCAAACATTTGGGAAGTGAAGTCTTCTTCCCGAGGATAGAGATAACGGATACCGTCAATATCATCAATACTAAGGTTCTGGCCTCCTCCATCTTGCATCACAGAACCATCGTAATTGGTGTGGGCAAGCCCAAGAGCGTGCCCCATTTCGTGAACAAAGAGTTCAATAAGATCTGCAGTTGCATAAGAACGAACTGTGTTTCCAGCAGTCGTACTTGCATCTGCATTGATCAAGATCAATCCTCGATTGATATGTCCATTGACCCCATTTACATAAGTCACCCCTAATGTGTTTGATACACTTAAAACAGAACCAATGGTCGTTAAGGTATTTGCAAAATCCGTATCACAGATAATCACAGGAGGGTCGACCAACGTCACATCTGAGTTTCCTTGAAAGGCACTCCATGCCTGGGTCACTGTCGTAGAAACCGAAGCTCCTGAAGTCACAAAATTCAAAGAAACACCTGGAATGTGAGACCACACTGTTCCAGCTTGATTGAGTAGATCAACTAAGCCTGATTGCCCTTGAGGACATCCAGAAAAGTTATACTGAAACGGAATATCGGTTTTGTCCCATCCCTTAATACTCGGAGAAAGAAGCAAAAAAAACGCATTTGCTGTAAATGGAAACAGAAGTAAAAAAAGGTAACGTTTCATACTCTTCCTCAAAAACGATAAGCCACACTTAATAATCCACCTGCGTTGAGCGCATCATGGCTTAAGATCTGTGACCAAAGGGCTTTTAATGAAACCCGTATCCACTGATTACGATAACTCAATCCAGTATCCAAAGCCCAGTACCTCGCATTTGAGACCTCACCTGGAAGGTAGTCACCACCTGAATTCGTCCCACCTTCTCCTTTGATTCTTAGAAAGATAAAAGAAGGTCCTGTCAAAACTGAAAAACTCCCGAAATTTTCTAAATCCAAAAACGTGTATCCATAATCGATTCCTGCCACCCAGACTGACTTTGAGTAATTCGACTCATTTCTTCCCACCGGGATAATATTATAAGAAAAAGAAGCTTCAATGAAATGAGTAGAATCCCCTAGTAAATCGTCCAAACTCATCTGAACGATTCCCTCTGCTTGGTAGTAAAAATCTGTTTCTTGATTTGAAAGCGCAGTCTTACTTGAAAGCTCTATGGCTTCTTTTGCTCCGATCATTCCATCTAAATAAGCTCCTGTACCTAAATAGAAATCAAAGGAAACTGCTTTTGCTTCCGGAATGACTAGAAATAAAAAGACGAGAAAAAGAGGATTCACCTTATGAGGATGAAGGGGGTTTAATCTCTTTTCAATGAAAGGTTGTTGACAGAGAAAACTGGGAAAACTTTGCCGAGCCCTCTAGGGCCATGAAAGTTTTTTTCCTCCCAAAATGTGAAAGTGAAGATGAAAAACAGTTTGTCCTACACTCTCTCCTGAGTTGGTAATCACCTGAAATCCTGAATCTAACCCTTGTTGATGCGCAATCTCAGAAGCCTTGAGTAAAAGATGTCCCAGAAGTTCTTTATGATTTTCATTTGCTTCTGCAAGAGAGCGAATCTCTATTTTTGGAATCAAAAGAAGATGAACAGGAGCTTTCGGCTGAATGTCTTTAAACGCTAAACAAAACTCATCCTCATAAACAATTTCTGCAGGAAGTTCTCTATCAATGATTTTTTTAAAAATACTCATACCGACTTTCCTTGATTCGCTACTGCTTGAGCGGCAGCGGCAATCGCATCAGGATCTCCTAAGTAATTTCGACTCAAAACATTAAAATCATCATCAAAGTCCATTTGAATCGGTGTTCCTGTGGGAATATTCAGTTCGGTGATTTCTTCATCTGATATTTTTTCTAAAACCTTAATTAACGCACGCAAGCTATTTCCATGGGCCACAACTAAGCCTCGTGTTCCTTGAGTCAAAGCCGGTTTAAGAATGGTTTCCCAATAGGGAACGACCCGTTTCACTGTGGTTTCAAGCGACTCTCCACTCGGAAGTTCTTCTGGGTTTAAATGAGCATATCTTCGATCATGGCGAGGATGGCGCTCATCACTCAGTTCAAGAAGTGGAGGAAGCGTTGAATAGCTTCTTCTCCAAATTTTGACTTGGTCTTCTCCGTATTTCTCAGCCGTTTCTGCCTTATTGAGCCCCTGGAGTCCTCCATAATGACGCTCATTGAGTCTCCAGTCTTTTTCAACAGGAAGCCATTGCTGCTCTAATGAATCTAATAAATGCCAGGTCGTTTGAATGGCACGTGTCAAAACCGAGGTCCAGACCTGATCAAATTCAAAACCCTTTGATTTTAAAAGAGCTCCTGCCTCTTGAGCTTCTTTTATTCCTTGCGCTGTGAGTCCAACATCTTTCCATCCAGTAAAACGATTTTGCTGGTTCCACGTACTTTGCCCATGTCGAATAAGAATCAATGATTTCATAATAAAGAGATATATCGATCTTCAAGTTGAGACACAAATAGAAAGAAGGTAGGGTCTGCCTAATTTTTAACAAGGGAGATGGGTTTTGATACTGACAGATTTACAAATTTTAGAAGAAATGAAAAACAAGCACATTGTGATTGAGCCTTTTCGTCCGGAATGTATGGGAACAAATAGTTATTATGTTCACCTTGGAAAAACGCTCGCAACTTATCGAGATAAAATTCTAGATGCCAAAAAAGAGCTAGAAATTGATTGCTTTGAAATTCCTGATTCAGGATTTGTTTTACAACCCGATGAACTCTATTTGGGAGTCACAGAAGAATATACAGAAACGTGGAAACACGTTCCATTTTTAGAAGGGAAATCAAGCGCAGGACGACTAGGAATTGATATCCATGCAACAGCAGGAAAAGGAGACGTTGGATTTGCAAACCATTGGACACTTGAAATCTCTGTCAAACGTCCCGTACGAGTTTACGCAGGCATGCCTATCGGACAACTGATTTACTTCGAGGTCCAGGGAGAAATTCGAACCCTCTACTCGGAAAAGAAAAGTGCTAAATACAATGAAAGAAATACAGGACCTGTTCCTTCTCATATGTGGAAAAATTTCGATCAAGGTCTTGCATTTTAAAAGAGTTACTCAGTCACTTCAGGTGCATCTAAACCAAATCCAGGCACCTGAGGTGAAACGTCAGTCCACTCTCCATGGCTTAACAACGTTTGTGTGACAATCTGTGTATTTGGAATTTGCTCAGGATCGAGCACTTCTGCCATCACCAATGTATGCCATAACTCTGGAACACTCTCAATGCTCCCATCATAAGTCTCTTTAAACAGGTCTGTAAGGTAATGAAGACACTCAAAACTAGAAGAGTATTCTCTTTTCTCAACTCGTCGAAGATCAAACGTTTTTCCATCAGGAAGAATTTCAAATTCTACATACGAATTATTAATAAAAGTACAACCCGTAAACCGGTCCCAATCGACTTGATCTTTTTTAGAATAGATTCTAGCTATTCCATCTTCATCCGGAGAAAACTCATAGGTGGGTCGAGTGGTTCGGTCTAATGAAATAAAATAAACCCACACCTTCAACAGGTCTCCTTCATTTCTAACGGTAGCCTTTAAATAGGGAAGAGGACTGGTCTCGGCTCCATAGGCTTTCACCGCATCTAAGGATCCTTGACGAGCCCCGTGGAGCCCATCTCGTTGCTCATTAAATAAATCAATACTCGATTCGGCTCCATCAAGATAAAGCTGATACTCTCCAGAACGTAAATCCCCGGGAATCGCAAGATTTTCTGAATCACATCCTAAAATCGAGAGACCACTTAAAAAAAGTACAAAGACCTTTAATCGACTCATTTAAACATCTCCTCTGAGAGCGAAAACTTACAGAAATAACGCAATCTGTCAAAAAGAAGTTTTAATTAAACTTAAATAATCAAATACTCTTAGACTTGATTGTTGAATCAGGTCATGAGTAGATAGGCGCATGATTTTTAAAGACCATCCAATCGCAATTGGAGGAGATCACGCGTCCCCATCCCTCAAAAAAAACCTTCAAGAATACTTTCCAGAAATCAGATGGATCGACATCGGACCTTTTGATGACGAAAAAGTCGACTATCCGATCATGGCAAAAAAAGTCACTGACGAAATCATTGAAGGAAGATGCAAAAGTGGCATTTTAATTTGTGGAACAGGTATTGGAGTCAATATTGCCGCGAATAAAAGAAAAGGAATACGAGCTGCTGTTGCACATGATCTTTTTTCTGCACAAATGGCAAGAGAACATAACGATGCTCAAATTTTGTGCTTGGGTGCTCGAGTAATTGAGAAAGAAAAAGCACGAGAGATTGTTAGGGTTTGGCTTACCACTGAATTCTCAAAAGAAGCACGTCACCAAAAAAGAATCGATCTCATTACTGAAATAGAAAAAGGAAATTAAAACATGAATTCATTTTTACAAACCTCTTTGAAAAAACAAGACCCAGAAATTCTTTCATGGATTGAAAAGGAAGAAATCAGACAAGAACGTGGGCTTGAAATGATTGCTTCAGAAAACTATGCAAGCCAAGCAGTCATGGAAGCTCAAGGTTCAGTACTGACCAATAAATATGCCGAAGGATACCCTCAAAAAAGATATTATGGAGGATGCGAAAATGTAGACGAAATCGAATCGATTGCAATTAAACGCGTAACTCAACTTTTTGGAGCAGAAGCGGCCAATGTACAACCTCACTCCGGATCGCAAGCAAACATGGCAGCCTATTTGTCACTCATGAAACCCGGAGATCGCATTTTAGGAATGGACCTCTCTCACGGTGGACACCTCACTCATGGTTCTCCGGTAAATTTTAGTGGACAAATTTTTGAAGCAGGATTTTACGGCCTTTCAGACTCAACTGATCGATTAGATTACGACCAAATACGAGAGCAAGCAAAAGCCTTTCAACCTCAAGTCATTGTTGCAGGAGCGAGCGCCTACCCTAGACTAATTGACTTTGAGGCCTTTGGCTCTATTGCTCGAGAAGTAGGAGCTCACCTCGTTGTAGACATGGCCCATATCGCTGGACTGGTGGCAGCCGACCTTCATCCAAACCCCATTCCTCACGCAAGCTTAGTCACCAGTACTACCCATAAGACCCTCAGAGGTCCGCGAGGTGGAATTATCCTTGGATCAGAAGAACAAATTAAAACAGTCAACAAAAAAATCTTCCCGGGAATTCAAGGGGGACCTTTAGAACATGTGATTGCAGCAAAAGCAGTCGCCTTTGGAGAAGCGCTCGCGCCCGATTTTAAAGTCTATCAACAGCAAGTCCTTGAAAATGCATGCGCGCTTGCAGAAGCACTTCAGTCCGAAGGATTTGATCTCGTCACAGGAGGAACTGAAAACCACCTCATTTTGGTTGACCTCAGTTCTTTCGAAGGAGGAGACGTAACTGGAAAAGATGCTGAGGCTTGGCTTGACCTTGCTCATATTACAGTCAATAAAAACACCGTTCCCCGGGAAAAGCGGTCTCCTTTCGTCACCAGCGGACTTCGAGTAGGAGTACCCGCATTGACTACACGAGGGCTAAAGACCTCTGAAATGAAGCAAATTTCAAGCTGGATCGCCCAAGGGATTCGAAGTGGAGGAGACCTCAAAAAATTAGAAAGTCTGAAGACAGAAGTCATCTCACTGTGTGAAAAATTCCCACTGTATCGATAGGGAAACCTGAGTCTTTCCTACCCTTTTCTTTTTTTTTAAGTTAAAAGAATGGGGGTGAAGTGCCCCTATTGTTCAACCTCAAACACAAAAGTGATTGATTCGAGAATCAATCAGACTGCGGATATTACTCGCCGAAGGCGAAAATGCCCCCAATGTGATGCTCGTTTTACTACCTATGAACGAGTGGAAGAGTTGATGCCAGTGGTAATTAAAAAAGATGGAAGACGAGAACCTTTTTCTCGAGACAAAGTTATTGGTGGATTAAAAATGGCATTTCTCAAACGGCCTGTAGAAACAGCTCAAGTCGAGTTTATTACTCGAAAAATTGAAAAAAGCATTCAAGGATTTGGACTAAAAGAAATCCCATCTCAAACCATCGGAAAAATGCTAATGACCGAAATTCACGACATTGACCAAGTGGCCTATGTTCGATTTGCTTCAGTATATAAAAAATTTAAAGACGTCGAAGACTTTGTAAAAGACATAAAAAAACGTCCACGCCCTCTAACTCAACCTGAAAGTTTAAGTTTTTCTTTTATTTCAAAAGAACCAGAAAAGGACTCCCGTGAAAACTCCTAGAAGACGATCCAGAGAAGTTGCATTTCAATATCTTTATCATCAAGGAGCACAACCTGTTTCTATGGGTCCCTCTCTGATTGAAGAACTGCATTCCTACTATGACCATTTTGAAGTTCCAGAAGAACTCAGAAGTTTTGCTTCTGAACTCATTGTGGGTTCTCTACAAAATTTAGAAGCAATTGATTCAAAAATCACCACACTGGCTAAAAATTGGCGAATTGATCGAATTGCAGAAGTGGATCGATGCCTCCTTCGACTTTCTCTTTATGAAATTGATTATCTTGATGATATTCCCACATCAGTCACGATGGATGAAGCAATTGAAATTGCAAAACAGTTTGGAACAGCTGAATCACCTTCATTTATTAATGGAATTCTAGATGCTGCATCCAAGGAAAGAAATTCCTAGTCTTTTCCCTAAACCAGTCGCTTGAATCCCATTAAGAAAACCTTTAAAATGATAGTGGGGGAATAAGTCCAATGAGTAAAACCAGTCAATCATCCATTACTCAAATGCTTTTTGAAGGAACCGTGGATGTCATTGCAGTGAGCTGTTACGCAAATGAGCGTCCTCTCCAAGGACTCGCTGGCGAACTCGACTGGCAAGTCAGGGGGCAGATTTCTCATTACCTTCGCCAAGGAGCACTCAATGGACAAGAAGGGGAAATGACTTATCTTCCCATTCGTTTCAAAGACAAGTCTTTAAATGTTATTTTTTACGGAATGGGATTTAATCACTATCCTCGTGAACGAACACTTCCTCACCCACAGACTTTAAAAAAAATCGAAGATAATTTAGTCAGACTCAAATTTAAGAAAATAGGATTCTCAAAAAAAGATCTGGGTATTGAAGAAATCTCTGAAATTGAATCTTATTTTCAGGAGGTGACCTTATGTCTCGCTCCCTAAACAACACCAAGTTTAACCAAGCAATTGCAAAACAAATTCAGGAGTTTAATACCAAAGAACCGACTCACTCCCCTATGTATGCTCAAGCCCTTAGCTTTTTAGGAGAACTTGAACAGCTCACCACTCAAAGTTTAAAAAAAGAACTCAGTGCCCTTGAAGAGCAAGAAAAACTAGACCAGCCCTTTGACCTCTCACGACTTGAGAAAGTCAGTTCACAAGAAAAAACAACTCACCGAGAAGAAACTTCAATTCCTACAGCAAAAAAAAGATTAGAAACACGCTCGGGACTTGGGTTTCGCTCAAAACGATTCATTCGTTCCCATCGACCTACGACCTCCATTATCAAACCTAAAAAATGAAAATCCCAAAAACCCCAGCATTTGATCATCTCAAATCGGAGTGGAATGAAATTCAGAGTTTTTCATCAAAACCACTGTATAAAAAAAACATTGCATTTAAACTCTCCTCGGAGCTCCATAAATTTCTTTCCTGGAGAAGCCCGACACCTTCAGAAAAAACACTCACCGAGATTAAAAAACAAATTGATGATCTCTATTCAATCCGAAATGATGATTTAAAATCAGTCGAGTCGATTGAAAATCTCATTACTCAGGCAAAACCTCGTTCCTCTCAAATTGAGTTTACTTTTTGGAGATCTATTTTTGAGCAACCAATCAGAGACTGGGAAAAAGCGCTTGTAAAAGAAGCGCTTTTTCATCGCTGGAAAGCCTATCAACTCGAACTCACTCTTCCCCTTTCTGAAATCACTTCTTTTCATGAAAAGTTTAAAAAAATGATTTGGCCTCAAGGTATTCACCTGCTTGTTCAATCCAAAGATACCCCTTCCCAACAAGACCTCTGGAGTGGATATTGGTACGGAATTTCTGAATCAGAAAAACTTCAAAATCAAAATAGAAAAGTACTTCAAAACTACACTCCACGCTGGGAGTGGTTTGAATGATTACACTTGCTCACGTTCTCGCAATAGAACTTCGGTCCATTGGAAATCTTATTGATTCTTATCCAGAATTGACCAACTGGGACTGGGAACCAAAAGTTTTCTCTCCTCGCCCTCTCAAAGGAACCCCCATCGAATCTTTTGATGCATATCTTCATTTGGAAGAACAAATTGAATCAAATCAATGGAAAGAAACAACTGAGTGGCTCATCTGGAATGCCCCATGGTATCGGATCTGGGCAGAGTCCCCCACCCCACTCAATACCGCACTTCTCTGGGAGGAAGTTGAACAGTTATGGAGTGAATTTGAAAGTTATATTGATAGCCTTACTTTCCCAGTCGCAAACTTTAAATCCCAATGGGAAAATCAAAAAAATCAGGCATTAAATCAGCTCAAGAATCAAGCAGGAATCCCCGTGTTTCGATTGGTTTAGCTTATTAAATCTGATAAACCCAAGAGTATGAGCAAACTTCCATTAATAGTCACAGGTGCAGCTGGAATGATCGGTTCTCGTTTTGTGGAATCGTGTCTGATAAAAAATCAACCGGTTATTAGTGTTGATGATCTTCAATATTTTAAAGAAAGACCTGAGCATGCTGCTTTAGATTTTGGAACACTTATTGATAAAGACGATTTCTTTGATTGGTTTAAAAAAGAACAACCTCAAGTGAGAGGGATCATTCACTTAGGGGCTTGTACGGATACCACCGAAATGAATATTGATTACCTCAATGAAGTGAATCTGAAATACTCTCAAAAGATATGGAATCTTTGCTCAGAAAAACAACTCCCTCTCCTCTACGCAAGCTCTGCAGCAACTTATGGAGATGGAGCTCATGGTTACGAAGATCTTGAACACCAGTTAAGTTTATTAAAACCACTCAATCCTTATGGAGTCAGTAAGCATGAATTTGACCTCTGGGCTTTGGAACAAGAAAAAAAAGGAAATCATCCTAAAGATTGGTCTGGATACAAATTTTTTAATGTTTATGGTTTTGGAGAAAGACATAAAGGAAAAATGGCAAGTGTCGTTCTAAAAGCTTTTGATCAAATTCTAGACACAGGAAAAGTTAAACTTTTCAAAAGTGATCAGCCTGGAATGAAAGATGGTGAACAAAAAAGAGACTTTATCAGTGTCGAAGATGTTGTTTCTATTCTGTGGTTTGGACTTGAAAAACCAATTCGTCGAGGAATATTCAACTTAGGAACTGGACATGCTCGAACTTTTTTGGACCTCGTTCACTCAACCTACGAAGCAATGGGAATCTCACCTCAGATCGAATTTATAGATATGCCTGAAGAACTCAAAGGGAGGTACCAATCCTTCACTGAAGCTCATATGGATCGATTGAGAAACGAAGGATACAACACTCCATTTTTATCTTTAGAAGAAGGAATACAAAGATACATTAAGCGATTGAAAGAGCTTTGATGACTCATTAATCTCTTTATTTATAACAGAGATGAAAAGTATAATTTAAAAAAATCAACCACTTAAAAGCTACGTGATTTTTACTGGCACGCCTTGACAAAATAACGCTCCCCTCCTATTTGATTCAAAGGGAAAAGGGGTCATCATGAATCAGGGGTGGATCATGGCTGCCATATTCGGAGGGATTAACCTCTGTCAGGCGCATATTTTTGGGGAAGATTCTCGAATCGATGCATTTGAGATTCAAAGTTCGTTTTGGAGAGAAAAGTCAAAAGCGGTGGTTGCGATCCGAAAAAAAGGGGTCTTCAATCGCAACCCTCATCTTCAGTCTCTTTCAATCAAACATGCATTAAAAACACTCAAAGAGGAAAAAAACCTCTGTTCAGGAGAATCGTTTGAATTCCAATACAGTCTTTCTGAATGCAGCGGGGTTTTAGTTGCGCCGGACTTAGTTTTAACTGCCGGACACTGTGTAAAAGATCACCCTTGTAACGGAAAGGGAATTGAAGTCTATACAGATTTTGAAATCAGCGATCCTCACAGCTCATTACAAAAACTTCATCGAGATCAATCTCATGCATGCATTCGTAAAATCCACACTGAGTATCCTCTTTTAAATGGCACGAACTATATGGGAGGCCAAGATATTGCTCTCATTCAAATCTCTCCTCCAATCAAAGATCGAAATCCAGTCAGTATTGATTACGTTGGATCATTCGAACCTCAAGCCTCTGTCAGAGCCATGGGGTTTCCCTCAGGAATTCCACTCAAACAAAGCAGAGGATTTTTTAAGGGGATTTCTGCTCCAAACCAGATGATTTGGACAGATGTAGATACAGTCAAAGGAAGCTCTGGATCCCCTCTTTTTAAAGAATCCGATGGAAACTTAATCGGAATTATTACTCTTTCTGATCAGAAAAAAGCTTATCAAAAGAAGAAATACTCAAAATGTAGCCGGTTGATTGATTGTGAAAAAGAAAATTGCAAAATGTGGAATTCTGCTAATAGTCTCCATTCGATTTCTAAAGTTCTTCAAAGAGAAATTGCTCTCTCAAAACTAAGAAACTAAAATCTCAAGTTTGAAATCCATCTCCCAAGTTCGAGTTGAGCCGGATGACTTTCTGGCTGATCCATTAGAACGTCATAAAGACGTTTTAACTCAGAAAACTCGTCCACATCAAACTGAGGCTTTAACAAAGCAACACTTCCTAAAGAAGAGAGTCCTTTCATAAAAGATGAAAATGTATCTTTCGAAGAATAAGGAACCTCTGTCCATACATGCTTAGGAATATCAAGAGAACCTCCAAATAAAAAATACCCTCCATCTTCAGCTGGTCCTAAAACAAAATCATGATTTCCTTCTAACAAAAAAAGAGCTTCTTCTAAGTCACTTGTTGAAATCTGAGGACTGTCTCCTCCTAAAAAAATAACTTGTTCATACTCTTGTCTGAGGTGTTGGTAGACTCGATGAAGTCGTTCGCCTAACCCCCCTTCACCTTGATGAATGGTTCGAAACCCTTTCCAGCGCTCCATTCCTTCTACTTCTGCCACTGCCCAAACCCCGTCTACTTGAGAAGAAGTCACTGATCCAACGACTTGTCCAAGAGCTTGACAAGAATACCGATAAAAGGATTCCGCATGATCTCTTCCAATGGTCTGAGCAAGACGGGTTTTGACGGAAGAAATTCCAGGTGTTTTTACAAAAAGAGTAATGGCTGTTTTTTTCATCAGTGACTGATTTCTCCTCAGGAAGATTCTATAACGGGGAACCGTATCTACCAGCAAAAAAATAAAATATTTCAACGTCAGCCGAAACCATCCATGCTGTTGGTACTTTCGTGGACTTGTTTTTAAAACCTGAGGAATTTCAACTAATCTGACTCGTCGGTTATGAGCCTTCCAAATAAAATCATGGTCCTCTCCAAATGGAAGAGTTTCATCAAATTTTCCAAGTTCTTGAAAAATTTGACGATGCATAAAAAACCCTTGATCTCCATAAGGAGTTTTTAAAAAACGAGAACGCAGCCAAACTCCACACTCATTGATACTCATTAAATTAAAGTGTTTTTTTTCGAATCCCAGACGAAAATAAAAAATTTTTTTTACAAATGATTTTTGAGTAATCTGATTAATCGATTCAATTGTTCTTTTTGAAAAGGATGAATCTGCGTGTAAAAACCAAATCCAAGATCGCTGAGTTTTTTTAAAGCCAAAATTTTGCTGTTTTGCTCTACCGGCATCCGTCGTCCACCAATAAGCTGTGCCTTTCCAGTTTTCTAGAAAAAGATTCCAATGCCCTTCTAAATTTAATTTTCTTGGTTCTGTCGCTACAAAATGAATTTCAGTTTCTTCAGGTAAATTCAAAAGAGAGGGAAGAAGAGATGCCCATGAATCATCACCTGGTCCCACAGGAACAATCACACTGACTTCTTCAAACGAATTTAGAGAAGAAGAGTCTGAACCCATGTCCGCTGATCTCCACTCATTGCTTCCAAAGGAGTCATCAATGCTCCTGCTGTTGAAGTACGTGCAACTGAATCTTCCCAACTGGGAATTTCATTCTCAAAAAAAGAAGCAAGCCATTTCATCACGGTGGAAAGCGATTTTTTATATTGTTCGATCACTTTTTCAACAGTGACATGATCATCAGTCTGAGGTCTCCAACAGTCATAATCCGTAACGATTGCTAAAGTAAGATAATTCATTTGAGCTTCTCTTGCTAAAAATACTTCAGGACAAGCAGTCATTCCAACGATATCCGCATTCCATTGTCTAAAAAGATGACTTTCTGCTTGAGTCCCTAGACGCGGACCTTCAACACAAAGATAAGTTCGGTTTGTGTGCAATGAATTAAATCCTTGAATCGAATTTGCTACATAATCTGAAAACTCATGACAAACGGGAAGAGCAGTAGAAACATGTCCTGTTACTCCGTTTCCAAAAAAAGAAGGAACTCGAAAACCCTTGGTAAAATCGATATACTGTGAAGGGATGACCCAGTCTCCCGGTTTTAAATCTTCCCGAAGACTTCCCACAGCCGAAATACTCAATGTCCGAGTAACGCCTAAAGATTTAAGCGCGTATATATTTGCGCGAAATTGAATCTCAGAAGGAAGTTTCTCATGATTTTCTCCATGGCGAGGTAAGAACACCACTTCCTGTTTTCCTAAAAGACCCACCGTAAGTGCTGCAGAAGGATTTCCAAAAGGAGTTTTCACTTCTTTTTTTTCAACAACCTCCAAACCTGGAAGTTGATACAACCCCGTTCCTCCAATAATTCCAACTCTTTTCACTCTAATGCTCCTCCACATGAACTTCCTGCTCCCGCAGTACATCCATAACAATGATTTCTAAAAGCAATTTCTCCACTTTGATAGCTATCAAAAGATTCAATATCCCAAAGAGTCGTCTTTTTAAAACGGGCAGGAATTTCTAACATTTGATTAAAGTCACAGTCATAAATTTGTCCATCATAACCAATTGAAATCAACGATCTGCACATGACATTTTGAGCTGCAGCTGGATTAAATGAACGAACAAGGAGATTCATATAGTCTTCGAGTTTTTTTTCTCTTTGAAGATCCCACAAAAACCGTTTAATAGGCATATTTGTAATAGTAAAAAGATGATTAAAAGAGATTCCAAACCATTCTTTTAAATTTTTTTGATAATCCCTTTGTAAGGAGTTTTGATCAGGAGGAAGAAATGCTCCCCCTGGATTATAAACCAAATTTAAAATCAATCCACTCTCCGGCTGCCCATACCCCAATTGATTAAAAATTTTTAGAGCTTCAATGCTCTTCTCAAAAACTCCGTTTCCACGTTGTTGATCCACATTTTCTTTTGAGTAACAAGGAAGAGACGCTGTGATCTCGACTTGGTTTTTTGCTAAAAATTCTGCTGTCTGCTCCTGCCCCCTTTCAAACAAAATAGTGAGATTGCAACGATTCATCACCCGAATTCCCATTTCCCTCGCACGAGTCACGATTTTCTGAAAATAAGGATTGAGTTCAGGAGCCCCACCGGTGAGGTCTAAGAGATCAATAGAGTGTTCTTTTTTTAAAAGTTCGAGAATCCGATCGACTGTTTTTTCAGTCATATTTTCTGTTCTTTTAGGTCCAGCTTCAACATGACAGTGCTTACACGCTTGATTACACTTTTTTCCTAAATTGACTTGAACAGTCTTAAGTGACTTTCGGCTCAGATCTAAATTCTCTTCTTTTACTTTTTTTACAAAAGAATAGCCCTGACTCATGACCTGTTGTCCCTGATTTTCTCGTTGTTCCAACATATAAAAACTTCCTCGTACCCTTGAGTGAGTAGAATAAATTAAAGATTACATTTTTTTGCCATTTATCATCTCTATCGGTTTAAGTATAGTAATCGCTATGAGCCAAAGCAAATTCAATTTCAGTGACCCTCAGTTCATTGAAGACTTAACCCAAAAAAAAGAAGCCGCAATTGAGCAAGTCATTCGGACATATACTCAGCAGCTTTACAGAGCGTCTCTAGGTATGGGATTTAACGAAAATGAGGCAAAAGAACTGACTCAAAATACGTGGTCCACTTTTTACGATGTGATTTCACGTTTTGAAGGACGTTCACACATCAGAACGTTTATTTTCGGAATTTTATACAACAAAGCAAATGAGATGAGAAGAGACCTAGCAAAACAACGTCAAAACGACCCCATTGAAGAAGTCATGGAACATCGATTTGATGAGTCAGGACATTGGATTTCTGCCCCTATTTCCCCTGATGAAATGATTGATGCGATTGAAACAAAAAACCAAATCGAAAACTGTATAGAAAAACTCCCCAAAGCTCAACGACTTGCTTTTTATTTGAAAGAATTTGAGGACTTAGCAACACAAGAAATCTGTAAGATTCTCGAAGTTACGCACACTAATCTAGGAGTTCTCTTATATCGAGCCAGAAACCGACTCAGAGAATGTCTAGAATCATTTGCAAAGACAGAAATTTAGGGGATCTTTATGCTGAAATGTAAAGACTTAACAAAACGAATCAATTCACTTGAGCCCCTTCATGGAGTCGAAAAAATTTCTGTTTTTTTTCATCTCGCTATTTGTAAAAGCTGTCGTACTTACACTAAACATCTGAAATTAATTTCTCAATATGCTAAGAAATTTTTTGAAGGAATTTCAGTTTCAGAGGAAACCGTAAAGAAAATAGAAGATGAATCAATAGACGAAATCAAAAAGAAAATTTCTTAGGGTGATTTATGTTAAATTTTTTTAGTATCTTTTTATTATTCTGTTCTTTTCAAAATTCAACTTTAGCGGAGGAAAAAATAAAAAAATTCGATCATCAACACTCACTTTTTCAAAAAGTATTGAATAAATATATCATTCAAATAAATCCTTCTGAAACAAGGGTTCATTACTCAGGCCTAAAAAAAGAACCTGAAATTTTAAATCAATACCTTGAGCAAGTCTCTTTAGTCACAAAAGAAAACTACAAAAAATGGGACTCCAAACAAAGACTTTCCTTTCTAATTAATGCCTATAATGCATTTACACTCAAATGGATCGTAAAAAACTACCCTACTTCTTCAATAAAAAAAACGGTGGGATTTTTCTCAAATCCTTGGAAACAAGAGTTTTTTAAACTCTTTGGAGAAGACTCTTATCTGGATCAAATAGAACATCAATTCATTAGAAAAAACTTTAAAGAACCTCGAATCCATTTTGCGGTGAACTGTGCATCTATTGGATGTCCTGCTCTCTCCAAAAAAGTCTACACCTCAGAGAATCTCGAAACTCAACTGGAAGAAAATACTCTACTATTTTTAAAAGATTCTACTCGAAATCGAATTGATAAAAAAAATAAAATAGTCTATCTTTCTAAAATATTTGACTGGTATGAATCAGACTTCGAAAAATACTCAAAATCAGTACCAAACTTCGTTTCAAGTCGAATTTCTAATGACTCAGCGATTCAAAACGCGATAAAAAATCGAACTTATAAAATCAAACACTTGGATTACGACTGGAATCTGAATAAGATCCCAGACAATGGCAAAACAAAATAAAATGAGACCTTCAATGAAACGGTCTCGAATGATTCGCTTGCAAAGAGCAAGAGACCGCTTCCTGAGCTCCCTTGGAGTCATGAGTATCTTTTTGTCTTTTGCAGTCGAATTAATCCCCGTAGAAAACTCATGGACCCTTGGGGTTCAAGACTTACTCTCTCTTCTGCTAGTCGGGATTCTTTCATGGTTTTTAGGGACCTCTGCTCAACAGCTTATTAAAAGCTATTGGAAAGTTCATCATACCAGTGGACGAGTACTCTCTCGCTGGCACCTCGTTCAATCGCTCGCATGTTTAGGAGCAATTATTTTTTTAGGAATGTGGATTTTTAGATGGGTAGAAATGAAATATCTTCCCTCAGTTCTAGAAACCACCCGTGTTCATACTTATCTCGCTGCCGGACGAATGAGCGCACTCTTAGCCCTCATCATGTCAATGAGAAGAATTACAAGTTGGTGGCGATATGTAGACCTGACTCCAGGACGTATGATTGTTGTTCTCTATGGTGTGACATCAATGATTTCTACCACTTTTCTGATTTTGCCTTGGTCCTTAAACGAGGGAAAATCGATTTCTTTAATAGATGCTTTTTTTGTCACAGTATCCGCTCTTACGGTTACTGGACTTTCTCCCTTATCTGTTTCAGAAACATTTTCAATTGCAGGACAATCTTTACTCCTTTTTCTGATTCAGATTGGGGGACTCGGAATTGTAGTCATTGGAGTGGGTCTCGCTGTAATCACACGTAATCGACTTTCACTTTCTCATTCTAATCTTGGAAGAACAATGTATGACATTCCAGATATTGGAGGAATGAGTCATTTTATTTCTAAAGTCGTCTTTTTTACCGTAATCTGTGAAATGATTGGTGCAGCATTAATTTATTTTGTATTGCCCCACACAATGGATCACCGATGGTTTCATGCTCTTTTTCACTCAGTTTCTGCTTTTTGTAACGCCGGATTCAGTACTTTCGATGACAGTCTCAACATTCCTGGTTTAGTTGGAATGAAAACAATTGTTTGTATCTTAATTATCATCGGAGGAATGGGGTTCCCTGTTATTTTTGAAATCTTTAATCGATTTCGTCCCAAAAAAAATCAATATAAAAAAAAGCTATCTCCAGGAAGTGCTCTGCCACTACAAATGGCGGTTTTTTTATTGACCTTTGGAACGATTGGAATTTTTCTAGTCGAATCCTATGATGGCGATATTTTTGCTTCAAGCCTGAATCGGTTTGCACAGTCTTTGTTCTACGCTATTTCTGCTCGAACTGCGGGATTTAATCTCATGGCAGTAAACCAACTCACCAGTGGCACACAGCTTCTCATTGCAGGTTTGATGATTATCGGGGGAGCCCCTCTTTCGACTGCAGGAGGAATTAAAACAACAACAGCGGGAATTATCTTTATGTCAGCGGTGAGTCTTTTAAAAGGACATAAATGGATTGAATATAGAAAAAGTGAAGTTCCTACAATTATCCTTCAAAAAGCAGTTGCAATCATAGTTTTGTATTTTAGTTTTTTATTTATATCTATTATTATTCTCAGAGCTCTTGAAGACATTGAACCTTGGGCTCTGAGTTTCGAAGCGATATCTGCTCTTTCAACCGTTGGCCTATCACTAGGTGCAACCGCAAAACTGAGCTCAATGAGTAAAATTCTTGTTATTGGTCTCATGCTCACTGGACGACTTGGCCTCGTGACCATCGTTTATGCAGGAATGGGAAAAGTCAGCGAACAACGGTTTCGTTACGCACAATCAAACTTTAATGTGGGATAGAAAGGAAGCCTTATGGCCAGAAAACAGTTTTTAATCATTGGTATGGGAATTTTAGGTCAGTCCGTTGCCAAAACTCTTTCTTCGGAGGGAGCGGAAGTCATCGCTGTTGATCAATCCCCCCTCCTCGTTGATCAAGTCAAAGACTTTGTAGAAGTCGCGGTTCAAGTAGATGCTACCGACAAAAAAGCTCTTGAACAACTTGGAGTGAATAAAGTGGATGCTGCAATTGTCTGCATTGGGGAAGATTTTAACTCTGCCATCTTAACAGTCGCAAATCTCATTGACCTCGGTGTCAATCATGTCAAAGCAAGAGCAAATGCCGAAATGGAACATAAAATCCTTTCTCGAATCGGAGCGGATGAGGTTTTCTTTGTTGAAATCGAAATGGGAAAAAATATTGCTCATAAACTTGCAGAACCCACCGTCGTTGACGAAATGGATGTGTGCAATGGATATAAAATTGTTCAATGGGTTTCTCATCAAAAAATGGCAGGACATACACTACAAGAACTTGCACTCCCCACCAAACACCGAGTTTACGTTGTTGGAATTCGAAAAACAGTGGATGGAAAAAGTCATGTTGAACCTGCCACTCGCGAAACAAAAATTGATGAGGGAGATCTTTTGATTCTAAGTGGACACGAAAAAGATCTCAGTCTTTTCCTTCAAAGTTGGAAAAAAGGATCTCCTAACGGATGAATGATTCATTCCACAAAACCCTTGGTCCTTTGATGGTCTGGGGCCTCGGCGTAGGATACGTAATCTCTGGAATGTATTTTGGTTGGAACCTCGGACTCGTTGAGGGAGGCCCCTACGGGATGGGTGTTGCAACTCTTTTTGTCACGCTCATGTATGTCTGTTTTGTGTTGAGTTACGCTGAACTGTGTTGTGCATTGCCTCGAGCCGGGGGAGCTTTTGTTTATACTTCGAGGGCTCTTGGAAATGGATGGGGCTTTTTAGCAGGAATGGCTCAAGTCGTTGAGTTTGTCTTTGCTCCTCCAGCAATTGCTTTTGCAATTGGAGCGTATTTTCATCTTTTTTTTCCTGAAATTTCCGCTATTACCATTGCAGTCTTTGCATACCTTCTATTTACAGGTCTGAATATTTATGGTGTGAAACAATCAGCGGTTTTTGAGTTGGTCATTACGGTTATTGCTGTAATCGAAATTTTAATTTTTACTGGAATCGCCGCACCGGAGTTTTCTTTTGAAGCTTTTCAAAAAAACCCTCTTCCAAATGGATGGTGGGGTGTATTTCGTGCGATCCCTTTTGCAATTTGGTTTTATTTGGCTATTGAGGGAATCGCAAATATAGCAGAGGAAACAATCAATCCAAAACGAGACCTTCTCATTGGATTTAGTTCTGCAATGACCACACTTGTAATTCTCGCTTTTTTGGTCTTCTTTTCATCCGTAGGAGTTTCAGGGTGGGAAGCCATTGTCTATGACCCAAAAACGGGTTCTCTCTCAGATTCTCCTCTCCCTCTTGCTCTCTCTCAGATCGTGGGAGGAAATCATTTTTTCTATCATCTCTTAATCACCATTGGCCTTTTTGGATTAGTTGCATCTTTTCATGGAATTATTTTAGTTGCTGGAAGAGCAACCTTTGAATTCGGAAGATTAGGTTACGCTCCAAAAATTTTGGGAACCCTTCTTTCTCAAAGAAAAACACCGATGTGGGCTCTTTTGTGTAATTTAGGGATTGGTCTTATTGCTCTCTTTACCGGAAAAACAAGCGAGATCATTACCATTGCTGTTTTTGGAGCACTCACTCTTTATGTCCTTTCAACCTATTCAATGATTCGTCTGAGAGCAAAAGAACCTCAACTCCATCGTCCATTTAAAGTTCCTGGCTATCCATGGGTTCCTAGAATTGCCCTTCTTTTGTCCTTTATCGCACTCGTTTCTCTTTTTATTTCTCAACCCAAAGAAGGAATAATCTACGTCAGTCTCCTTTCTGGAGGCGGGCTGTGGTATCGTCTGATCGTTCCATCTTCATTAAAAAAACAAGAGGTCTAAATGAAAACATCAAAAAAAAGCTCATCTATTCTTTCTGAAGTAAAAAACCACCCCTTAGACCGTGTGAAAGTCGCTGTTACAGATATTGATGGTATTTTGCGAGGAAAAGTGATGAAAAAATCAAAGTTCCTCTCAGCAGTGGAGTCTGGTTTTGGGTTCTGTAATGTTGTTTTTGGATGGGATATCAATGACCTTTGTTATGAAAACTCGACGTATACAGGTTGGCATACAGGTTACCCTGATGCACAAGCGCAAATCGATTTAAATACATTTAGAAAAGTTCCATGGGATGACGACGTTCCTTTTTTTTTGGCAGATTTTATCGAAACCGATGGAACCCCACTTTCTGTTTGTCCAAGGCAACTTTTAAAAAAAATCATCAAAGAAACACAACAAACCGGTTTTGAGGCAACCTTTGGTCAAGAATTTGAATGGTTTAATTTTGCTGAAACTCCCCACTCTCTTGAGGAAAAGAACTATCAAAACCCCTCCCCAATCACCCCAGGAATGTTTGGGTACTCAATCCTTCGTTCTTCTTTGGCACAAGAGTATATGGCAGATCTTTTTGATGGAACCTCTCAATTTGAAATCCCTCTTGAAGGACTGCATACTGAAACAGGACCAGGAGTCTATGAAGCTGCTATTCTTTATTCAGACCCACTAGAACAAGCAGATCGAGCTGTTCTTTTTAAAACTGCTGTAAAAGAAATTGGATATCGTCATCAAATTCTTCCAAGCTTTATGGCAAAATGGAACGCTAACCTTCCTGGGTGCAGTGGTCACCTCCATCAATCTTTGTGGAAAGATGGTAAAAATGTTTTTTATCAAGATGATCACCCTCATAAAATGAGCCCTCTTTTTAAGAGTTACCTTGCAGGACAAATTAAATGTCTTCCAGAAATTCTTCCGTTTTACGCACCTAACATCAATAGCTATAAACGCCTAGTTGAAGGACTTTGGGCACCAACATTAGTCACTTGGGGAGTAGAAAACCGAACAGTCTCTTTGAGAGTAATTCCAGGAAGTGAGTCTTCAACTCGACTAGAAACTCGGGTTCCTGGTTCCGATAGTAATCCTTACCTTGCGATTTCAGCAGCCCTAGCATCTGGACTTTACGGGATTCAAAAAGGACTCAAGCTAAAAGACCAGCCTGTATCTGGAAATGGATACGCAGTTACAGACGCTATTCGACTTCCTGCAACTCTTGAAGAAGCAACGGATAAAATGGCTAAGTCAGATCTTGCAAAGGAACTTTTTGGAAAAACCTTCATTAAACATTTTGTAGAAAACAGAAAATGGGAAGTACTACAAGCTAGAAAAGCTGTTACGGACTGGGAAATCAAACGTTATTTTGAACTCGTTTAAAAGGAGTCTTTATGTCGATCAGTAAATATCAATTTCCAACTTTAATTTTTTCAGGAACAGGAGCTCGTAAGGAGATTATTTCCTTTTTAAAAGAAAAAAATATTAAACGTCCACTTTTAGTAACTGACCAAGGATTAGTTACACTTCCCATTTTTAAAAATTATTTTTCTTTTTTACAATCTTCTGGATTTGACCCTCAAGTTTATTCTGGAGTTAAAGGGAATCCTGTTGAATCTCAAGTGATTCATGGAACCCAATCCTTTCATGAACAAAAAGCAGACGCGATTATTGGATTTGGTGGAGGGGCCGCTTTAGATGTCGCAAAAGCAATTGCTCTGATGACTTTTCACCCTGGAAACCTCTTTGATTATGAAGATGGTCTTACTAATGGACGCCCTGTAGATCAAAAAATTCCACCTCTCTTTGCCCTTCCAACAACTGCAGGAACAGGGTCAGAAGTAGGAAGAAGCTCAGTCATTTCTGATGATCTCACTCATCAGAAAAAAATTATTTTTTCTCCACGAATTCTTCCTAAAGTTGTTTTTGCAGATCCAGAGCTTACGCAAGATCTTCCTTCGCAAGTCACTGCGACCACAGGACTCGATGCACTCACACATTTAATTGAGGCTTTTTTGGCTCAAGGAGAACACCCGATTTGTGATGGAATAGCTCTTGAAGGAATTCGTTTAGTTAGCCAATCTTTAGAAACCTGTGTAAAAACCCCACATCACCTTCAAGCAAGAAAAGATCTATTAGATGCGGCAATGATGGGTGCGATTGCTTTTCAAAAAGGACTTGGACTGGTCCATTCATGTGCCCATTCCCTTTCTACAGTATGTGACCTTCATCATGGGCTCGCCAATGGAATTATGCTTCCTTTTGCTCTAGAACATAATCTGTCTGCTGTTCCTGAAAAGTTCACACGAATGGCAAATGCTGCGGGCTTATCAAATGTAAATCCTGAAGATTTTCTATCGTGGATTCGTGATTTAAAAACAAAAGTTCAATGTCCAACAACTTTATGTGAGGTTGGAGTAGATGAAAGCCATTTAGAAAAACTTGTTGAATTTGCTTTTACCGATGGATGTCACCCCTCTGGGCCAAGACCGGTAACAAAAGCAGACTTTGAGAATATTTTTAAAAAAGCATTGAGGTGATATGAAAAAGATTGGAGTCAGTAGTTGTTTTTTTCATCACGACAACAACCGTCCTATTTTTAAAGGAAAAAGACTTCTTTACGCTGAAGAAAGTCAATTTTTATGGCTTCAATCCTATGAAGCCATGCCTATTCTCCTTCCTTCCGAACTCTCAGAAAAAGATCAAAAGAGATGGATTGATCAGCTCGATGGACTTCTTCTTCAAGGAGGCTCTGACATCAGTCCTACTTCTTATGGTGAAACGGCAATTCGACCAGAATGGAATGGTGACGCCTACCGAGATGAATATGAAAAAAAATGGATTCTTGGTTTTTTTAAAGAAAAAAAACCGATTCTGGGAATTTGTCGTGGTCTTCAAATGATTAATGTAGCTTTCGGTGGAACTTTGTATCAAGACATTGAAACCCAAGTATCTACAAAGACTCTACATCGAAGTGCTCAGATCTATGATCAACTTGAACATGACGTCATTTGGAGCAAAAACTCCACTTTGAAGCCCATCTACCCAAATGATACTTCTCTTCGAGTTAACACAGTTCATCATCAAGCTATTAAAAATTTAGCTGATGGTTTTGAAGCTGATCTTTTTTCTCCAACAGACCAAATTATTGAAGCAATTTCGTGGAGAAAAGATGAGCGTTACATTCGAGGAGTTCAGTGGCACCCTGAATTTACGGCGATGAATCCTAAAAAAACATTAATCAACTCAGCACCTCTCATGCATGATTTTTTAAAGAATTGCGAAAGGAAACCTCAATGAAAATCATCAATCCTTGGAACGATGAAGTCATCCAAACGGTAGAACCCGATACTTCATCATCGGTTTTAAAAAAGTATAAGACTGCAAAAGAAGCTCAAAAAAAATGGAAACAAACTCCTTTAAATCAAAGAATTCAAATTGTTAAAAACTTCCAGAAAAAACTCATAGAACAAAAAGAAATACTCTCAAAAATTCAAACAAAAGAAACTGGAAAACCGATTACTCAATCTTTAAATGAGATTTCCGCTATGGAAAATAGAATTCAATTTTTTATTGATGAAACAGAAAAAGCAATTACTCCTGAAATACGAGAAAAAAATACTACACTCACTGAACAGATCACCTATGAACCTTTGGGTGTGATTGGAAATATTTCTGCGTGGAATTACCCTTGGTTTGTTGGATCTAATGTATACATCCCGGCTCTATTAACTGGAAATGCTGTTTTATATAAACCTTCAGAAAAGTCGACTCTGATCGGAATTGAAATGGAACGTCTATGGATTGAATCCGAACTTCCTCAAGGAGTTTTTCAAACTCTCATTGGAGGAGGAGAAATTGGGGCAGCTTTATTGGATGTTCCTATTGATGGAATCTATTTCACAGGAAGCGTAGCTACGGGTAAAAAAATTGCAAAATCGGCCGGAGAAAAGTGTATTCCTTACCAACTTGAACTCGGTGGAAAAGATCCCGTTTATGTATCTAAAAATGCGGACTTAAAAAGAGCAGCAGAATCTCTTTGTGACGGAGCTTTTTATAACAATGGTCAAAGCTGTTGTTCAGTAGAGAGAATCTATATTCATCAGGATGTTTTTGATGAATTCAAAGACTTATTTATCCAAGAACTTCGTAAACTTGCTTCCGGATCCCCAGAAGACTCAAAAACGTATTTCAGTTGCCTTACTCAGCCTGAACATGCGCAGAAATTAAAAAAATGGATTGATGAAGCGGTTTCAAGTGGAGCAAATCTTCTTTACGGAGGAACACTAGAGGAAAAAAGACTTCTACCTACGGTATTAGAAAATGTTGACTCTTCACAAAAAATTCAATCCGAAGAAGCCTTTGGTCCAGTTGTTACTTTAAACTCTGTTTGTTCAGAAGAAGAAGCAATCACTCAAATGAACGAAAGTCATTATGGTTTAACGGCTGGAGTCTTTACAACCGATCTTCAAGAGGCGAAAAGAATGATGAATCAACTTGAAGCAGGAACCGTTTATTGGAATTGCTGTGACCGAGTCAGTCCGACACTACCATGGACTGGCTGGAAGGACTCTGGAGTTGGATCAACACTTTCTCATATCGGAATTCATGCGTTTACAAAACCCAAGGCATGGCATTTTCAGTCTTGAGACTCTTTCATGAGAGCCTCGAGTTCAGGGAGATGACTCATCTCAAGCATTCCTGAATCTTTAATTCTCTCAAAAGGAGCATAAGAAGAGTAAGATTTTTTTAAAAAAAGCAGCGCTTCTTTTACATCATTATTTTCAAAATAAGGCATTCGATCAAAGTGAGGCATTTTAGAAGTACCCTGTTGAGCTGCTTCCTGGGTAGAAAGCTCAAGGCGGTATTGATCACTGATGGTATCAATCCAATCACCTTCTTTTATTTTAAACTTTTTCTGCTTAAATACTTTTTTAACTTGATAAGAAGTTACTCGAAGATCAAGTGAGTTTTTTTCAGATTTAATTTTTTTTGTCGTTAATTTTTGATTTTCAAAACGAATTTGTACAATCAAATCTGATTGATCATAAATCGATTTCATCAAATCCCCCTTCGGTGTCGAGTTTGCATCAGATTCACTAAGATGAAACGAAAACACAACTGCTAGTATCAAACTGATTTTCTTAACCAATGATAGCCTCCTTGATCAGGGTACACCAGGATTCTATCATAAAAACGTTATTCTTTTGAACTACCAATCATTTTTTGATTCAAACGAGACTTTAATCCAAATAACCGTGAACAAGTCACTTTAGAAAAAGGTAAATCTGTCCTGACCTCAAGCCATTCCGCAAAGTGTTCAAAATTTTTGAACTTCATTTGAGATTCAGTCTGAATTCCTTTAAAAAAGGACATCAGTATAGATTTAATTCTCCACGACTGGATTTTTCGGATCACAATATAAATCGCAGTTACTAACACTCCCATTGCTGTCGTAGCAAGTGCTGGAAAGGTGTATACATCCCAAAACCCCATATGAGGAATCGGATACTCTGAACCAATTGCAAGAGCAATGGTCGTCGCATCTAATACTCCTGCAACTATCAGTGTGCTTAAAAGTCGGCTTCGAGTAATCTGTTTAGAAAAATTTTCAAATTTTCCGGGAGTCACAAGCGCTTCTGCATATGCACCGAGCGCTTTTGTTCTTGCTCTTTGCTTAGAATCTTTGGTTTGATCATATATAGAACGGATCACCTCTCGTCCCATCTCTTCTGCAGTTTTTCGAGATTCTTCTATTGTTGCCGACGTATCATAAAGTGTTTCTGCAGTCTGAATAAGAAGATCCACCAAATCATCAAGCTCATTGACGTGTGGAACCACACGCGCTCTGGCAGCCCGAACTTCCTCAGCTGCAGTTTTTGCTTCATTTTTTTGACGAGGATAACCATCAGCCCAACAAAAAGAAGTGATCCCCAATAAAAAGACAAAAATAAATTTTTTATGTAAGCACATAGCCTAACCCCGTTCCCTTTTTCCTATTCACCAGAAAAACCCACTTTTCCTAATTCAATAAATGGATCCACAGACCGATCTTTCAAAACAGCTTGAACCATTGGAGGGGGAATTTTTCCATCAGCTCGACTCGCTTCTTCTGTCACTCCGATAAAGCTGAGTCCCTCATCCGTTTTTTCAAAAAGAAGTTCATAGACCTGCACTCCTTCATCCCCAAAATACTGTTCAAGAGAAAGAACAACCTCTTGAGAGTCAGAGTCTTCTCTTAAAGAAGCACGATAATAATTTCCTTTTTTATCTTTTGAATTCTTAACGTGTTTCAACGTCCAACTAGTGATGCGCACTTCATTCTGATCTACCTCAAAATAGATAATATCAGCGAGGCTAGTTCGATCGTAGCGAGGCTCTGTGGTAAATGCACGATCGACATCAAATATAAATTTTCCTTGAAGATCAAAGGCATAGCCCTCTATTCCAGAAAATAAAGTTCCAATCAGCAAGAATAAGATTGTTTTCACTAGGCCCTCTCTCCTTTCACTTTCAGGGTGCTAACAAGGTTACGAACTTTTGACAACATGCATTAAGGTTTTTTTTACCAGACAATTTAACTACAGAAAAGAAAAAAGGAAGCACTCTAACTCACTGTCCATAAAGTCTTTTTTGATCCCTCCGAAGAGGAATTCAAAGGAGCCATTCATGAACATCAAATCAAAATTCATTCTGAAATTACTTACACTTCCACTTCTTATGGGACTAGTTGCTTGCGGACAAAACCAACCTAAAGTGACTGACGGTTCAGTCCGATCATTTACCGAAAATGAAGAGGTCTGGGGCGAGGTCAAACTCACTGTTACGACGGGAGGAATCCAAATTCCTGGTTTTTCTTACGACATTCAAGATCCGGCTGATTCTCAAAAAACATATGGAACACTTGCACTTACACCCACAATTGGTGCTTCTGAACTCACGCTAAAAATGAATGTGACCCAAGCAAGCCTGGGAAATACGCTAGAACCTTTACTCCCAAATGGAAATGCTCTCCCTGTAGGGGGAATTGATGAAGATTCAGTCATTGCTTTACCTGTAGATGGAGGAAAAGCACTTGTGTATCTCTCATTATCAAATAACCGTGTTCTGGTTGGATCCGCAGTTCCAATAAAGGAGTTTGATGTAATTGGCAACAAATTGGGAACGATAGGCTTATTTCCTGGATTTACGCTGACGAATGGTCTTGAGGGAATCATAGGGATTTTTTCAGGGTCAGAATCTAAAACGAGTGGAATTGCATTCTTTTTAGATGCGACATCAATTCTGGGAGGAGTTCTTCCTCAAAATCCTTCTTTGATGACTCATCAAACACTTCTCTCGAGACGAGAAATTTCATTTAATAATGGATCTATCTCTAAAAGAAAAATGAGAAAACTCCGTTATTGGTTATGGAGACTACAACAGAAAAAAGTTTGGCATCCAGCTCAGTAACAACAACTTGACCGCCAAAATCCAAACGGGGTCCGGTTCTCGGACTCCGTTTTTTTTACCTTTAACAGATGTGATACACTTTCAGCAAAGGTCATGGTGACCTTCTTCTATCTATGTTTGAAAACGAATTTCAGTCTCTTGAACTCATTAGTGAATCGCTCTGGTCAGAACCCCATCAAGCCCACCAGTATGCACGAGATACCCTTGCTGCAATCTCTTTACGCCCACTCACCCAAGAACAAATCATCCGAAAAACAAGCGCAGCACTGATTCATCAAGCAGAACAGCAGGGGCAAACCATCCACGAGCGGGCCTTAAACCACCCTTTTTTTAGACTCCTTCCAAAAGAAAGACTCATCCTTGTAGCCCTACACAAAACCCGATGGTCATACCAAAGACTGAGCTCCATTCTGAATGAATCTATTGAAAATATCGAAAGAATTGCATGGAATGCTCGTTTTCATTTGGCACTGACTCAAACGACTAAACGAATTCGTATGCCTGGAGCGCCAAAAAACCTTTCTCTTTCTTGCCCTGAATATGACGAAGATCGTCCATGGACCCAAAGACTCCTTGATGGAGAAACCAAGGGACAATCAAAACATTTTTTACTTGATCATGTTAAACGCTGCGCAGGCTGCCAACAAAGCCTAGAGAGCTGTAAAGAGCTTTTCTATTCAATTCAAAGCTTTATTCCAAATCGTACACCGGACTTTAACCAAGATTTCTTAGAGGTCTGGAAGGAATCACAAAAAAAACAAGGACTCTCTCATCAAAGTACAAAAGAATATTTAGAACAATGGCTTTCCAGAAAAGAAAACCTCTTCCTCGTTCTTCTATTTTTTACAGTGACTCTCTTTTGGTTGGCATCAATCCTCATCCCAATCTGATCCATAATGCCAGGTGATTTCTTCACCTTTTTGAATATCTCGATCTGCAAAAAGTCGAACTCCCCAAATTCGAGAGTTTGGATGAGAACTGTGATTTGCAAACTTTAAATCATTAGTGACCCGAATCGCTTTCCACCAAGAGCCTGCTTCTGGCTCCTTCATTCCTGGCCAATCGATATGTTTAGGACATCGAGTCCACAAAACATGAGGGTGATCTTCAGTTGCAGGTTCTCCTTCAAATCGACCAATCAATTGTCCTTTGGAAATCGACTGTTCAGCAAATAAGCCTTTTCCATGAATGAGACTCATTCCAACTTTAAGAACGGGCCTAGTATTTTTTTTCTTCATGGGATCCACACTTTCTTTTAATCATCTTTATAATTCCATGAAGATGCATTAGATATGCCAAAACAAGCGTTTTTCAGATTGAATTATTAAATAAAATCAATAACTTACAATTAAAACCATCACAAAATCTGAATAAAGAGTTTAATGATTATCCCTCTGTCAAAAATAAAGACAGAAAACAAGGTTCCCGTAAATATAGTTGATGTGGATTAAAGAGACATAGGTAAGAGATTATCTGTAAATATAAGATAGATCTAAGAAAATTAAGTTGAAGAGTTC
>PBMP01000030.1 GCA_002722705.1 Pseudobdellovibrionaceae bacterium | reverse complement strand
TTAAAAAAGCGTACCTTAGTACGATTTGAGATCGGTTTATAAACTTTTTTCTAAAAACATTCTGAGCCAGTTTATCTGTAGTCCAAGCACGAAGTCTAGGACTGGTCTCTAAGGGTTCCTTAATCCTGTCATTAGAAAAGGTTTTAGTCTGTTGATTCGTAGGAGATACATACAGTGCGGTAAATGAAGGCTGTATACAGGTAAGTGCTAACAACCTGTTGCCTAAGTAAGTGCTTTTTTCAACTTGCCTTCCACATTTTAGTAGGATTCTTGGAGAATCTGAGTCATAAATAGGTCTTAGGTACTTGCGATTTTCAAAGGAAAAAGGCTCCAATGCCTTAGTTTCTTGGTTAGGTATTCTAATACCAAACTCTACAAAATCTGATGGAGCCACTTCGGTAAGATCTCCAAAAGGTCTAGCAGACAGTTTGGTTTCTGGGTCTATTTCTAAGTCCCACTCTTCTATGGAAGGTACGCCCTCAGGTACATACGGCTTTATTCTGTAATTCTTCTTTAACGACGTTCTAGTTTCATGCGAGTTTTTAACTATGGGCAAAATAAACCTCCAAGATATTTTAGGTAAACTTATTAGGCTAATTAACCTTGTTGCTTTTGATGTGGCTTCAGTAGAAGAATCAAAAGTTGTAGAAACAGTTAACCCTCTAGTGCAGGAATTGCACATCTCTTTACATGGACCTATACACAAAGACTTACACACTCCGCTTAGAAACGGAATAAAAACTACTGTTAAGGCTGATAATATGTTGGCGGGTAAGATCAGTTTTGGTAGGTCGTCTATGGTTATTGTGATTTACCTAAAAGGTCTTAGACGTCCTGCATGGTCGCATCAAGATGCTGAAAAAAGGCAGGAAACATCATCGACGTGACTATTTCTGTCCCTAGATCGTCCCCTTTTACGTACACACTCTGACCGCCTTCGATCAACTCTGACGTTATCTCTTCTATATAGAACTTTTTAAGAGAACTTTCACCTAGGGTGTCCTCTATTGCTTTAGCTACTCGTGCTCCTGGAAACTCTGGAAATACCTCTAGGGGGAATACTTGTATTACAAGGTTTCCATCTATTGTTGTATATTTTACAGAGCAGGATTCTAGTTCCTCTTCTGTAAATTCGATAGGCTCAATCTTATTAAGGTTATCAAACATTCTCTAACTCCCTTACCCCGCTGTGCTTGCCTTTTGATAAGGCTTTCAGTGAAATTGTTTTATTCTTCTGCTTCTCAAGTTTAAATTGTCTTAACTCCTGAGCAACAGATGCGAGCTCTTGGTCCGCAGTATTAATCACATTGTGAGCTTTTGCTAAGGCTGAAATTGCATCGCTAAGCACTTTAACCTTAGCAGGTGAGGCGCTCCAACTTCTCATTTCCTGCAAAGATGCGTATAGACCTGTAACGGCAGCTTGGACAGCTTCTCTAATTGATACATTCTCATCCCTGCCTAGCTTGTAAGCAGCCACTGTGGCGCCCCCGTCTAAGGAAGACTTATAATAAGAAGCTTCTGCACAGGGTAGTTGGGGGAGTATGATGTTCCAGTCTTCATGTCCAAGTAGGTTTACATTAAAGTAGTAATTAGAGAAAACCTTAACCGTTGTTTCTGTAATATCTAACTCGTAAACTTCGTTAATATGGTCTGATATGTCTGAAGGGTCTAATCTACCTATTAAACTCACGTACAGATCACGTTTAACTGCAGGGTTATTTAAAAGCCTTGTACATGTGGCTACCACCTCATCTGGATGGATTAGGAAGTAGACGTTCTCTTCTTTTGCTATCTTATCAAACTTAGGATCAAGTACATCAAAGTCCGATCGAGTCTTTCCTACAAAAGAAGTTACAATGTCTTCTAAGAAATTAATGTGCTCTTCGGGAACATCGGGGAGTCCGAACTCTTTTAAAAGCTCATTTATTTCTGTAGCAGTCTTACCTAACATAGCTAGGGATTTAATAAATAGAATAGACGGGTGGTTCATATAGAGCCCTCTCGCAACATAAGCATCTTAATTCCGTTTATTACGTCTTCTATACCTTTAATAGCAACAACGCAAGCGTCTTCTTGGATCTCTTTTAGACCTACTCTAGATGCCACTAATAGGTTTACAAGCCCATGTATAGCCTCTTCTAATTGAGGCATATAATTCATAAACATGTGTATATTCTTACTTGATAAGAAGTTTAGACTTAAGAGAGTATCGGCAATAAGAGGGTCACCAAATACAGAAGCATGTTTTAGAAGATCTTTCTTAAGAGGTTGTATAAATCTCTCTCTAGAAGCAATTTTTTCTACATGAATTTCCGGAGGTACAACCTCTCTAAATACAGGTATTTCTAGATATCCTAAGGAGTGTCCAATCGATGCCAACTTCTCCCGTGTATAGTCTGGGTCGACTCCTGCTAAGGCCATCATCCAAACTGTATCACCTTGATCTAAGAATTGGGTGTGTTCGTTTGCTAGTTTTTCAAATGGAGTCCCAGAAAGTGAGTAAGAACCTTCTCGAGTCTGCCGTATTACTGCATTTAGGCTTGCTTGCTTCTTTCGGCCTTTCTTACCTTTTTCGGCTTCAGCTTGTTGAGCAGCTGCTTGTTGTTGTTGAAGTTGTTGGATTCTTTCCATCATAAATTGATTGCCTCGCATTGTTGCTTTTTGAGGCTCTTCAACTAGAGGGTTGGACTGTTGTTTAAAAGGTAACCACTTAACTTCCATAGGAATACCGTAAACGTTCTCACCCATGACTGCGGCGCCTTGTATTCCTTGGACCTTTACAACCTGTATATCATTACCTCCCATTAAGGTTTTACACATATACATGACCCCGCCCTCGGGGGTAGCCTGTTCTCCCATAATCTCGACAGGAGCAAAACCAAAAGCTTTACCGTTCTTTACCAGGTAAAACATTCCTCTGTTTTGAGGCTTCTCATTTGGAAGGTTTAAAGAACCTGACATATGTACGCCTGGTATACTTTGTTGCATTGCAAAGTTGGTACCGTCTGTAAATACCTGCATGGGAACTTTTTGCATTTCAAAACTTAAAATGAAAGGAAAAACCCAACCAACAAGTTGTTCGCTTTGTACGCTAATGACCTTGTATACTCCGAAAGTTTGTACAGGCATATACTGGTCCATCTCCATCTCGACAGGTTGCATGACAGCAAGTTGTGGGGCTTGTGTAGCCTCTCCACTTTGTTGGAGTTGTTGCTGTTGCTGTTGACCCATTTGTTGCGTTGCTTGTTGAGCAGGCTGTGCTTGTTGTTGTGGGTTAAATGCTCCTGGTTGAGCCGTCTTAATCATAACAACGGGTCCACCATTCCATTTGTATTGGGTAATTACAGGGCCTTCTACATGTGCAACCTTGGCAAAGTCCTCATAAGGTTTCAGACGTAAGGCTTGTAAGAACTTTCCTTTTACATCCTCGTCACCAAACAGGCTAGATCTACCCTCGTCAGACTTTATCCAGTTGGCAACCTTAACAAGATCTTTTTTATGAACAGTTCTGTGAAGCCTGTTTAAGAGCCCAGAAGTTTTAACCTGTCCACTTGATACTTGTGTGTTCACACCTCGATAGAACTGTCCTACATTTTCCCAAGGGGGTGTGAGCATGCTTCTAACATCGCCACTTGTAGTCATATCTTTAGGAGCTGCTGCATCAAAGGGCTCTGCTCTTAATAACTCTTGACGTACACGTCTTTCGTTTAAAGGTAAGCCCTTCCCTTCTTTTGTGTAGAACACATCGATTGGACTTAACTTCCACCCATTTATAACAATTGGGATCTTAATCTTAGGTAAAGATCCTGACATCATCGGGTTGAGTGTTTTAGGTTGGGCCACTATGTAGCCAAACCCTACACCCTTATTAGCATCCACTCGATCAAGAACAATTGTGGAATGGAATTCTTCCATCACAGGCACTTGCCTGTGTAACTCGCTTAAGACCTTCGGAGCCCACTTAGTGTGATCATCCGGCAGCTTTGTAGTTACTGCAATTTTCTCGAAAGTTGGTTTTGATAGGAACATTTCCTCGTAAAACATACTTACCTCACTTTTGTCGATTGACTTAATACATCCTTATAAGACATTACCACACCTGAATCTGCTAGAGAAGAGTTTGCCGTAGACCCTGCTGAGCTTAGATCGGTTATTAAAGAAGCTGTAAGCACTGTAAGTGCCGCATGTAATGTTTGTGCGGTCGGCGGTGGGCTAGGAGCAGCCCCATTTATAAGTGCTAAGGCTCCTGAAAAGGATGCTAAGGCTGTTAACAGCCCTGAATTTACTAAACTTGCTTCTGCTCTAGCTGCAGCTTCCCCTGCAGATATACTTTCAAATGACGTAGGTTCCCCCATCTCGTCTCTATTAGTCGGAGATCCCAACGCAGGTGCTCCGTTAGATGGGTGGACGTGGTTAAATAGCCAATTTAGCACATCTTCTGTAACTAGCTGCTTATTTAAAGTGTCGGGAGTTTCTTCTTTCTGTACTTTAAAGAGCGAAGCATTCTCTCCTGTTCTAGTGTCGATGGTAACCTTATCAGATGTTATTTGTAATTCGCTTACATCGATTCTTAAAAGATCTCCAGTAAGCTCTATGGAAGAGTCTCCAGTACTTACGTATACAGTAGGAGTTTGTAGAGTTAACCCGGTTCCTGCGTTTGCGTTTATAGTCTCTAGACAGTCTATAAAAATACTCGATTTGTTATTTAGCCTTACGTACCCGTCTGTATCTACCCCAAGCAAAAAGTTAGATCTACTTTGTGTATTAGATTGTTCAGGGTCAAATACCTGCATTTCTAAACCTGCAGGGTTTAAATCTAATGTGAATAGGTTAGATCCCCCTACTTCGATATCAGCCTTAGATTTGTATGTTAGATTTAGTCTAGAGGGTCCTTGACCTTCTTCTGTATTGTCTGCATTCCACCTAATATGGCCAGAATTTGTAATTAAATTAAAATTACCACAGAGAGTATTAATAGTAGAAGAGTCCCTAATCATTTCTAAGGAACAGGCGTCATCCGCTAACAGTCTTAAGTTACCCTCTGTTAGAAGCTCTAATCTATTATACAAAGGTGCCGACATAACTACGTCGCCTTGTCTCATAGAAATTCTTTCCTGGTATGCTCCTCCAAACTTACCTAGGTCATCTCTAGCATGATAAAAAGCAAGAATTTTTGCCTTTTGGTCGTCAGCAGACATAGGAGTACTTAGGTTAGTTACTACTACGCACAAGGAGTTAACTTCTGGCACAAAGTCTATACCAGCTCCGTAAGGAGATGAGTAAGGGGTAGCGTAAGCTACATCGTGTATAAGAGCACTAGTGACTCCAATTGTAGAGATGGTACATGTATAATTTTCTTCATTAACAGCTACTACATTAGCTAGCATTATCTTTGTAGCGCCTGCTTTCATAATGTCTGCAGTAATTAATATTCTCCTGCTTTCTTGCCTTTACCAAATTCATGTCCATATACGATGCCTGGTATAGGGTTAACTCCGTGTAGTTTGGATTTTGCACCATGTGCTGCACCTTCAAGTATAACATCTTTAATATGTTGGTAGTTTAGTCCAGCTATAAAGTCTTCATCATTCTTTATACGTACAGTCTCATCAATCCCTTTTAGTATAGGTTTAACTTTAATAGTCTCCAAGCCTAGTTTTTTACGCTCTGAGTTTATGTTGCCTATTCGAGTCCGATAAACAACCTCCCCTGGAGTAAATTCTGTCTCCTTGTCAGTGACTACCTCAACTACATTTGTTAAGTTTTTTACAACAGTCTCAACATGCCTTCTCCGTATTCCATGACTTCCGTATACCTTATAAAGAGCATCTACCATAAAGGCTCTAGTGGTCCCCATGTCCGTATACTCTAAAACATCGTGAGGGGATACAGGACCGTTACATAGTTTTTGAGCAGCTCGAACCCGGTCTCCAACCTTTACCAGTAAGTTTTTTTGTGCAGGTATTCTAACGTCTACTTCGTTAATTTTAATTATAAAACCACCTACAGACTTATCTTCTGTAATTTGTCTAACTTTACCCTCAACAGGCGATATTATTGCTTTGTCTTTTAATGTTTTTGGCATTTCTAAAAGTTGAGCTACCGCTTTAAGCTCTCCTACAGAGTCAGCACCTGCACCAGATGCAGAACCTCCAGTGTGAAATGCATTCATTGACATCTGTGTTAAAGGTTCTGAAACAGACTGAGCAGCTGTTATACCTACATTCTCTCCAATTTCCTGAGCCTTACCATCTGCCCGAAGTCCTGAACATTTCTTACATACGCCCTCATTCAAAGCACACGTTAAGGTAGATCTAACTTTTATAGCCTTTAGGTTTGAACTTCTTATAAGTGTTGCTAACTGTGTATCGATTACAGTGTTTCGTGTAATCGTTTTTCCTTTAACCTTTATAGTTTCCGCAATGTGCCTAGACTCAATGTCCTTATCTGACACGTTAATTGATACACCAGAGGAAGTTCCACAATCATCCTCCATAACAGGTAGGTTGATCGCAAGATTTATTAAACCTTTAGCGCGTGCTCCTGGATCTGCGGTCCCTTTGGCTCTAGCTAAAGTACCTGCACGAACTCCGGGCATAGTTGTCCAATAATCCCCACTGCTCATACCTTCAGAATAACTCATTCTGACAGGGTCTACTACAGTCTTTCCTTCAAGGTCAACAACCTGTAAGGGGGATGCGATCATCTGCTCAACTTGGTTGTACTTAGAACCCATAGCGCCCGACTTTCTAGTCATCCTCCAAAGTTTATTATCTCCTTTATCTAGACGCTTTGCTAATTCTTTTCTAATCTTGGCGGAAGCCTCTCCATAGACTTTAATTTTAACATCATCGGATGGGTTTTTAAGTTTGGCTATCTTTTCGTCTGCTTTCTTTAGATATTTATCTCTAATATCCTTATGAGCCTTATAATCCTCCAAGGAGAAAGACCACACTTGATTATATGAAGAATTGTTTCCAAGATCTTTCCACTCATCAAGTATATTAGGAAACTCTTCTGGAGAGCTCCGTGCAACTTCATTTAGGAACCCTTTAACCTTCTTTAAACTCAACTCTTCTCCAAAAAGCACACTTTTCCCTAATTCAGAGTTTTTAATTTTAGAGGGTAGCTTATCGTGAAGTTTTAAACGGCCAACTGTTGTAATTTTACCATTTAATTTAAACCCTTCACTTTGTCCTAACTTTCCATCTTTAAAAGCTTTATAGGCTTGTACAGGTGTTGAAAACTTTTTGTTTGAGGTTTTTTTAATCTCACTAAGTTGATATATGCCGTAAGCCATACCCCATGAAGGTGTATTCGTTATATTGAAAGACTTAGTACTAAAAAGATTCTTAGAAGGTTTTAAATTCTCTGCCTCTATTCTAGCTTCTTCGCCACTAGGTACAAAGACAGCCATTGTATCTCCGTCAAAGTCTGCGTTAAATCCTCCTACAACCATAGGATGTATCTGCACAGACTTGCCTTCAGTAATTACAGGATCAAAGGCAAGTACGTTAAATTTATGTAGAGCAGGGTCGCGTTTAATCAGTGCTGGTCTACTTTTAATCGCTCTGTCTAGTGCATTCAGTACAGGTACGCTTTTAGGCTCTTCTCTGAGTTTTTTAATTGCTTCTCTAGGAGAGTACCCACTTGCTTTAAGCTCTCTCACTATAAAAGGTCTGTAAACCTGCATCGCCATCTTACGCAGTATACCTACTTGGTCTAGCTTTAGTTTAGGCTCAGGTGTAATTACTGATCTACCTGTTAGATCATACCTTCTTTTAATCAGCTTGTTTTGAAAATATCCAGCCTTTCCTTGCTTTTCTTTTCCTCCTGTTCCTTTGGGTTTAGTTATAAACTGCAAGAGACTGCTCATAGGTGCTCCTCTGTTATTCATAGCACCTTCCACGTAAGCACTTCTTAAAGATTTATAAAGTTCGTACTCGACATCCCTTCTGTACTCATCTGTCGTTTCCTTGGGTAATGTCCTAAGTTGATAAGCTGCTTGACCTACTTGTCTATAAAGCTGATTAATATCTACAGTCTCTATATCACCGACGGACCCTGACACGCTAGATAAGGCTACTGGCCTCATGGCTGGAGGCAGGACAGGCATCACAGACATAGAGTACGCCTCTTTTGGGCTTAGGTTTAACTTTTTTAGATTGTTTAAAAGTTTTATTCTTTTGTAGCATTTATCTCTTTCAGATCCTTTTGTCTCCTTAGATCTCTTAAGAGCACTTTGTAGTTCGGTATCAATGTTTAACTTACCCAACCCTTTTACTATATCGTCCATACTCCCAAACCCGTTAATCTCTTGAGTTCCTCTAACTACGGCATCAAATTTAGACGGAGGTATGCCTAGAAGTACACTAGCAGGTTTTTGAAATACAGGATTTACTACACGGCCTCCTAGCTTAACATGTCCCCACTTTTTACTATCCATTTGGCCGTCAGGGAAGTCGAAAAGCCCTCCCTTCTCAGGCTTCGCTGTCTTACCTTCAATTGCTCTGTTTGGATTTTTAACTTCGTACGAACACTGCTTTAAAACATCAGCATCTGTCATAGGAACTAGCTGAAGTTCGTCTGCGTTCTTTTTAATGTTAACCCCAAGACCTTGTAGGTAGCTTTCAAATTTCTTAACAGCAAATGTTGGTTGCGCTGCAGGTAGCGGGGTTCCGTTCATTAAAGCTAGCCAGTAATCATCAGAGTCATACTCTCCGGGCTTTTCTGCTCTTTCATATGTACTTCTATGAGTTTGCAATTCTTTTAGATTCGCTCTAGCGTTGTGTCCAAGAAGTGCGTAGATTCCTAAAGCACCCATAGCCTGACCTCCAGAGGGATATCCCTGTACAGGCTGTTTGTTGAGGTCGTACTGGTAAGAGTCCATACCTGGTAAAGCGGCTCCTCCCCTAGCTGTTAATTTTTTATCTGCTACATGTACAAGTTTTTGGATAAACTGCTTACCTGCAAGTACACTTCCAATATCCTTCCCCGTTTCAGGATCTTTTACCATTTCTTGATCTGACAGGCCGTGTGATTTTAGTTCCTTAATAAGGTTTCGAGTTACATCCTTATTCTCGCCATCAAAAGGTTTAACAACGTAAGGCTTTCCTGTTTTTTCTGCAATTTTGCCTGCAGCAGTTTCTAAAAGCTGTCCTGGGTTAATTCGTCCTGGTACACCTGCGGGGTGTAATGCTATTTGGATATGTTGCTTTTCACCTTTCTTATTCTCGTAGTACGGCATCTCGTGATCTTCTAGGATCTTAGTTACAATGCCTTTATTTCCGTAACGGCCCGCAACCTTGTCCCCTATTACCATAGGTTCTGACGACTTTACATAAACCGTAACTGTAGTTCCTGAGTCTACGACTCGAGAAACAGTACCTATAAAGTCTTTAGTCCACTTTACTTCATAAGGTCTAAAAGCTGCGTTAAAACGCGTAGACTTCTTAATACTAGATAGAGCTGAATCTGTCCTAGACTTTCTAACAGCTGCTATAAGAATGTCACCCTTCTCTACTCTAGACCCTTTCTTAATTACGCCGTTGTCTCCAAGCTTAGACATAGACTTTCCAGACATTCGAGCGGAAGAAGGCGCCCAAGCTAAGTATTGAGTCTTACTTATAACTACTGCGCCATCCTCTAGTTTGCTCATCTCACTAGGCTTTATTTTTAAACCTATTTTAATCGTTGCTTGCAGGTCGTATTTATACAAGTGCTCACTAGCCAACTTCTCTGATGCAGATCTGCTAATTACAACGCCATCCTCAAAGTTATAACCTTTCATAGGTAAGTAACCAACTCTTAGATTGGTGCCTAGAGCTAAAGTACCGTCTTTGGTGTAGTTCATGTCAGCAAGAAGTTGACCCTTCTTTACTTTGTCTCCAACTTTAACTACAGGTTCGTGCTGTAAAAACCCTCTCTTATCATTAGTAGGAAAATCATCGTACATACTTATCTTGTGAGTTTTTTTGTCTACACCTTTTAGAGTTATAGTGTCTTTGGTTATAGACGATATAGTTCCTTCTACGGGAGCTTTTATAGTTTTCCAACTTCCTACAGCTTTTTCTAAGGTTGAGTTCCCGCCAGGAGTACTTACTTGAACTAGGGGCGCCTCTCTATTTACTAGAGACATGGCTTGGGTTGCCTGCTTTGCGCCCATCATAACACGGTTACCGTTATTGTTATTTAAGAAAGGTATCATGTTAACACCTACCCCAAACTGTCCCTGTGCTGTAGGTATTATATAGTCAACCTTACTCGGTGAAACTTGAGTAAACTTACCGTCCTTATCTACAACCTTTACCTTACTCTTCAAAGGAGTGTAGGTGTTTGTTTTTTTATTATACCTATACTCATCCGGGTAGGCGAGATTGGATCTGTCTGCAGTAATGGCATCAATAAATGTAAACTTTTTGGCTTTTACATCATAAACTCTAGACGTTATATCTGTACCTCTTTTGGAAGAATTCATGGAAAGCTGGAGGATTAAGCCAGCCTCCATCTTTTCTCCTGTATCTATAGGGTCTAGGAAGTTAACGTGAGATGAGTGCACACCTTGAGCACTTCCTAATTGCATGCCCGGACCTGTACTTATACCGCCCATACCTTTAACCGTTGTTTTCATATGACCATCAATCATAGCCAAAGGATTTGTTTGATTACCTTCTGACGATAACTGTGTTTCTCCTCCGTTTTTAAAAAAGCCTAGAAATTCTCTATCTAGCATATTAGGTCTAATTACATTCCTAACGTCAGTTTCTCTATCTACCTTATTCTTAACTCTTCTTTTAACTACTGATTTCTTACGGTTTATAAAGTCTTCGATTAAATCTTCTGCTCCCATCAGCTTTTTATGTCCAATGTTATCATAAGATGTAGGTTTAACCTCCCCCTTAACAACACCTACAAGAACCCTACCAGTATCCATCATAGCTTCCTGGTTAAACTCTGCATGAGGTTTTCCTAAGACATCTTGAGTGACTCTAGGGTCTAGTGTGAACTTTTTCAAATGTTTGAAAATAACTCTAGAAGCTTGGAAAGAGGTAGTAAATAAATCACCAGGCTCGGCTACTTTCTTAGCTACACGTATCAACTCTTTTCTGATTTTAAGGTCACTATTGTACTTAGCTCTATTAGCGGATACGAGCTCCGGCCCCCAAGCTTTTGATATCTCTTCATCTGTTCGACCCGCCCCTTTAAGAAGTGCATACATGCTTAAGTTGGACTGAGATCCTCTAATAGGTTGTATACTTATCATCTTAGTTGACGGATTTAAATCCATCTTTAGTTGACCTTGGTGAGCACTGCTTGCAATTGCCTGAAAAGCACCGTTATCCGCAATACGCGTGTATACTCCGCTCTTCCTTCTAAACTGCGACTGCACTTGGTACTCTCTACCATTTACCAGGTAAGATAGTCTAGGTGTGAGAACGGGTAAGTGGCCTACATTTACTTTAGCTTTAGAAATAACCTTGCCTGTATTGTTATCTTTAAGTTTAACAGTAGCTTTAACTAGCTCGCTATAAGTCCCCTTATTATCCTTAAGCTTACGCTGATGGGAGTAGTCACTTGCAGGCTTTGCGCCTGAAAACTCTACTCGCTCAACTTCTAAAGTTCTATGCATACCTTGTACATTCAAGTTATTCATAACTGCTCTAGATACATTACTACGCATCCTTTCTTGAGCACCTTCTATATCAAACATTTGAGACATCAGCGTAGGTTCAGACATTATAAATTCCTGTTTTTGTGTGATAACTAAATAGCTCCAGAAAGGAGGTGGATATATGAATTACTTATATCCTTACCCAGATCCTGACGATTGGGATTTGGTATAAAAAAAGGGTGGCCGTAGAGGTCGCTCTTTTTTAGGTATATTGGTGATAAGTATACTGTAGGCCTGTAAATATATAAAGGAGGGTATATGAGAAAAAACTTATTTTTTCTCTCAGCAACAGTTTCTGCATTGGCAACTGTTAACATCATACTAAACAAAGAAATACGTGTCGCTCAAGAACAACTTGAGAAAGGTGTTAGAAGAGAACAACTACAGATACACGCAGAAAGGCTTCTTGATGAGCAGAGGAGAAACGCCACCTAGTGCTTACTGCGCCACTATAGATAGTTACTGTACTGTCCTTCAATGTAGCGATTGTTTTGAGTTAGAAGATCGCTACATTGATGGTATAGTTTGGATCTGTCCTAGATGTACAGTACCTAGCGGAATGAAAGTTATATCACACATCTGTATAAAAGAGTGTGAGTACTGCGGTACTCATTCCCTAGTCTGCGGATATACCATATAACTTTTTAGCTAACCTCCAATTCGCCTGCTCGGGTCTCGCCTTTGAGGCTTTTGTTCGGGTAAGGGCATCTGTGCCGGGTTCAGAGAGTTAGCTTGTTGACCTTTTCTAGCTAATAAGATCTGCTGAACTATAGCAAATAAGGACGGATTAGCAGTCTGCATATTCTGAAGGACTTGAGTTTGCCTATCTTGTGGAAGTTTTTGTATAAATGCCGCAGCTCGCTTAGCTACATACGAAATATCCATTTGGGAAGAACCTTGCCTAGAATAGTCAGATCCTCTAATCCAAGGAGGTACTCCAGTCATTGGAGGCCTATCTCCTCCCCTAGAATATGCAGTAGCACCTTCAGGGAAACCTGGAGCTACTTGAGACCCTGTTAAAGCCGACTGAGGAAGAATACCATTAGCAGGGGAAGCTTGATTTAACATAGGAACTTGCGCAGCCTGTTGTTTTCGTATAGCTTCTCGCTGCATCTCTTCTTGCGCAGCTTGTTGCATCTTTTGAAGTTCAATTTGACCTTGAGCTTGAACCTTTTGTGTAGCCAGTTGGTAACGGGTGTTGATCTGCATGATCTCGCCTTGCATATGCGCTTGCTGTTGCTGCATGCGTTTTTGCAGCTCTAACTGCTCTCCACGCTCTGCATCAATCTTTAACCGCTCAATTTGAGGATCAAATCCTAAATCTTCTAAAAGAGTTCGGTCAGCTAGTTTTTGTGCTTGAACAAGTTGGAAATAGAGCATAGTTCTTTGAAGGTCATCTGCCATTTTAAATGGCCTAAAATCACCTTCTATGGCAGGATATCCCATATAGGCAGCTATTCGATCTAGTATAAAATTAAAAACTAAATCTTTTAGATCCTCTATATATGACAAGAACTTATTATGTAGTTGGAACATTGTTAGATTTGTTCCGCTATACTGCATACCTCCAAACACAAACTCAGGAGGGACACCCATACCTGCGATTATATGCTCAGACCATACTCGGTACTCTTGGTGAAGAATTAAAGCCCTACCTTGCCCGCCTATGGTTTGAGTACCGACAGGCATCGGCATGATAGGTATTCGGTTTGGATCTATTTTCCATGCAGAAAGTTGCTTTGTAATCTCCTTACGCCACTCTGTTAGGTTTATCGAACTGTATGGATCCATAGTACCATTCTGTTGAGGAAACATGATCCTTAAAGGTACGATGTGTTCTTGAGCGATTGCTTCTTGGCTACGTCTTAGTATACCCAAGTAATGCAGGTCTTTAAGAACTGGCATAAGCACAGGCATGCCAAGACCCATACTTTTCTGAGCAAGAGTTGGTCTTTTGAAGTGAAACATGTTCTGCGGAGAGAACACAACTTTTTTATTTTTTAGGGCTGCTTTTATAAACACATCAGGAAGGGTAGTTAGTTCATGTTTTTTACCCATGCGAATATTGTTAGCTACTTTTTTATCAATAGTATAAAGGTAAGTAGACTTACCCGTTAACTCATCATACTTAACATCGATCTGTTCAGGACTCCACCTAACTAGTCTAATCTCTCTCAACGACCTCATATAGTGATCTTTGGGTACAGCAAAGCCTTTATGCCCGCACTTATGGCAGTCTAGCATATACTTGTTCGACATCCATTTAAACTTAGTTTTTTTGTCGTCAATACTCAGCTCTTTTCCGCAGTTAGAGCACTTTAAGAACTTTTTAAAAGGGAATAGTATAGAGATAAACGCATTACCGTATGTAAAATAGTCTAGGCCGATCTCGACTCTAAAAGTCTTAAGGTCTAGCATCCTAACAATGCCTTCATACTTCTTACGAAGAGCCGCATTCTCGGTCTTAAACAAGATCGGAGTTACAGGATATTCCGCCAACTTACTAATCGCTGCATTTACAGCAGGGTTTGTAAGAAAGTAGAACCTGCACCAATGGAATAGGTTTTTATATGACGTGGGTAAGTAGGCTTGTCCTTGGTCGAAGAACGGGTGTGGATACTTTGGAGAGTTCCCCGCAGTAGATCCTCGACCTCCTGCACCTTTAAGTACTGTCCCCTTACCGCCGTAGCCTGGAGGACGTGCCATTAGTTACCTCTGCTTCCTTGGAGTTTTTTAATCTTCTTCATTATGCGAGATCGCTGAGTTCTAGTATAATCGCCAGCCTCAACACCTCTAGCCTTAGAAGCTACAGCATCCACAGCCTTGCCAGCTTTACCACCTGCGTAATATCCTAAAGCCATGCCACCTAAACTTGCACCTAAGTTGGCCGCCATACCTTTAATCCCGCCAAGCCTAGACGTAGTCTTAGCACTTAGAGCGCCGGCAATACCACCTAAGGCACCGCCAGCCGCGTAGCCTGCACGCTCGGTTCTAGAGCGTCCTTTACCTTCTTGATCTGAGCGAGATACCGCCTTCTTTGCATCAGAGAACCCAAACATACCTGTCATAGACTTAGCACCTATAGGAATGTACCTACCAATACCAGAACCTGCAGCATAACCTCCACCACCCTCACCCATATTCTGCCATCCCTTCTTTACGACTCGGTCAGGCCTCCAGTTACTTCCAGGCTTAAACTCGTGACTGAGAGCCTTTAGATTTTGCATTCCTGTTAACTTACGTGCATCATACTTAGACAGCTCGGCACCTGTAAGTTTTTTATCCTTAATTGCCTTTTGAACTTCCTCTTTAGTTTTACCTATACCCTTACTATACCCATGTTCCCTAGCTAGAGCTTCATCCATAGACTTCTGATAAGCCGAGTCTTCAGCTGTCTTTTCAAGATGACTTCTTAACTTGTCGCAATACCTCATTGTCTTAGCCTTTCTATGTTCTTAATCTCTTCATCGCAGTGTAGAAGTTTAGCTACTTGTATGGCTTCCATAGAATCTCCTAGATTGACAGGGTTAGACAATATTCTAGATCTTCTATAGATATCTGCAATCTTAGCATAATCATATGAAGGTAGCTTTTTAATATTTTTACCTA
>PBMP01000029.1 GCA_002722705.1 Pseudobdellovibrionaceae bacterium | reverse complement strand
TTTTCCTAGAATTATAAAAACTAAACCTCATTTATTTTTGGCATATGATCGCTTAAAAATATCTCAAAGCTTAAAAACAATTAGTCGTAATCTTCACATTCCAATAAATACATTAGCAAAAATAAACCCTGATATAGTTCAGATTGATCAAAAATTGCCCGTAGGTTATCGAATCGCACTTCCATCAGACAGGGACGATTTAACTGCTCTTTTTAAAAGAAAATCTTTAAAAATTGCATTTAAAACTATTTCAGAAAAAAACTCTTAATACGCTCCAATAATATTAATCACACCTCTTGATGCGACATGAAGCTCCGACCATAAAGTTTTCCCATTTTGATTTCGAATTCGATGGAGGCTCCATCCTTCAGGAACTTGAACTCCTAGCATTCTTGGATGTTTTTTCTCCAGAGATGACTCTAAAAATAACTCTCCTGAATGAGATAAACTAAATATTTGAGGTCTTAAAGTCGCTCGAGATTCAAGAGTTTTAACCTCTGGATAAAACTCTTTTCCATAATTTTTTAATCCAGGAAAAGCCCCTACAACTAATCCACTCTGAGGACTTAAACCTTTGGGAACTTGAAAAATCCAGTCATCAATCGCTTCAACCGGAAACCTAAACAATTGAACTTGTGTTTGTTTTGGAGAAAAACGGTAACGATGAGTGTATCCATCAGAGTGATCCGTTTCTACAAAATAAGGATAATGACCAAAGCTCAAGACATTTTCAATTTCAAAATGCCCAATCATATTTGAAAACACTGTACTCTGAGGTTGACCCACAATCTTTACTTGAATTCCATCGAGTCCATCAAGCCGAGTAGACATTGCATCTAACACTTGGCCTACCACTGTATTGTGATTCACTTTCCTTAAGTCTAAATACGTAGCTACCTTTGAAAGGACCGGAAGTGCAACTTTAGCTGTCTTCTTCAAAAGATGATTTGAAAGTGCAAGTAAACGGGCTCCTGGTGCGACATTAATATAAACAAACGTGACAGGAGTTTTACTGTTCATCGCTTCCTTCAAGGAAAGAATTCTCTCATCTTCACCTAAATAGATCACTTCTCCCGAACGACCATTCAAAGACACCATCCACCCAGCAGGCAATCTTCCATACACCCACCCCATTTGAGAAAGAACAGGTTGAGAATGAATTTGATTCAACATCTTTATTGCATTGAGTGAAAGGACTTCGACTTTTCTTTTTCGAGGATTTACCAAAGCTAAGGTCTTATGAAAGGATCGCGAATCAAACGTTTCCCATCGAGGACCCTTTGAGTCTTGTTTTCCTTCAAATGAAACCACCTTAATCCTGACCTGATCTTTTGAATATTTTTTCCCTGAAAAAATCTCTACAAACTGATGAGCAGATCCCTGCTTTGATAGCAAATTTAAATTTGAATAATCATTCTGAGTAGTCATATTTGAATATCCATTGTGACTACTCAAATGTGACTGGAAACCAGGGTTTTTTGTTTTTGTTCTCGCTGGTTGCGATTGCTTCACAACAAGATGATCTACTGAATGATCATTTTTAGCTACTGAATAGTCATTTTGAGTATTCACTTTTGAACCTACGAGGTGCTTTATTGGAGCTGGATCTTCTGGATACTCCACCCATTTGATTGGAGGGAGGGTTATTTGTTTTTTCTCTAAAGTTTTTTGTTTTGCTTGATGAATCGTATTATTTACTGAATCTGCTATTTCTTGAATTGCGATTCTTTTCTTTTTTAATTTTTGTTCTGTATTTTTAATTCGATGAATTTTTACGGATTTATTATTCGTTTGTGCAATCTGTTTTTGTAGAAATACTTGTTTTTCTTTAACCTTTTTTCTTCGTGCAATTTGAGTATTCAATTTTGAGTCATTGACCTTATGAGTAGCCACAATAAACTGATGCCTCAATCTTTTGAATACACCAAACATAATATTTTTTTCAATTTTGATTTGTGCTTTCGCTTGAACAACTTTGAGTTTATCAATTGAATTCTCTTTTGGTGACTTTTGATATGCTGTTGCAAACTGCGGATCAATCAAAAAACTTTTTGACGTCTGATAAGAAAATTGTCTCACCTTAAATTGACTTTGGTTGTTATTTTTTAAAAATTCGTGCTGAATTTTTTGTGTTTTCCAAGAAGTGCTACCTATTTTTGAAATCCAACCAGTCTCTATTTTTATCGGAGAAAGAATCGTATGATTCAAAATTTTTAAAGGAGAGACTTGTGTAAAAAAGCCCGCAGCAGTCACGGTAGAGGTAAAAAACCCTACAAATAAAGCTCTTTTAAAAGTAATTGAACTACTCTTTTTTGAACGATCCATGTTCTTTTTTAAGCCTTTCTTTATTCATTTAAAGACCGGCATCAATCATCTCACTTTTACCTCTGGAGACTCTCTTTATTTTATCGAGAGACCATTGTAGAAAAAAGAGTCGAAATTATGACGAATACAAGGATCGCTTCTCAGTACCAGGTCAGTCAAAATTTCTAAAAATATCCACTGTGAAAAGAAATGAAAACTCTATGTCAATGACTCTTACTTTAATAGAAATCACCTCTTCGAGCTTTAATAAGATTCAAACTAATCCTCAACTCATTGAAGGAATCTTAGAGAATCAAAAAAATACGTTGGAAGAATTAAAGATCGATTTAGACCATCAATATTCAGAAATTGACTATTTAACCTTAACCGAAGCTCTCGATGCATTAGCAGAAGAAGAAGGGGAAGACCCAGAAGAACCTCACTTTAGCCCTTCTGGAGAACTCAATTACGATACAGGTTATGGAAACGTGATGTTTATTGAACCCTCAGATCTTTCCGAGGTTTATGACAATATCACCTGGGAACTTATTGCCGCCCTTGATGAAAATGCTGATGAGCTCATTAGTCACGCAGTAGAAAATAAAAATTATCTTTTATTTTTTATTAGTTAAATAAAACTCAACCTCATGGAGTCAGTGATCAAGAATTAACTACGTTCCATTAATACTTTCTAGGGTTGCCATTGACTCTAAGAGTTTGCTTTTAGTTTAGCTGATATCAAAATAATAAAAAAAGCCCCACATCGTAATAAAAACCTATGTGGGGCCTTAACTAAATAAAAATAAGTCTATTTTCCTGCTGCCTGTTGCCTTACAAGAGCTCTTTGAAGTTTTCGTTCATACTTCTCAAAGTTTTCAAATTCTAAATCCGATGAATTCATTTTTTCTTCAGATTTAGCTTCAGCACGTTTTGCTCGATCTAAATCGATTTCTGCTGAATATTCCAAAGTTTCTGCAGAGACGGTAAGAATACCTTCCTCAAATCGATAGAAACCTGTAGAAATCACGCCAGTGAACTCACCTTGAGCTGTTTGATACGAAAACAATCCCGTATCCATAAGTCCAGCTTCATGAGCATGTCCCTCTAAAAACTGCAGCTGCCCTTCAGTTGTTGGAACGGTAACCGAAATCACTTCAATTTTCGATCCAATCAACCGTTGAGGCGTATATAAATTCAGCTTAAAAGACACATTATCTCCTTAATTCAAAGATTTTGCTTTCTCAATCGCATCTTCTATTGTTCCGACAAGATAAAATGCTTGTTCAGGAAGTTCATCATGCTTTCCTTCAAGAATCTCTTTAAATCCTCGAATGGTATCTTCGATCTTCACAAACTTACCTTCCATTCCAGTAAACTGTTCTGCAACGAAGAACGGTTGAGACAAGAATTTTTGAATCTTTCTTGCTCGAGCAACAGTGATTTTATCATCTTCGGAGAGTTCATCCATTCCAAGAATCGCAATAATATCTTGCAACTCTTTATAACGCTGAAGCATTCGCTGAACAGATCGAGCAACTTCGTAATGCTCCTCTCCAACCACTTTTGGATCCAAAACTCTAGAAGTTGAAGCCAAAGGATCCACTGCCGGATAAATTCCAAGCTCCGCGATTTGTCGAGATAAGTTCGTTGTTGCATCCAAGTGAGTAAAGGTCGTTGCCGGAGCCGGATCCGTATAGTCATCGGCTGGAACATAAATCGCCTGAATAGAAGTAATTGAACCTTTTTTCGTCGAAGTAATTCTCTCTTGAAGAGCACCCATCTCTGTCGCAAGAGTTGGCTGATATCCAACCGCTGAAGGAATTCTACCTAATAGTGCAGAAACCTCGGAACCTGCTTGTGTGAATCTAAAAATATTATCCACAAACAATAGAACATCTTGGTTTTCTTCATCTCTAAAATACTCTGCTGCAGTCAATGCAGATAAAGCGACTCGAGCTCTTGCCCCTGGTGGCTCATTCATCTGACCATACACGAGACATGTCTTATCTAAAACGCCAGACTCTTTCATTTCCATCCACAAGTCATTTCCTTCTCTGGTACGTTCACCGACGCCTGCAAAGACTGAATATCCACCGTGTTGTTGAGCTACGTTATTAATTAATTCCATAATCAAAACGGTTTTACCAACACCGGCACCCCCGAAAAGACCAATTTTTCCCCCTTTTGCATAGGGTGCAATTAAATCAACAACTTTAATCCCAGTATAAAAAGGCTCAACGGCAACACTTTGATCTTTAAACGGAGGAGCTTCTCTATGAATCGAATAAGTTTTTGTGGATTGAACTGGACCTGCTTCATCGACAGGAACTCCAACTACATTTAAAATTCTTCCAAGAACTTCTTTACCAACAGGCATTTGAATCGGTGCACCCGTATCTTTAACAGCTTGCCCTCGAGTCAACCCTTCGGTTGCATCCATTGCGATGGTTCTCACTGTATTTTCACCTAAATGCTGAGCCACCTCTAAAACTAGGTTCCACTCAGAATCACCATTTGATTTATTTGTAACTCGAAGAGCTTGATTAATCGCAGGTAAACTTCCACTTTCAAACTCAACATCAATGACAGGACCTAGGACCTGTTTTACTTTACCTAAACTGTCTCCACTTGCAGTTGCTGACATGTTATTACTCCTTTATTCCTTTCAATTAACCTTTTTGCGACTCTGCACCGGCGATTATCTCTAATAGTTCAGAGGTAATACCCGCTTGTCGCTTTTTATTGTATTCCAACGTCAATTTTTGAATCATTTCTCCAGCATTCTTAGTTGCATTTTCCATTGCATTCATTCGAGAGCCATGTTCACTCGCTTGCGCGTCTAACAAAGCCTTAAATAACTCAACATCAAAATATTTTTCCCGAAGTCGTTCCAAAAGCTTTGCTCCGCTTGGCTTTAATAAAAAAAGCTCATCTTTCAACGGTTCATCAGAGACCTCGACTTCTGTGTAACTGACAGGTAAAAATACCTGATTTTGAGTCTCTTGAACTAATGCGTTTTTGAATTCATTATAAACTAAACGAACTTCGTCATAACGACCTTCGACAAACTCTTTACTTACCCAACTCACCAGTTTTTTAGCGAGATCAAAAGTTGTTTTAGGTCCAAACTCCTGAAAGTGAACAACCTTTTCTGGAAAACTCCGCATTAAAAGTTCGTTCCCTTTTTTTCCAATAGTCACAAAATCAACAGACTGATACCTTTTTTGATTTTTAACCGTCCATTGAGAAACTTCTTTCACAACAGAACTATTAGAATTTCCACAAAGACCTCGATCAGAAGTAATTGCGACTACCAATATTTTTTTTTCAGAATCTTCAATATGATCTCTAGATTCAAATAAGGGTGATTGACTCATTTCTTCTTGTGGAAGAATTGTCGTCAGTTGAATCAATCGAGCCACTTCATTTGCATAAGGGCGAAACGCAATAATCGCTTCTTGTGCTCGCCGAAGCTTAGCTGCTGAAACCATTTTCATTGCTTTCGTCGTTTGTTGGGTATTTTTTACGGACCCAATTCTTGTTTTTAAGTCTTTTAAACTCGACATGTTAACCCTTTACTTATGAAGAAAAAATTTGGGAAAATTCTTCAAGCGCTTGCTTCAAACCTTCTTTCACCGTATCCGTTAGCTTTCCTTCTTCAATAATCGAAGTCAAAACGGTTGGTTGTTTTGATTCTAAGAAAGAAAACAATTCTTGCTCATATCTCATAATAGAATTCACTTCGACTGCATCTAAATAACCGTGTGTTCCAGCGAAAATCATTACAATTTGTCTCTCAACAGCCATTGGCACATACTGATCTTGTTTCAATAACTCGACAAGCCGCTTTCCTCTTTCTAGCTGTTTTTGAGTTGCAGCATCAAGATCAGATCCAAACTGAGCAAACGCTGCTTTTTCTCTATATTGAGCAAGTTCCAATCGAAGTGTACCCGCGACTTGTTTCATTGCTTTAATTTGAGCAGCTCCACCTACCCGAGAAACCGAAAGCCCAACGTTCACTGCTGGTCTTACTCCTGAATGGAATAAATCTGCCTCAAGAAAGATCTGTCCATCCGTGATCGAGATCACGTTTGTAGGAATATAACCTGACACGTCTCCCGCTTGCGTTTCAATAATTGGAAGCGCCGTTAAAGATCCCGCACCTTCTTTGTCCGAAAGTTTAGCTGCTCTTTCAAGTAAACGAGAATGAAGATAAAACACATCTCCTGGGAATGCTTCACGTCCTGGTGGTCGTCTTAAAAGAAGAGACATTTGTCGATATGCTTGAGCTTGTTTTGTTAAATCATCATAAACAATCAATGCATGACCACCATTATCTCTAAAATGTTCACCCATCGTCACACCAGTAAACGGAGCTAAAAACTGTAAAGGCGCTTTATCTGAGGCCCCCGCTGCAACGATAATCGTATGATCAAGTGCACCGTGCTGTCTTAATTTATCTACCACTTGAGCAATGGTTGATTGCTTCTGCCCAATAGCAACATAAATACATACGACATCTTTTCCTTTTTGATTGATAATCGTATCAATAGCAACAGCCGTTTTACCTGTCTGTCGGTCTCCAATAATCAACTCTCGTTGACCCCGCCCAATAGGAATCATTCCATCAATTGCTTTAATTCCTGTTTGAAGAGGCTCATGAACGGATTGTCTTTCAACAATTCCTGGTGCTTTTACTTCAATCCTTCTAAAATCATTTGAACCAAGTTCACCCTTACCATCAATAGGCATTCCAAGCGCATTTACCACTCGACCGCAAAGCTCCTTACCCACTGGAACCTGAACAATCTTTTGAGTTCGCTTAACAGTTGAGCCTTCTTTTATTCCAGAGTCGTCTCCAAGAATAGCGACCCCAACGCTTTCTTCCTCTAGGTTTAAGATCATTCCGTAGACGTTAGAACCGAAGTCAACCAATTCACCTGCCATCGCTTTTTCTAGACCATAAACTTTAGCAACACCATCACCGACGCTAACGACAGTGCCTGTTTCCGAGACTTCTAATTTCTTTTCAAAATTAGATAATTGATTTTTAAGAATTTCTGTAATTTCTTCCGGTCGAATTTGCATTTCTACTCCTTAATTAATAACTTTCCGTTGTATTTTCTAAAAAACTTTTTTCAAGACGTTCAAGCTGGGCCCGTAATGAACCATCATAGGTCACCCCTGCTAATGTGACTTTTAGTCCAGCTAAAAGACTTGGATTAGTAGTCACATCAAATTCAATTTTTTTACCAATCTGTTTACCAAAGGATTCCCTTAGTTCTGAAATTTCTCCAACGCTTAAAGGATCTGCAGATTCAAGTTGACCCCATACTCCGCCTTCATGCTCAAGCTGCACTTCTTTCAATGCGACACAGATATCCTTTGTCAAAGCAAGTCTTCCTTTTTTTGCAAGCAACATCAAAAACTGAGTCAAGAGCTGAGGAAAATTAGCTTTTGCACCAATATGCTCTACCACCTTCATTTTTTCTAAAGAAGACCCAGTTGGACCCAAAAGACCTATTTTTAAAGCCTTATTTTCAGAAATCCAGCCAGAAAACTCTTTTAAATGATCTAAATATGTTGAAATAGAATTTGAGTTTCCTTCTTTTTCAACCGTCGTTAGGAACAATACTTTCGCGTAAGTTCGGCTCAAACTCATCTCACTCCTCCCACTAACGAAGTAAAGTTTTTACGAATTCGTTGTCGATCATCTCCTGTTAAATTTTTGATCAGTTTTTCTTCACTAGATTTAATCACTTGTTTTACAAATTGATCTCGTAAGGATTGTTTCAACTCGTCAACCAACGAATCAGATAAATTTTTTGAGTGAGAAACAACAGATTCACTTTGTCTGTTCGCTTCTTGAATCAAAGACTGACTTGCTGCCTGAGCAGACTCTTTTGACTGAGCTTTTAAATGAAGAAGTTCAGCATCTATTGCATTGAGCTTGCCCGAATATTCTTCATACTTCTTTTTAGCGTTATCCAACTCATTTTTAACATCAAACAAGTCTCGACGAATTGTCTCATATCTCGCTTTTACACCATTTTTTACAGGAATTTTTAACTTCCAAAATAAAAGGCCGCTCAACAACGCTAAATTAATAGCTGGAGCAACAAGTGTTTCTATTCCGTGTGTACCACCAGTAGACATCTATTGTTCCTTTGCTAGCAGACGATCAGTAATTTCTTTAGCAAGTCCTTCGACCTCCTGATGAAGTTCCTTCTCTACTGCTTCTTTTTGCTTCTTTAAATCTTCTATCGACTTTAATGTAATACTTTTTGCTGCTTCTCTTGCTTCAAAGATAATTTGAGCTTCTTTTTGTTTTGCTTGAGAAAGAATTTCTTCATACTCTTTTCTTGCTTCCTTCTTCGCCTCGCTGAGCTTTAATTCATATTCTTCAAATTTTTTTTCTGCTTCTGCAATCATTTCCAAAGCAGCCTGACGATCCTGTACAGTTCGTTGGTATCGTGTTTCAAATAACTGCAAGAACGGTTTAAAAAACATTTTTGAAAGTACCAAAAACACAAAAAGAAAAATTGCAAACTCTATAAAGAAAGTAGAATTTAATTCAAGTTGTTGAAGTATTTCTTCCACAAAATAGATCCTTCGCTACGACACTCAAGTCATTGTTACTTCAGACCCACCTGGCTCATTAAAGCAGCATTTCGCTCAGTAATTGACCAAATAAGTTTAAATTATTTTGATTAGACCATAGCTAGCTAACACTGAGATCTCAGAGAATCAAGAAAAGAAAAGAGGGGAGAAGGAGGAAAAAAAAGTAAGGTCTTTAGATACTTAAATCTGTACTCGGCTCATCCTCTGGAGAGTGAACCATTTTTGAACTTCCCTCAAAAATAACACCTTCATCCACTCTTAATGAAGGCGTATAAATATCGCCTCTAAAAATTGCGGGATGATGAATCTCCACTCGTCTTTTTGCATGAACATTTCCAGTCACTTCGCCACTGATGATCACCACACCAGCATCGATATCACCTTGAATCCGGCCTTCTCGACCAACGATTAATGTATCAGGTGTATAAATTTGTCCTCTAAAAGATCCATTAATTCGAACGGTTCCATGGAAACATAACTTTCCCTCAAACTCGCACCCTTGATCGATTACACCGGTGACATCATACTGCGTTGCTGGAACACTTAAATCAGTTGCTTTACCCATTAACTTTTATTTTGCATGGCTTCAACCAAACGATCAAGCTCTTCTCGTGATCCATAATGAAGAATAATTTTGCCCTTTTTATCTGTTCCTTTTACAACTACTTTAGTTGACCAAAATCGTGTAAGATCTTGACTCATTGATTTAAGCCGTCTTTTCATTTCATCTGCCAGATTCCCGATCCCAGAAGCTTTAGGCAAATTTTCAGACTGTTTATTTTCCTTCCATTCCGAAATCATCGATTCAGTTTGGCGAACACTTAAATGCCCTTCAAGAATTCTCTTTTTCATCTCAAGACGTTCAGTCATTGACTCTAAACTCAAAAGTGCTTTCCCATGTCCCATGGTCAACGCTCCTGACTTTAAGTCCGAAAGAACTTCTTCCGGCAACTTTAAAAGGCGAAGAGCATTCGCAACAGAGGCTCGGTCTTTACCCACCTGTTGTGAAACCTCCTCTTGTGTCATGCTAAATTCTTGAAGAAGTTGAAAATAAGCAAGCGCTTCGTCTACACAATTTAAATCTTGTCGCTGAATATTTTCAATTAAAGCCAATTGAAGAGACTCTTTATCCGTCGACTTCCGAATCACTATTGGAACTTGTTTCAATCCAGCTATTTTAGATGCGCGTAAACGCCGCTCTCCTGCAATCAGTTCATAGTGCTGTCCATTCTTTCGAACCACCAACGGTTGTATAATTCCATTTTCAAGAATTGAATGTGACAACTCTTCAAGAGCTGCCTCGTCAAACTCTCTTCGCGGTTGAAAAGGATTAATTTGAATAGACTCGACATCCGCAATACTAATTCCTGGATGACGATCTTTATTCGCGACAACTACAGGCTGCGGATCGCCAGCAGAAACAGCTCCTGTTCCAGCTCCCATCGTCCATTGGTCCGTACTTTCTTTTTTTCCCGCAGTTTCCTCTGATAACTGTACTTCTATCTTTTTTTCTACTTCTTTAACTTCTTCTTTTTTTACAACCTGACTTGCTGCTGGCAACAAGGACGCTAAACCTTTTCCTAAAACACTCTTTTTTTCCACCTCAAACTCCTATGATACCGTTTTTGATTCTTCTTGGGAAAACTCGGCATCCGTGTGAGTCTTCATCGCTTCCACTTGAAATGGTGGAGGCTCTACTACTGGTTTATTTCGCTGATGCAGCTCTTTTGCTAAATTCAAATAAGCAAGGCATCCTTTAGAATCCACATCATACAAAATGATTGGTTTTCCAAAACTGGTGCATTCACTTAAACGCACATTTCGAGGAATCACTGTATTAAAAACCTTATCTCCAAAATGTCCTCTCACTTCTCGATCAACTTCATTTGATAGTCGATTTCGTCGATCAAACATCGTAAGAACGATTCCCTCATGTTCAATTCCAGGATTTAAACTCTGCCGAATTAATGAAACTGTATTCAAAAGCTGAGAAAGACCTTCGAGCGCAAAATATTCCGTCTGAAGTGGAACTAAAAAAGAATCCGCTGCATTGAGTGAATTAATCGTAAGCAACCCTAAAGAAGGGGGACAATCAATAAGAATATAATCGTACCGATCTTTAATCGGTTCAATCGCATTTTTTAATTTAGATTCTCTCGCCATCGCACCCACAAGCTCAACTTCCGCACCTGTTAAGTTCGTATCAGACGGCGCAACGTCCAAATGATCAACTTCTGTAGAACAAATGATTTCTTCCATTGGAACTTGTCCAATCAAAGCATGATATATCGTTCTTGAATCTTTAAACTGATCCGAAGTAACACCCAAGGCCGAAGAGGCATTCCCTTGAGGATCAAAATCGATCACAGGCGTTTTGATCCCACCTACCGCAAGAGAAGCTGCCAAATTAATAGTCGTCGTTGTTTTACCAACACCACCCTTTTGATTTGTAATTGCAATCACTTTTCCCATGAATTCCTCTTGTGAGCGTTTATGACTACTCACATTTTGTACCACCTAATTACATACCATTTTAGTCTACCTTTGCGATGCCTGGGGAAATCCCCCAGGACATCGTAACTAGGTAATGGTTGTGGGACGTGGGTTAAACCTAAGCCTTTGTAACTATTAAACTTTTAAGCCACTTCATGAATACTCATTTGAGTATTCATGTGACTACTCTTAAAGAGTAATCAATAATGATTACCTCTGCAAGAGAAAGATTAAAAAAAATAACTTTTATTCTAATCCTCAAAATCACCCTTGCACGCTTTTGATCGTTCTTAAACTATTTTCTCCTTAAACAGACTAGCTTCCGTTCTAAAGGCGTATCATCTGAAGGCACCGTGTAATTAAAAATCCTCTCAATGAATAGCTCATCACGATATTTACTTTTCTGAAAATCTTCCCATTCCAAGCTCCAGCCTTTTGCTTTGAATAAGACGATCGTGTTCCACGTAGAACACTTTTTTACCCAAGGATAAATTTTAGTTATTTTACCTACCGCTCTTGAAACAATCGTATCCACACCAAGTTTAGAAATCTCGTTTTCTACTCTTCCCCAAATTGCATTGACCTTCCATGCATTCAATTCCTCAATTGTACTTTTTAAAAATTCTACTTTTCGAATTTCAGAATCCAATAGAACCCAAGAATCCTCCTGTAAGAGAGCTGAAAGCAATCCTGGAACGCCACCTCCAGAACCTAGATCTAAATTTTTTTCTCCTATAAATCCCGATTCAATGAGGGCAATGACATCTAATACATGTCCACGGAAAAACGCTTCAGGGTCTACTAAGCGAGAAAGATTTTGCTTTTTATTTTCATCACAAAACCTCTCATAATATTTCAATAGATTTTCGCTAGTGTGAGTTTCAAAAAAAGGCTCTCTTTGACAAAGCTCAGAAAGTTTCTCAACTTCGGTAATCATTTATTTCTCTATTTGTTTTAGATTTCAGATAAATGAGCACATTTGCCACTGCCGCAGGCGTGACACCTTGTATTCTTGAAAGCTGACCTATGGTTTCAGGGCGAGTTTCTTTCAGCCGCCCTTTAATTTCATTCGATATCCCACCTATACCGGAAAAGTCAGTGTTTTTAGGAATTTTCAAACTTTCATTTTTTTGAATTCCAGCCATAAGATCCATATCTCGCTGAATGTAACCAGAATACTTCACTTGGATCTCTACCTGCTCACGAATAACAGAGTCCGTCTCTATAATCTTTATTCCCAATTCCTCGAGGTGAGGGAAAGAAATTTCTGGCCTTTTCATAAGAGACTCTCCAGAAACTCGATCTTTTAGTGGATTAAAACCCCATTTTTCAAACAAAAGTGACTGCTTTTCACTCGGCAAGACATAATGGTCGGTTAATGTTCCACGTAGAACATTAACTCGATCTTTTTTTTCTAAAAATTTTTCAAAATCCTCTAAACAAAGAAGCCCTAAATCAAAACCATATTGACTTAGACGCAAATCTGCATTGTCTTCTCTTTGTAATAAACGATATTCACAACGAGATGTGAACATCCGATAAGGTTCATCACTTCCTTTTAAAATCAAATCATCAATCAGCACTCCCAAATATCCATCCATTCGGGTTAATCGAAAAGGATCTCTCTCCTGAGCTCTTAAACAGGCATTGATTCCTGCAATTAATCCTTGTCCTCCAGCTTCTTCATAGCCACTGGTTCCATTTACCTGCCCCGCAAAAAAGAGTCCTGAAATTTCTTTTGATTCTAATGTAGAACTTAAATCACGAGCATCGATTGCATCATATTCAACAGCATACCCAAATTTTTTAAACTCAGCCTCCTCTAAACCTTCAATGGAATGAACAAAAGCTTCCTGTACATCTTTTGGAAGGCTAGTAGAAATCCCATTGACATAGATTTCATCTGAATTTAGTCCTTCTGGCTCAAGAAAAATTTGATGTCGCTGTTTATCTCTAAATCGAGACACTTTATCCTCAATAGAAGGACAATAACGAGGACCTATCCCCGTAATCTGTCCATTAAACATGGGCGATCTTGAAAAATTTCTCTCAATAATTTCATGAGTCCGTTCATTCGTATAAGTAATGTGACAAGGTACTTGTGGCAGATAAGGAAAACGAGAAAGTTTTTGATAGAAAGAAAATGGAATTGGGTTAGAGTCACCCCATTGAATTTCAGCCTTGTCCCATTGAATCGTCTTTTTATCTAGGCGAGGAGGGGTGCCTGTCTTTAGTCGTCTTAAGCGAAAACCCAATGCCTTAAGACCATCGCTTAAAGAATCTGCTCCCTGATCCCCCAGTCTTCCACCTTTGCGCTTTTCTTCACCAAAATGCATCACTGCTTTTAAAAATGTCCCTGAAGTCACAATCACATTTTGTGTCCGGATATGACTTCCATCAGCAAGAGTCACTCCGCTCACTCGATTGAATTTAATTTCTATATTAGTGACCTCTGCTGACAAAATTGAGAGATGTTCCACGTGGAACAAACAGTTTTGAACTTCTTGGGGGTAAAGATCCTTATCGCACTGAGCTCTTGAAGACCTAACTGCTGGTCCTTTACTTGAGTTTAATCTACGGTATTGAATGGCTGAACGATCCGTCATCCGACCCATGATGCCCCCTAAAGCATCAATCTCTTTAATAAGCTGACCTTTAGCAAGACCACCCATAGCAGGATTACAAGAGAGAACCCCAATTCTACTCGGATCTAATGTAATTAAAGCGGTTTTAGAGCCCATTCGAGCTGAAGCGTAAGCGGCTTCGGTGCCCGCATGACCACCACCAATCACGACAACATCATAATCAACCATGAAATGAGAATTATCACACCGTCAAAAAGATGTCATGAATAAATCTGACTCATTGAGTCATAACGGTGGGCATTAACATTCGTTACAATGCACCGCCTCTAAAACCTGTTGACCTCGGGAACCGTCTCGATAAACAGTAATTCCCTTACAGTGCTGGAGATAGGCCTCCCAATAAGCCTCCCTTACCGTCTCCACACCTGCATTATTTGGAAGATTTATGGTTTTAGACACCGCTGAATCTGAATGTTTCTGAAAAACTGCTTGCATCTGAATATGATCGAATACTGATACTTTATGAGCTGTCCGAAAACTATCTGAATAATCATTGAGTAATTGATCATGAATAGTCTGCAATATATCTTTTTGTTTTAATTGATTTTTATCTAAATTGAGTAATCGCTGAATACTCAATTGAATATCCATATAATTTCCCTGATCTAATATATTTCTTCGGATCCCAATAGAATATATTGGCTCGATTCCACTTGAACATCCCGCAATAAGAGAAAGGCTTCCCGTTGGGGCAATCGTCGTAACGGTTGCATTTCTTCGAGGATATTCTTTATTTTTCTCGAGACGTGACCCTGAGTAATTAGGAAAAACTCCCCAGAGTTTTCCTAACTTTTCTGACGCTTTTTTTCCTTCTTTTTCTAAAAATTCCATCAAGTCAAATCCGTACTTACGCGCTAAATCAGAGTCATAGGGAATCTCATTTAAAAGAAGTAAATCAGCAAAGCCCATTATACCTAGGCCAATTTTTCGATTTGCTAAAGTAATTTTTTGACATGCCTCTAATGGAAAATGATTCACAGAAATCACACGATCTAAAAATTCGACCGCCAATTCAATATCAGTCCTGAACTGACCCCAATTAAATTTTCCTTTCTTTTGAAAATATTTAGAAACATTAATCGACCCTAAATTACATGATTCATAAGGAAGAAGAGGCTGTTCACCACAGGGATTTGTACTTTCAATTTCTCCAACTTGGGGAGTAGGGTGCCTTCTATTTATTTCATCTAAAAAAATAAGCCCAGGATCACCAACCTCCCATGCACACCGAACCATCTCTTCAAATAACCAAGATGCATTTACTTTCTTTTTGTAACTCGGGTCGTAAGGATCAATCAGAGTGAAATCCATATTCGTTTTGACTGCCGTCATAAACTGATCTGTAATTCCAACAGAAAGATTAAAGTTCACCATTTGAGTTTGATTTCTCTTGAGACGAATAAATTCCAAAATATCTGGGTGATCGACTCTTAAAATCCCCATATTGGCCCCCCTACGAGCTCCTCCTTGTTTAATTGTCTCTGTGACTTGATCAAAAATTTTTAAAAATGCGATCGGACCTGCCGCAGTACCTTTAGATCCCGAGACTTCAGAACCTTTTGCTCTAATCCTAGAAAATGAAAATCCTGTACCTCCACCACTTTGGTGAATGATTGCAGAATCACGCAACGTATTAAAGATAGACTCTAGATGATCTTCTATGGGTAAAACAAAACATGCCGACAATTGTCCATTTCTTTTACCTGCATTCATTAACGTCGGGGTATTAGGTAAAAATCGAAGATCCGCCATGATCTCATAAAATGCTTCCGAAAGATGGGTGTCTCCCTCTGCAACCGCATTAGCAACTCTCCAAAATAGATCCTCTGGTTGCTCTGGACGTCCATCTCCACGATCCTTCCAAAGATACCGTTCTCTCAAAACGGTATTAGAGAGATCTGTTAACTCAGGTTTTTTCAAATGACGAGGTTTTTGATTCACAACACCATCGTACCATAAGGGAGAGGAGTTGCTTTTCTCTTACTGCAACAGTAATTTGTATTTTGATGACATCAAAATTAATTTCAAAAAGTCCTATTAACGGAAAAACAGTCGGCAAATTCGAAACTCAAGATATCAAATCTTTGACGCTTCTATTTGAGAACGCTAAAGAAGTACAAAAAAACTGGAGTGCTCTTTCGATTCAACATCGGCAGCAAAAGCTCAGAGACTTACGAGAAGTATTCATTCAAAAAACAGACGAATGGATCGATTTAATCAGTTTAGAAAATGGAAAACCTCAAGTTGAAGCACTCACCTGTGAACTGATCCCGACATTGGACTTATTGACTTTTTTTTCTAAAAAAACAAAATCAATAGTTAAGGACAAAACAATTTGGCTTAATAATCCTGTTCACTGGTTAAAGAAGAGTCAAATTGTTCACCCTCCTTTAGGCACCATTCTGGTCATTTCTCCTTGGAATTTTCCACTCTTACTCCCTATGGGAGACATCATCATGGGATTAGTAACTGGAAATGCTGTTATCTTTAAACCAAGTGAAGTCACACCAGCAATTGGTATGAAAATCCAAGAAACAATAGATGAAGCGGGATTTCCTAAAAATATTATGCAAACATGTATTGGAGATGGAAAATTAGGTTCTGCTCTTATTGATCAAAAACCTAATAAAATCTTTTTTACTGGTTCAGTCTCTACTGGAAAAAAAATTCTCAAACAAGCCTCCAATGATTTGATCCCTGTGAATTTAGAGTTGGGTGGAAAAGATCCGATGATTATCATGCCAGATGCCGATCTTGATTTTGCAACTTCCGTAGCTCTATGGGGAGGGTTTGCAAATTCAGGTCAAGCATGTGCTTCCACAGAACGCTTAATTGTACATCAATCAATTAAAAATGATTTTCTCTCTTTATTACAAAAAAAAATTAAAACTTTAAAACCAGGATATCCAGATCAAAAGAAATTTGATGTGGATTTAGGTTTTATAACTTTTGATAAACAAAAAGAAGTATACCGATCCCAACTAGAAAAATATAAAACAAAAAACACTCCTCTTCTTGGTGGGGAATTTTCTCTAGAAGAAAAAAGATTGCAACCTACATTGGTTTGCGGAGAAACGATCGAATCAGAAATCATTTATCAAGAAGAATCTTTTGGTCCTATTATTGCGATAACAACCTTTCAAACTCCTGAGGAAGCAATTCAAAAAGCAAATGATAGTCACTATGGATTGAGCTCTAGCATTATCACCAAAAACCTTACTTTAGCAGATGAAATGGCACGTAAAATAGAAGCCGGTACAGTACTCATTAATGAAGTTTTATACGCAGCAGGAATCCCGGAAGCTCCTTGGGGTGGTTTTAAAAACTCTGGAATTGGACGAACTCATTCTGCACATGGTCTTTTAGATTTTGTTGAAACTCAGCACATCCAAAAACCTCGCGCACAGGCTTTTGTATTTAAATCAATTTGGTGGTTTCCTTATTCTAAATATCAATTTTCTTCTTTTAGACTATTTGTGGAACTGTATCGAAATAGCTTTATAGAAAAATTAAAAGTTCTTCCCCATTTTTTATGGCACATAGTTCAATTCATAAAAAATGAAAAAAGACTTTAACGAATAGAACAATTTCTTTCATAAGGACTTTTAGGAAAATACTTTTCAACCATCTTAGCTTTAAAATAATGGATGTATTTTTTTGCATTAAAATTTGAACCGACCACATAAACAAAGTCAGTTCCTCGTAATTGAAACCGCTTCGTTTTCAATTGATTAAAATAAGGTTCAAATTTATCTAAATTCGTATCAAATCGAGTGAATATCAAAATATCTTGATTATCAAATAATTGATAATCAGTAACAAGATCATCATTCCTTCCAAAACGACTCTCATTTTTAAATACCGCTACAGGATAATCTCTTAATCCATAAGTCAGGAGTGCGGCAGTCGTATAGTTTTCTGCAACAATAGGTCCCTTAAAATTTATAAACTTTCCTACTTCTCTTGGGTATCTCATTAGTAAATAATCTCGATATCGGTTTTCAGATAACTTTTCTTTCCAAAAATTATCAGGTAAAAAAACAATGACTCCGTAAGAAATAATATGAACAAGATAAAAAACTTTAATCCATTTTAAGTTTTTAAATAATTGTTCTTTTGAAAAAAACAAACCCACCATCAAAAAGAAGAATGGATAATAAAAGAGTAACCAATGAATTCCTTGACCTTGTTTTAAAGCAGATAAACCAAAAGGAATAATGGGAAGAATAAAACTAAAAAAAATAATCCGATTCAAAGGAATAGTAAAAATCTCTCTTAGTTTTAATCGAGACTTTAAAAAAAGATAAATGAGTGGTGGTGTAGCTAAATAAAAATGAAACCCTACCCAGGAAAAAAAACGCTCAAAATTAAATCCAGATGAATCATCATGCCTTGTTTTAAAATTAAAAGTATAATTAATGAGACAGTGATCTAAGTTCCAATCAATATGTTGATAAATAAATGGAAAATATCCAACACAATAAATCAAAAAAAATATTCTTTTATTTTTCTCAAAAATGATGTGTAAAAAGACCGTTGGTAACAAAAAAAGAGCAAAATATTTTGATAAAAATGCAAGGCCTCCAAAAACACCCGCAACCAATGCTAAAAAATAATTTTTTCTCTCTAAACTAAAATGAAAGAACAACACTGAAAAGAAAAAGAAAAAAATGAGCGGTGCATCCGTCGACACTACCATTGGTAAAGAAAAAAGAGGTACCAACGCGAAAATAAGAGTTCCCAATCTCGCTCTTTCTTTTCCGTGCTTTACTAAAATTTTATAAAACCCCAAAAGCATCAAAATCGAAAACACAAAAACAGGAAATCTAAACGAAAATAAATGATTAGAAAAAAACCTCTGAAAGTAGGTCAGCCATCCCACCATGGGTGGAAGATCATAAAATCCTCCTCTCCACTGTTGTCCCCATTGAAAATAATAAGCTTCATCTCCTTGAATAGGGAGACTTAGCATTACGCAAATTTTAATAATGAGAATAAAAAAAATCCAAACCCAAAATTGAGTCGGTGATAAAAATGAATGAGTTTTCACATCTATAGGATCACTCATTCCTCATATTTTTCCAAGCAAAGAAAGAGCTAAAACTCAGCTCTTCTCCATTCGTCTTCTTTAAAACCCACAAGACCTCCTGATTTCAAAACAACAAAAGGTCTTTTCACAAGCTTACCATTCGCCGCCAAAAGATTGATCGCTTCACCTTCCGACATTTTCGGAAGTTTTTTCCCCAATTCCATTTCACGATATACTTGTCCTGAAGTATTAAACAATCTTTTTAAATTGCCATCATAATAAGACAGCATACGTCGTAATTCTGTTTTTGTTGGAGGTTTGTCTACAATTGCAATACGATTAAAATCGACGTCTTTTTCCTCTAGAAATTGAAGCGCCTTTCTACAAGTGCTACATTTTTCATACTCATATACTTTAATTTTCCCCATCATGACCACTCCTCTGACTACCGCCTTGGGGCATTTTCATCAATATATTCAATAATTTTTTCTAAACTTGCTCCAGGTGTAAATATCATTTGAACACCCGCTTTTTTTAAAAAATCAAAATCTTCTTCTGGAATAATTCCACCCACTAAAAACAACGCATCAGTTAACCCTTGTTTTTGCACGCCAGAAATCACCTCAGGAACTAAAGCATTGTGTGCCCCTGAAAGAACACTCATACCAATGACTTGAACATCTTCATCAACTGCGGCATTAATAATCATTTCGGGAGTCTGGTGAAGTCCAGTATAAACAACTTCAAAACCTGCATCTCTCAATGCACGAGCAATAACTTTAGCACCTCGGTCATGACCATCAAGCCCTGGTTTAGCAATAAGTATTCGAATTTTTGATCGATCAACTGACATGGTATGACTCCCTAAAACTGCCCTACTTCACGATAGATACCATAAACACCTCTCATCGTATCGCAAATTTCTTGTAAGGTTGCATATTCTTTTACTGCCTCTATAATCGGCTCCATCATATTTTCACGCGCCTCAGCAGCTTTTTTGACTTTTAATAACGCGTCTTCAACTTTTTTAGAATTTCTCTTTTCTTTTAGTACCTTAAGTTTACTAACCTGACGTTCTTCAACCGCTCGATCAATATAGAGAGTTTCTACTTTACGGTTTTCTTCAACAGTATATTTATTTACTCCAACCATTATTTTTTCTTTTTTCTCAAAAAGTTGCTGAAAATGATAGGCACTATTGGCAATCTCTGCTTGTGGAAAACCTTGATCTACTGCTTCGACCATTCCACCTTTTTCATAAATTTGATCAATTAAAGACAACGCCTTTTTTTCAATATCGTTTGTTAGCTTTTCAACAAAATAAGATCCTCCTAAAGGATCAACAACGTTGGAAACTCCAGACTCTTCTGCTATTACTTGTTGCGTTCTCAGAGCAGTCATTACAGCTTCGTCTGTTGGAAGAGCAAGCGTCTCATCCATTGAATTTGTATGTAAAGAATTGGTACCCCCCAATACTGCTGCTAACCCTTGAATTGCAACTCGAGCGACATTATTCAACGTCTGTTGAGCTGTTAAAGAAACTCCTGCGGTCTGGGCATGAGTTCTCAACATCCATGACTTAGGATTTTTTGCATCATATTTCTCTCTCATCAAACGAGCCCAAATTCTTCTCGCTGCTCTAAATTTTGCTATTTCTTCAAAAAAGTCATTATGAACATCAAAGAAAAAAGAAAGCCTTGGTGCAAAGGTATCAATATCTAAACCTCGAGCAATCGATCCTTCAACATAAGCCAATCCATCCGCAAGTGTAAATGCAAGCTCTTCTGCTGCAGTCGCACCCGCTTCTCGAATATGGTAGCCTGAGATGCTCACCGTGTTCCAAATTGGATAATTTTTAGTGCAATATTCAATCGTATCAATGACTAACTCTACTGCTGGCTTGACTGGAAACAGCCATTCTTTTTGAGCAATGTATTCTTTTAAAATATCATTTTGCAGCGTTCCTCCTACTTTTTCTCTAGGAACGCCTTGTTTTTCTGCAACTGCAAAATACATAGCTAATATCACAATAGCAGGTCCATTAATGGTCATCGAAGTGGTCACTGAACCTAAATCAATTCCATCATACAAAGCTTCCATGTCTTCTAATGAAGAAACCGAAACACCGCACTTTCCAACTTCTCCTTTGGCTTCCTTTGCATCTGCATCGTACCCCATCAATGTTGGCATATCAAAAGCCGTTGAAAGACCTGTTTGTCCTTGTTCAAGAAGCAACTTAAATCGTTTATTCGTCTCTTCTGCGGAAGAAAATCCAGCAAACTGTCGCATCGTCCACAGTTTGCCTCGATACATATTTTTTTGAACACCTCGAGTATATGGGTACTCACCCGGATTTCCTAAATCTCTCTCGTAATCAAATCCTTCTTTTTCAAGGTCTAAAGGAGTACAAAGAAAAGGAACGGGTTCATCACTCCAAGTGGTAAACCGAGCGTCTCTTTCTGGTCGTTTTTTCAATCCTAACTCATAGGATTTTTGCCAAACTTCATGTTTCTTTTTAAGATCTTCTATTTTTTTTGAATCAAACATGATTGCTCCTTAAGCAAGCTCGGCTAATTCTTGAGCCGCGATGACTAATCTTTGAATCTCGGAAGTTCCTTCATAAATTTCGGTAATCTTAGCATCTCTAAAATTTCTCTCTGGAACATACTCTTTAGTGTATCCATAACCACCATGAACTTGAATTGCCTTCGTTGCAATCCACATCGCTGCCTCTGAGGCAGCTAGTTTTGCCATCGCCGCTTGTTTCGTAAACTTCATCCCCTGGTCTTTTAAATGAGCAGCATGCCACGTTAAAAGTCTTGCTGACTGAAGGCGAGTCGCCATATCAGCAAGATGGAATTGAATCGCTTGAAGTTTCGCAATCGGTGCACCAAATTGTTCTCTTTCCGAAGCAAACCTTTTAGATGCTTCAAATGCACATTTAGCAATACCGAGGGCTTGAGCTGCTATTCCAATACGTCCCCCATCAAGGGTAGACATCGCTATTTTAAATCCTTCTCCTTCTTTACCTAATAATGCATCTTCAGGAACAAGAACATCATCATAGAAAAGAGAGGCTGTAGAAGATGCTTTGATTCCAAGCTTATCTTCTAGTTTATTCACCTGAAAGCCCTTTAATTTCGTATCAACAATAAAACAGCAAATTCCTTTATGTTTTTTACTTTTGTCTATCGTAGCAAAAGTTAAAACATAATCCGCTTCTCTCCCATTGGTAATCCAATTTTTGGATCCATTAATTAAATAACCACCGTCTACTTTTTTTGCAGAACACTCTAAACCTGCCGGATCTGAACCATGTCCAGGTTCAGAAAGAGCAAATGCACCTAGTTTTTTTCCCGAAGCCATCGGTCTTAAATATTTTTCTTTTTGTTCATCAGTAGCAAAATCTAAAACAGGTTGACAATAAAGAGAATTGTTTACGGACATAATCACACCCGTCGACGCACACGCTGAAGAAATTTGTTCCATTGCCATTGCGTAGGAAACGGCATCCATATCTGCCCCTCCCCAAGCATCTGGAACCATCATCCCCATGAGCCCCATTTCTCCGAGTTGTTTTACAAGTGCTGTTGGAAAGTTTCCCGTACGATCCAGTTCAGCTGCCTGAGTAGCAATTTCACTTTGAGCAAAATTTCCAATCTCCTCAAAAAGCATTTTTTTTGTCTCATCTGTTTCTGGCCAACCTGCAATCATTTTGACTCCTTCAGGGAAACTCCCTCAAAATTCGGTTTTCTTTTTTCCATAAAAGCACTCATTCCCTCTTTTTGGTCTTTAGTTCCAAAAAGACTTCCAAACTCTTGAGCTTCCATATCTAACTTATAATCAATGCCATGAGTTTCTTCGAATTCATTCATCACGCGCTTGCACGCTCGAACAGCACCCGCTGAATGAGAAGCAATTTGCTGTGCTCGTTTCATTACAAAATCATTTAATTCCGAACGTTTTACGACTTCATTGACCAGTCCTATTCTTAAAGCTTCGTCAGACTTAATTTTTCTTCCGGAAAAGATCAAATCTTTGGCCATTGGTAACCCTACAAAACGAGACAAACGAGCAGTTCCTCCAAAACCAGGAATTACACCCAATCCCACTTCAGGTTGTCCAAAAACTGCTGAATCACTTGCATAAATAAAATCACAAGCAATTGCCATTTCTGCTCCGCCCCCAAGGGCAAAACCTCCAACCATCGCTATCGTCGGTTGAGGTAAGGATTCTAAAAGACGGGTCACTTCCTGCCCTACCTTCGCAAAAGAAATCCCTTGACTAAGATTCTTACCCATCATTTCCGTAATATCTGCTCCGGCGATAAACGCCTTTTCTCCTCCACCGGTCAGAACAACAACACGTATTTCTGAACTCACCGCTGTTTCCTTTAACACTTTTTGTAACTCCAAAAGAGTCTCTGTATTGAGTGCGTTGAGTGCTTTCGGACGATCAATCAGAATAACGCGAATACCATGATCTCTATCTTCTACTTTAATATTATTCATACAAATGAAACCCTCTTCCCGATTTTCTCCCAAACCAACCTGCTGCAACGTATTTCTTTAAAAGAGGACAAGGTCTGTATTTTGAATCTCCAAGGCCTTCGTGTAAAACTTCCATAATTGCAAGACAAGTATCCAAACCAATAAAGTCAGCAAGCTCCAAAGGACCCATTGGCTGATTTGTTCCTAACTTCATGGCAATATCAATATCCTCAGCACTAGCCACTCCTTCATATAAAGTAGTAATCGCTTCATTAATCATTGGCATTAAAATCCGATTCACTGCGAACCCAGGAACATCTTCTGCCTCAATAAATGTCTTCCCCATTTTTTCTGCTACCTGACGAACTGTTCGAAAGGTTTCTTCAGATGTCTGTAAAGCCCGAATACCTTCAATAAGTTTCATCACAGGTACAGGATTCATAAAATGCATTCCAACAACTTTTTCGGGTCTTTTAGTTGATGCTGCAATTTCTGTTAAACTAATTGAGGAAGTATTGGTTGCTAAAATTGTTTTGTCTTCACAAACTTCATCGAGTTGCTTAAAAATTTGATTTTTTAATTGTGGATTTTC
>PBMP01000028.1 GCA_002722705.1 Pseudobdellovibrionaceae bacterium | reverse complement strand
TGATTTTTCGAAATATCTTGTAAATTATTTATAATTTTTATTTGATTCAGTGAAGTATCCAATTGATTTTTCGAAATATCTTGTAAATTTTTTATAATATTTAATTGATTACTAGAAGAAGAGGCGAAACTAGTGAATTGAGTATTGGTAATAATTTTTTGTAAAATGTTAGATTGAGTTTGTAAAGTCTTATCTATCTTTTCAAGTAGTGTAGATGTAGACATTAATAATATATAATAAAATATTATATATTTATTATAATGGATAAACTATATATATCCGGTTTAGAATCTATATATTTATTTTATATGTTTCATTTTTTTGAAACAACAACTGATTTTAATGTACTAGCATCTCCCAAAGGTTGGTGGTTTGAACATTTGATAGGTAATCAGAAAGGATTGAGGATTTGTCCCTTTGGTCGTATTGCTATATTTGTGTTTATATTTATTATTATTATTCGTAATTATATTGAAATATCACAATTTTTTATGAATATTGTTTTTTTAATAACATTTTTGCTATCTTTAATGAATCTTAATGCCGTCGTGTATATATTACCTATTTTGATTTTAGAGTATATTAATGAATATTAATGAATAATAATTAATGAATAATAATTATTATTTTAAGAAATTAATATAATTTATGCGTTACTATGTAATGAATGTGTATATGGATTTTGATTAAAAGCTTGTACCATAGCTGGAGAATTTCTTTGACAATTTACAGCTCTCTCTCTTGTATGTTTTCCTGATAATGCCCCATGCGTTTGCATATCAGCCGAATATTTGGGCATATTTAAATGCATTTCATCAGGGCGACAAGCGGTGTTTCTAAGATTTGTTACATTTTGGTTACGGCCTCCTAAACTCTGATTTCCAATATTAAATCTATCAACTTTTGCTACAACTTCTTTATTTGGATTTGTATTGGCATTGTAATCTGAATTATATATTCTAGGTCCAGTTGTTCCAGGTAAAGCACCACTACCTGTAATATATTTATTATGTGTTGTATTATCTCTTTGTTGCGCAGTTGGATTATATTGAGTTGTCATATAACCATCTCTGTTTTCACGCCCACCTCCCATCATTATATGAGGAGTATTTTCTGTTTGTTCTCTAATTGTTGGAGCAGGTGCATCATTAGGATTCCACACAGGTTCGTTTTGTACACCATATTTACCTTGTACATTTCCAGTAGGTCTCATATTTCCAATAACATTTTGTTTACGCGATGGTCTTAATAAATCCATTAAAGGAGCTGTTAAAGCACTTACCACTCCACTAACAATTCCCATTTCTGTTCTATCGCCAGTAAGTGTTCTCGAGTTAGCACCTGCGTGATATCCAGATTTTCCATAGTCTTTATTTGTAGCAGACCAAGCATTAGGAACCGAAGCAGTTCCTAAATCAGGTCCACATAATTGCTGTTTATGTGGACCTCTATAATGTCCTGGCTGGTAAGGACCACTTCCTTCGCGGTCTTTACCAGTTCCAAAATATTCTTTTGTAGTTGTTGCAGCATTTGTAAGCGGAAGAATTATATCACTTCTTATTTTCGGTGCTTGTCCAGCTGCACCAGTTGTAACAAACCATCTTTCTCCGCCACAATGACTAAAAGAGGTATCTGGTCTATTTTTTGCTAATTTACCATGCGTTGCACTATTTGCTGGCATACAACTTCCTTTCCCTACAAAGGCTCCCAACATTTGACCGCCGTATGTTACCTTAGGATTTGTAGATACTCTTAATTCATCGATTGATTTTGGTAAATGCGCTTCTCTCGATTCCATGCCGGCATTAAAACCTCCCGAACCCTCACTAGAATATCCTTTCCCTAAACCAGGACCCACCTGTATTTCTTGCCATGGTTTTACATTATTCATTTTTGTGGTTAAAGTACCACGCATTCTTTCCTGATAAAAATCAGTAGATACCGGAGTTCCATGTATATGATGCATATTTGCCTGTGGTTTAAACATAGGACCTATGCTTTTTTTCTTTTGATGTTGACTACCTCTACCAGTATAAATATCTAATAAACCTTCATATCCTTGATGAGCGCCTTGTTGTGTAATTTTAGACCCAAAAAAAGGCACCATATTATTATGTTTCATATCTTTCGTTGTAATTACATTACCATTTATTGATTTAAATTGACCTAATTTTTGAACATTATTTTTAAGTGCTTTTTTATATCCATCTGGTTGATAATAGTTTTCCGAAGAATTTTTATAACCTTGATATGTCTGTACATTTGTTTTATTTAATAAATCGCGTTTTTTATCTTCAGGATAATTTCTTATAGTAGGTGCAACATTAAGTTTCGATGTTGAAGAATTTGTAAACCCTTCTTTTTTATTAGTTTTATTAGATATTATATACATTACACCTAAAACAGCTATTGGTATTGCCACTTCTGCCATTTATATATAAGTAATATATATTTTATTAAAATAAAATACATATTTATTTGGTTAAGATATATTTTTTCTTTTTTAAACAAGGAATTTTTGGAATATAATTATCTCTTTCTAAAAGTCTTGTATTTAAATTATTATGAAATTTAAAACAAAGATTTTCTTGCGGATTTAAAAATAGAGGATATTCGCGAGTTTGTGGGAGATCTCTATATTTGAAAGCTGGATGTGTTGTCCTTGATTGATCTGTCAAAGCCTCATTACATATAGGATAAATTATTTTTTCAGTAACTGGAACACCCTTTTCTGAAAACATTTCTTTTGAACAATATTTAGTTAATCGTCTCGTTCTCCCAGTTAAATCACTATCAATATCTATAGGTGCTCCATTAACTACATAATCCAAATTAGCCCCCCATTGTTGTAATCGTATATGCGGATCATTAAAAAAACAAGGATCAGGTCCATTTCCCGGCATATTTAAGATCCATCTTCCTGGTCCTGTTGATTCTTGTAATTTTTTTTTAGTTCTACATTCATCATAATTATATCTACAAAAAGCCATATTTATATTAATAATATATATTTTTATTTAAAAATAAAAATTAAAAAATTAAATATGTCAATTGTATTAGAAATTAATGAACTAGATGATAATAATTCTGATATATATACTAATGATGAATATAAAACATCAGAATCAGATGATAAAAGAACAAAAAAAAATACTCAAACAATTTGCTTAAATATGATAGTAAAAAATGAAGCAGACATTATTAGAGATACTTTATCTAATATTTGTACTAAAATTTCTATTAGTTATTGGGTAATTTGTGATACTGGATCAAATGATAATACAAAACAAATAATAACAGATTTTTTTAATGAGAAAAAAATACCAGGAGAATTACATGATGTTCCGTGGCAAAATTTTGGTTATAATAGAACAAAAGCTCTTGAATTAGCTTATAAAAAAACGGATTTTCTATTACATTTTGACGCAGATGATCGAATAATGGGCAATCTTGTGTTACCAGAACCGTTAGAAAAAAGAGCAGGATATTATTTAACTTTTGGTAAAGGGACTTCGTGGAAACGCATAGCTCTTATAGATAATCATTTAAAATGGCATTATCATGGGAAAATGCATGAAGTTATTACATCAAAAGAAAAAAGAATAGAAAAACGAATTATGGGAGATTATTATATTGCAACAAATGCAGTTGTTAGTGCACGTAATAAAAATCCTCAAGAAAAATTTTTGAATGATGCAAAAATTTGCGAAGATGAATTTAATAAAAATGTCGACAAACCTAGAAATGCGTTCTATTGCGCCGAATGCTTAAGATTTGCTGGGGATTGGGAGAAATCAATAGAATGGTATAAGAAAACATTAACACTTGATGGATGGTTTCAAGAAAAATATTGGGCTTGTTATCAAATAGGAAATCAATATAGTCAGCATAAAGAACCAGAAAAAGCTTTTTACTGGTGGTTTCATTCATATGAGTATGATGATGCTAGGTTTGAAGCATGTTTTAAAATAATCGAAAAGGCCCGACATACTTATAATAAAAGTAAAGGAAAAATTGCTATTGCATTTTATAAATTATTGAATCCATTAAATAATATAGATAATAGACTATTTTTTGACAATTCCATTCACGATTATCGTTTTTTTACTGAATTAAGTATACTTTGTTTTTATGCAGGAGATTTTTATACCGGAATAGAGACTTTTAAACGATTATTTGATAATGCAGAAAAAATACCTTTATCTGAATTTAAATTAATCGTTAGTAATTTACGATTTTATTTATCACATATAAATCCCAAAGATATTGTATTTTATGAAAAATTTTGTAAATATTATAACACATTTTCTATTAGGAAACTTAAGCCACCTGCAAGTTTAAAAGATAAAATAGATAACATATTCAAACCTAATCAGAAGAAGAAAGAAGAAGATAAAAAGGTAGAAGAACAAGAAGCAGAAAAAGAAGAAGAACAAGAAGCAGAAAAAGAAGTAGAAGAGGTAGAAAAAGAGGATGATAAAGTTTTAAAAGAAGAAAATAATGAGAAAGATAATGATGATGATAGTGATAGTGCTGATGATGATCCTAATAAAATATATGTAATAGAATGAGTTATTTTTATATTTTAAATAAGTTATTTAAATATAAAATAAGATAAAATCTAAAATGAAATATCCTTTTGTATATATACTCCGCCATGAAAAATATAATGAAATAGATAATTTTATTACAAAAAATAAAGATAAATTAAATTGCACTATTCAAATAATTGGTACAAAAGAATCCAATTTACTCAATAATATGTTTGATTCTAATCATCATATATTAATTACATATGGTGAAAAAGTAGATGAATATTTACATATAGTTAAAAAAGAATTATCTGACAGAATGTGCCATAGATGGATACATAAAGTAAAAATAGATAATATTAAAGAATTCAATAATAATGTTAATTATTGTTATATTAATAATGCAATTATGCAAAGAACTAAAACTAGGCCTATATTTTCTATATTTACAAGTTGTTATAATTCGTATGATAAAATTAATAGAGCATACGAAGGATTAAAGTCGCAAACATTAAAAGATTGGGAATGGATATTATTAGATGATTCACCTGATGACGATCATTTTATTTTTTTACGAAAAGTTGCAGAAAAAGATAAAAGAATTCGTTTATATAAAAGAGATAGAAATAGTGGCAATATTGGTAATGTAAAAAATGAAACAATAGGATTATGTAGAGGTAAATATATATTAGAATTAGATCACGACGATATTATTTTACCGGATGTATTAAAAGATGCTACTGATGCATTTGAAGAAAATCCAGATGTTGGATTTATATATATGGATTTTATTAATATATATGAGAATTGGGAGAGTTTTGTTTATGGTGGCACACTTTGCAAAGGATATGCAGCATATTATTTACAAAAATATAATAATAAATGGGTACATGTATATATTACACCCAATGTTAATAATGTTACATTAAGTCATTTGGCTTGTTGTCCCAATCACCCTCGAATATGGCGTCGTGATTTAATGTTTCAATTAGAAAATTACAGCGAATTTTTACCTATATGCGACGATTTTGAAATTTTATTAAAAACAGCTATAAATACAAAGATTATAAAAATACATAAATTTGGTTATATTCAGTTTATGAATGCCAATAATAATAATTTTTCTCTTATCAGAAATCATGAAATAAATAGATTAGGCCCCCAACATATTCGACCACAATTTTTTAAAATGTATAAAATAAATGAAGAAATGAAAAAGACAAATTCTCATGAAGATGAAAAATATATTTTTCATCATAGTAATATCTGGAAAAGACCTAAGCCATATGTACATAAACATTACAATAAAATTATTAATAAAGATTATGATAAACAATATTGTTTAATAGGTATAAAAAATTTAGATAATACCAATATTAAAGAAATATATAAAAATACAAGAAATGATATTTTTTTGTTGGACAATGAACATTCAATACAATATATAATTGGTGAATTAGAAAAAAGATCTTTGACGAGAATAAAATTTGCTTCTTTAAAAGACAATTCAATTGAAGAATTAAAAAATTTTTTTCATTTTTTATGCAAACATAATGAAAATTACGAAATTATAGAAAATTTTGCAGAAAAAACCGATAAACCAGAAAAAACCGATGAATTATCTTCAGGATTCCGTTTTGATATTAAAATATAAAAAATAAATCATTACTATTATACTCCAAGTTAAATACCCAATATCTACCCATCGCGTCCATTCAAAAATATCAAAAACAATATCAGATACATCTATTTTTTGTTTAAGTGTATCCTTATATATTACAGTCAAAATAGATAAAAGTAATGCTAATATTCGTATAATTAGTTTTCTTTTACTATACTCTTCTGTTATTACTTTTTCAGCAATTAACATTATAGTACCACTTATAATTGAATAAGTAGTCAAAAAAATATAATCATTTTTTTTTAGATTATTAAAAAAATCTTTTATATTTGAAAAATAATAAATAAACCCTATAAATCCTAAAACAACAGACAATTTCCATGGAAGAATATCTATAAGAGGTGAATGAAATATACCCAATATGCCCAACGATATAAGAATTAAGATCCAACTTATACCTAGTTCCTTAGTGAAAAATATTATATATGCTGTCAATAAAAGGAGGATTATAACAAATAAGTTTTTAAATTTTAACATGAAATCATTATCATAAATATCATCTACTATTTTTACTAAAAATCCATATATAAAACTTAATAATGCATTCATATATATATTTATAAATTATATTAATTTTGTATTAATTTTGTATTAATTTTGTATTAAAATATTCCATATTTTTTAATAATCTTGATTTATGTTTTTGAAAAATTGGATCATTTATAATTTTCTCAAGATATTTTTTTCCTTCTTCATATCTTTTTGTCCAGAAACAAGCTAGACTTAGTTCATCAAGAACATATTTACCATAGTTATCTTCTGCAAGAAACAACAGATATTTATTTTTCACATCATTATAATTCTTTTGAAAAGCTTTTTTTAAATAATTATATGCTATTTCATATTGTGGAATATAATTACAATGTTTACCTAAAATAAAATAAGCTTCTGCTCTATCTGGAAAAATGGTTATAGCTTTATCAATTATTTGCTTTATATCTTCAACGGGTTTATTCAGATAAATAAGTAATCGAGCAATTCGCAAATGTGCTTCGTATTCTTCTTCAATCCATGTATTTTTAAGTTTTAAATAAAGATTATACCATTGCAATGCTTCAACTGCATAATTATCTTCTGTTGTAAACGTTTGATCTAAATAACTTTGAGCTGTATAGAAAACAGACCGACTATTTAATTCATCAGGATCATTATATAAGGTATTAAAAAATTGTTTTGTTAATTCTTGTGCATCATTATAATATTTTTTTTTATCATTAGCTCTACTTCCTTTATCTCTGGAACATATATATATATTATTATCTATTAAATCATATCCATGAGAAAAATTAGGTTTATCTATACATTTTATAGTAGTATGTCTAACTCCGCAAAATTTCCAATGAAGTTTATTATTCCAAAATATTAAACATTTATAACCATCATTGGATTTTATTCCATTAAAAACCCTTCTAATATTCATATAATATGCATCTTTATCATTTAATTTTGTTATATCCAATTTTCCATGAATAATATCATCAGCATCTAAGTGTAAGATATAATCACTGCGTCCAAAACATTTATTGAAAAGTTGCGTTTTATTATAATCAAATCCCTTCCATTCATCAACAAAAAGTTCACCTTGTATTCCTTTTTCTTTAAAAAAATCTGTTATAATTTGACATGTTTTATCTGTAGAACCTGTATCATGTACGACCCAAGTATCTATATATTTGTATACACTTTCGAGTGTATCTTTAATACAATGTTCTTCGTTTTTACACATAGTAGCAAAACAAATAGTTTTTCTATTAGATAATTTAACACTATTATTATTATTTTCATGATTCTTCATGTTAGGTATAACAAAATAGTTATTATTTTCCATTATATAAATAATTTTTATAGTAAAAATTTTAAATAATATTTTTATCATATTATTTATATAATGATAAAGAATGAAACACAACAAGAAGATATATTTTTTGATACAGCAGGTAGCGAAATTAAGGTAAATTGGCCATTTACTGAAAAAGAACATAAGTTATTGTGGGATAATAATTGTCGTTCTCTTTGTAAAAATTCTGCAAATAAAGTAGCTATTAAGTTAAATATTGACAAGAAGAAAGTGCAGGCTAAAATTGGTCAGTGTTTTCAACAATGCAGTAATAATAAAAAAAACCAAGAATTATTTAAAAGAAAAAAAGAAGAAGAAGAAAAAAGCATTTGGAGAAAGGCAAAAAAAGAGTTAGAAAATCAAATTCGTGAGTTAAATTTGGAATTTAGAGCAACTGAAGATGAATTAAATAATAATTTCAAGTATGCCCCAACGTACCCAAAACGTGAGGCTGCCAAAAAAAAACTAGACATATTTAGAAATAAAAAAAAAATATTAGAGAAAGATTTCGAAAAAAAATTAAAAAAAGAGCTTAAGGAAATCCAATTGGTAGAGAAGAAGAGAAAAAATCGGAAACTCTGGAAAAAAGGTATAAGTAATGCTCAGAAGAAAGTACGTGACACTAGATTAAAAAAACAAGTTATTCAGAATATGAGAGATGATGTAAAGATGAAAAAAGTACGGATGATGAAGGAAGAAGAAGAAAAAGAAGCACAACGACGACGTGCCCGACTTTATGAAGAGTATCTTCGTCGTCGGCAGAAAGAGAAGTTAGCTCGACGACGCAAGCAGCAAGAGTATGACGCCCAAAAGAAAAAAGAACGAGAGAAGGACGAGGAGAACAAGCGGCGGCGGGATGAACATGAGAAGAATATTGTAGCTCAAAGAAAAGAGTGGAAACGTACACATAAGGCGCGTAGGTTCCGAAACAAAATGAAAGCATTTTTGAAATCGCAAGGACGACGCGTCAAACGCGAACTAGTCGACCTGCCATACAATGTCCTTGTAGGTTTGCCTATGAGAGCGATTGGTGATGAAAAACACAAACGTATGCGGAAAAAAGATAGTCGTCGACGTAGAGACCTGCGCAAACGAGAAGCGGCAGCAGACGACGAACATGATTTCAAACAGTGGTTAAAGACACAACCAACTAGTGGGGGAAGAAAAAAAACTAAAAAAGTAAAACGAAGAAGAAGATTTAAATCCAAAAGACAAAGACGTAGAAAAAGATCAAAACACAAAACGCGCCGCAGACGTCGTCGTCGTTAATAACAAAGTAACTTTATTTCTCCGTATCAAAGAAAAAACATTGGAATAATCTACCATCTTCTTTTGTTGTACCAAAATAATCCATACTTGAATGATAAAGTTTTGAATTAAATAAAATTAATCTATTAAATACATTTGCTGCTTTATCTACTAGTTTCCATTTGGTTACGTCTTGAGAATGGTCTCCTACTAATTTATCATTTTTACGTATTTTTCCACCCATTTCTGTTCTCGTTCCATCTTCATATTGATAAAAACCGGTTCCCGAATTAAGTGGTGCATTAGGAGTTAAATATACTATCCCGCCCCAATTATTCCACCCATCGACATGAAACCACGAACGATCTCGCGAAGTAGTATATTGAAATGCTCCATTATAATTTTCATTTCCTTGTGGATCTTTATCCCCAATAGGAAAATTTGTAATTTTTCCACCAAAAGGAGATACAAATTTTTCTATTGATTTTTTAAGTTCTTCATTAGCAAAACTGACTGTTCTCTGTCCAGGATAATTTCCTCTAATTTTAAATTCTTGTGTTAAAATAAATTCTCGAGTTTTATAGGGATTGCTATAAAAATTATCTACAATAATTAAATTAACTTTTGGAGGTAAACTAGCTGTGTCTAATACATTTTTTTTAATAACTTGTTTTTTTTCTCGCGCCTCTCTTTCCATCATTGTTTTGCGTATAATTTCTTCTTGTTCTCGTGTTAATAACTTTTCTCTGGATTGTTTAAACATTTCTTGTTTTTTGTTATCATTAAGATCTATTATAGTTGGATTATTAGTTTTTTGACTCATTATAAATAATTTATAATAATACTTTTTAAATTATTTATAAATATTTTTTTTAATTTTAAGGTAGATATACATACGCATATTTATTTAAATATTTAATTTAAATAAATTAAATTTAAAAATATAAATTATCTTATAAAATGGATATAAGTCAGAATAATACTAATTTTTTTTATAAAAAAGTAGATACTTGGTGCATACTAGGCGATTGTATGCGTTTATATTGTCATCATTGTTATCCAGTTGTTAATTGTAGTAAAAATCATCCGTTTTGTAGCCAGTATGGTTGTTGTAAAGAAATTATTTCAGTTAATTATAAAAATCCCCAAGAAACTTAATTATTCTTTTACACCTTTGAACATTTAAAACGCCGATTCTACAATATATTTAACTTTATCAATAGCATCATTAATTGATAAATTATATAGTTCTTTATGATTTTTTTTATTAAGGTTAAATTCCTTTAATTTATTGTGTATTTTGGTCTCTAATTTAGAATAATTTTCTTCTTTAGAGACAAAATATATATAGTCAAATATCCAATCACATCCGCCTTGACTTCTTCCTCTGTTTAATGCTGTTAAATATCTCGATTTACCTATTTTGGGTGGTGATTTTGCTTTTAATCCTGTTTCAAAATCAGTAATTTCACAATGCCCAACATAAATACATTCATTAGTGTATTCGTCTACTTCTTTATATTTCTTATCAATATTTTTTAATATATCCTTACAATCACATCCATTAATTGGAAATAAAGGTTCAAATGTTTCTTGTAAAACATTTGAATTCATTTTATTTATGATAATTAAAATAATAAAAATTAATTCAATTTTTATATTCGGCGTTTTAAATGTTCAAAGGTTTAATTATTTTGGTGGACAGATACCGCAAGAAAATCTTGCACCATATTTAATTTCATTTTCTGCTTCCGTCTTCCAAGTACTTCGTTTTGTAGCTGTAAATCCACTAACAGTGGCGGTACCACCTGATTCATCCCATATTTGACACATTTGTGTTAATAATTTTCTTGCATCTACATCATGTCGATCAAACCATAATGCTTTTATTAAATTCTTATATGTTGATTCTACATTTTCTATATCAGCTGCAACGGTTGGGGGATTAGCAGTCATTTTTGAATAATTTATAGAACCTAAATTATAATATTGATTGGAACTTTTTCGTTTAAGATAAGAATCATATGTACTATATTGTTTACGCGCTTCGTCAGTCATTTATATAATAATTTAAGATATTATATAAATTTATACGCCAGAAAATGGACCTACAGGACGCTGCAATTTATGAACAACAAGAGGTTCGGGTATAAATATCGATGATCGTGGTGTTTTGAAAAAGGATTGTTCATATAATTTATTTAATTGTGGTCGAACAGGAGGATTTGGTTGCGTTAAATCTATTTGTCTAATTCCATATAGATTACTTTCAATAGCCGATGCATTGTTTGATAATACATTATTGTAATATCCTCCTCTCATATTACCTGCATTAATTCCTAAACCAGGTAATTTACTATTGATGGGTATTTGACTATATTTATAATGTAAGTATTGATGTTGCATTTCAAATTGTTTTTGTTCTCGACAATATGCCCCTAATGAATTTTTTAACGATGCCATATATAATTACTTACTATTATTTTTGAAGAAGAAGAACAAACTTTCTAAAATAGTCTTCATCTATGGGTTTATCTTCTAATAAATATCCTAAACATTTGTGAAAATAGTTAACATTTTCAAAGGAAAATAATAAAATAAAACATGATTCATTATTCATTAAAAATGAAGGTAAATATTTTTTTAATTTCATATTTGTTAATATTTCTTGTATTTGTACATTATCTTTTAGTTTATCGTATAATGTTTCTATTTCTTTCATAATTTTTTCATGATTGTATGTTTGGAGAGAAAATGCTTTTAATAAATCTTTTTTATATTGACTATTAGATAAAAATTCATCTTGCTCATCCATATAAGACATTTTAAAAGAATAATTATACATATAATAATAATTATTCATTAATTATTTAAATTAAAATAATTAACATTGCGCTCTAGAAAAATAATCTTGATCGCGTGTTAATTCTCTTGACGGAAGTCCGCCACGAATCCAACCGTTGGCAGCTGATTCCTCGCATAAGTTAGCCGGATTTTGAATATTAGCTTTGAGAGAAGGAATTAATTCTAAAGCTTCCGGTCTTAAAGATTTTTCCATCACTGTTTTGCAACTTTTTTTATCTCCTGAATATCCTGCTTGTTGAAGTCTGGATTCTTCTTCAGCTTTTGTAGGTCCTCTACTTAATAATGGTACTGTTAAAAAAGGTCTTTGTTGCAAAGTAACTCTGCATTTTGGATTTGTTTGGATAGATCCAATTTTAAGTTTTGAATCTGTATTCACATAACATCCTCCTAAGCCTACTTGTTGTGTTCCAGTGTAAAAAATATTGGGCTGACTTGTTGCAAATGCAATAGGTTTTTTCATACCGCATTTATCTACAAAATAATTTTGTACTAAATAGGACCCAAAATTTTGATTCTGCATATCTTTTTCAGTAAGTCCACAACGATCATTACCAATACGGCTTAAGTTATCAAAAGTAAAATTATAAACACTTGCCATTCTATATATATTTTACTTAAGATAATTTTTAAATTTAACTACGACGAAAACTTGCATTATTTTTACTACATTGTAAAGCATCGCCTTCTTTGCATGATTTCATATTACCATAGCAAAATAAAGCGAAGTCTTTTTGTTTATTAGGAATAGTAGTATTAGGCATTGAATAAAAATTTCTCATGGAGTTTGCAAATGTTAAATTATCTCCTAAATTCTTATATAATTTTGGATCTTGTGTTTTTGCACTATCATGAATTTTTTCTAAAATTTCATCATTATAAGCTGGAGCAGCTTTTTTTCTATGCGCATTATATTTATATTCATCCATGAGAACATTCATAACAGGATTTTTTTTTGTGGGCATAGTAAATTCATTTTCAAATAATTTTACTAACCCCTTCGATGATTCATTAGCATTTGTAAATCCTTCCTTTTCTTTTTTTGATTTTGTTTTATAAATAATTACCAATACTATTAATGATACTATTGCTGAAACTAAAATTTTTATTGATTTTGTTAAAAAATATCCTAAAATAGTTAATATAATAATAGTTCTAGTAATAGCATTTAATTTACGTGCTAAATCAAATGTATCATTTGGCCATAATTCTATTATATATGATTTATTTAATAAAATATTTGGATCATTTAACCAGAATTTTGTCATTTAATATAAATATAGTAGTTATTTTTAATTTTTCTTTTTATTTTTTCTTCTTCTTCGTTTCTTTTTTCCTGAGCGCCTAGATGCCCCTTCTTGCCTATTAGTTTTTTCAATTTTATCATCAGAAACACTGAATTTTGTATGCGTATATGTCTGGGATTGATTTGGTTGCTGCTGTTGCTGCTGCTGCTGCTGTTGTTGCTGCTGCTGTTGTTGCTGCTGCTGCTGCTTAAATAATAATTGTTTAATTAAATTATTTTGCTGTTCCTCTCTTAATTTTTCTTGTCTTCTTCTCTCCAGTTTTTTAAGCATTCTTTCTTTTTGTGACGCCCGTTTTACATTACGTTTCATATGAGATTGAAATGCGCCCATATTAACTTTATTTCCCCCAGTAGGAAGACCCATTTTTTCCAAAATATTATTCATATTTTTCATGCCAGGCATATTTTTCATTTTTTCCATTAATTCAGCAGCTTCTTTCATTAGTTCGCTTTCTTTGATTTCTCCCGATTTTAACTTTTGATCTAGTTTTTTCCCAACGTTTTTGACCATATTTATTAATTTTCCAGGATTTTTAAACAATTTTTGAAAAACATCTCCTACACTAGTTGCATCATCCATTTCCACATTTAAACCTTCTGCCGTTTCTGCTGCTATTTCATGGGCTAATCTCCCCAATTTACCTTCCAATAAACCATTGATATGTTCTTGTAAAAATTCAGGATTAGGCAAATCTTTTGCATTTATATTTGAATCATCAAAAAAATCTTGTGGTAGATCTGCACTAGATTTATTTAAACTTATATCTTCAAATAAGTCTGTCATATGAGATAATGTTTCTTCTAATTTAGTTTTTAATTCTTCTTCATCTATAGCTTCAAATAATTTGGCAGTATCGCCGAAAGATTCACTTGATTTAAGTCCACTTGAAACAGAAAATAAAATTAATTGTAAATATTTCCATATAGTATCTCGCGTTTTTTTACTAATGTCTTCAGACCATAACTGTTTAAAATCTATATTTGGTAAAAAATTTGTATTGCATGAATTATCTTGAAAAATATCTGCATTTTGATATAAAATATCAAAAAATCTTTCTGGATACACTTTGCAACAATATTCAAATAGATGTAAACTGCTGCCTTCTGATGTTAAAAATTTTACAACATCGTCACCCAATTTATCTTTATATTCTGGAAAAACTAATAAAATATCTTTGTAAAAGTCTTTTACAATTTTTTCAAATTCTTCAGGTATTTTTATGTCTTCTTCATGAGAATTCATTATATTATAGTTAATTTAATATTTATATTTAAATTAACTTAAATATTTATTTTTAATTTAATTTTTATTTTTATTTTTATTTTTTTATTTATGTTTTTTTTTGAAAATATATAATACAAATTTTTGTTAAATTTTGTACATATTTCATAGATTTTGTTTTATTTTTAATAGATGTTACATTTAATAAATGTTTAATATCATTTATTATTTGTAATGTTTTATTAGTCGAATCTTCAGGCAAATCATTTTTATAGTCTTTATTTAAAAAAAAAGTATAATCATTATCATCTATCTGTTTTTTATATAAATCGACAACGCTCGTTTTCCAAATTTTTATTAAGCTTTTTGGATTTACTTTCTTAATACCTTCTACAAATGTTTTACCAGTTTTTAAATCAATATTATCTGGGTAAATTCTTATTACATCATCAATAAATTCTAATAGATGATTATTAAAAACTTTTACTAAACTAGTTGTCATTAATATGTTATTGTATATTTTTATTTTTAAATAAATAAATAAAAATATAATTAGAAATTATTTTTTGATATTTGTATTTCTTGCTCTCTTTTTGCTTGTATTTTACCTAAATCAACTTGACCAACTTTATCTGGTTCATAATCTTCTGGAGGCGTATTTATTTTATCATTATGATTTAATCTTACAAAACTATGCATTTGTCTAACACCGCCATCCCCTTTTGCTAACATTTCTTCATTGGTTTGATCCAAATATGAATAATTATCTGATAAAGTAGTACCCATTTCATAAGTTGAATATGCTAAAGGTTCCATATTATTTTGAGTTGCTACTTCTTTTTCTTGATTTAGTTGAGGTCTTAAAAAATTAAAAACATCTTCACCTACCAATATGCGATTATTTTTATTCAATAATAATAATGATGGTACTTTTTTGATATTCGGAGGTAAATAAATTTCTTTTCCATTATCCAGAATTATATATATTTTATTATTGCGCATAGTTCTTTTATCAATAGATAAAAAATGAATGTTATTCTGGACTTCTGATTTACCTATTTCATATAATAATTTTTTACAGTAATCACAATATTTACTATAAAATAAAACATTGCTCATTTTTAATATATTATTATTAAAGTTTACATTAATTTAATTATAACTTATAAATAAAATAAAATTGATTAAAATATATAAAAATATACTATTATAATAAATAATATGGCACAAAAATCCTCATCTAGTTCAATCGTTTTACCAAATATTAAAGAATCTCAAGAAATAAAAGGTATTCTTAATTTTACTCTTGAACAAGCAAATGTTAGTATTGCAAATGCCATTAGAAGAACAATTTTATCGGATATAAAAATGGTTGTTTTAAATCCTAAGAATATTCAAATAATTAAAAATACTACACGTTTTAATAATGAAATTATTAAACAAAGAATTGGTTGTATTCCTGTACATATAAAGGTTTTCGAAGGTATTGAAAATTTAATTATTGAATTAAATGCTGAAAATAAACATGATTCTTTAGTATACATTACAACAAAAAATTTTAAAATTAAAAATAAATTAACAGATACATATCTTACAGAACAAGCAATAAAAAAAATATTTCCACCAAATAAAATCACTGATAGTTATATTCTTATCGCCCGTTTGAGACCTAAAATTTCTGATATTATTCCAGGTGAAGTTTTGCATTTAACATCTACATTAGATATAAGTACAGCAGCAGATGATGGTATGTTTAATGCTGTTTCAACAATAGGATATGAAAATACACCTGATAAAGTAGAACAAGATGATAAATGGCAAACAATTGCTTCCGAGTTGCAAAAAAATAAAGTAAGTAAATCTCAAGTTACATATAAAAGACAAGATTGGTATACATTACAAGCAAAAAGATTTTATATTGATGATAGTTTTGATTTTCAAGTCGAATCAGTAGGTGTTTATAGTAATCTAGAAATTATGCAAAAAGCATGCAATATATTAATTAATAAATTAAAAAAAATTTCAGAGATGTGTGATGCAGAAAATTTAGATTTGGATAAAGAATCAACAGCTATTGAAAATTGCGTAGAAGTAATTCTTAAAGGGGAGGACTATACTATAGGAAAAGTAATAGAATATATTCTACATTATGATTATTATTTACATGATAAACAACTATCTTTTGTTGGTTTTATTAAAAAGCATCCACATGATACATTTTCAATTATCAGACTAGCATTTATTAATGAAGAACATTTTACGGATACAAACATATACGCAATGATAAAATTTGCTTGTTTAACAGGTATAAATATATTCAATAATATTAAAGAAGCATTTATTTAAAGATAAATAAATAATAATATAATATAATGTTTGGCATGTCAGATAAATTATTGACTGAAGACGAATTAAAAATTATTCGTAAAACTATGGCAGAAACAGAAGCGCAAAAAAAAAAGCAAGAAGATTTGAAGAAAAATAAAAAAAGTGTATTAGATACAACTATTGTAGATATTGATGTAGATACAACTAATGTAGATATTGATGTAGATAAAGCTGATGTAGATACAGCTGAGATAGATACAACAAAATTAGATTTAACTTCATTAATTCCGCGAATATATTCAATATTAACTAAAGAAGAATTAGATATTATTCGTAAAATAATTGCGAAAATAGATGTAAAAGATAAGAAGATGTGTAAGACTTAAAACAATAAATATAAATATTTATATTTATGAAATACTTATATTTGAACAAAAATATTAGAGTTTTACATTAATTAACTAAATTTGCTCTCTTTGTATCTAATGAAAATTGTTTCATTTGATGATTTACTGAATACATTAATCGTGGTGGAGGCAAATTATTTGCATATGTCATTACTTCCAATTTATTTATATATTTATTTACAGGTTTAAGATCATTCATATATATTTCATGCAATTTAAACATATGTGTTTTAAAATTATAAGGATAATCTCGTAACGATTGTTCTTTTCTTATAAAACAACCAATATAATTTTGATATAATTGATTTGTCCAATCATGAAGATTTGATCGCAAATCATTAAATAATTTTTTATATTCAGGATAATACTTTAAAAATTCCCCTACTTGTTGTCGTTGACGTAAATAATAATAATGATATTGCATTTTTGTACTATTCCCTTTTAAATGTTTTACTTTCTCATAATTTTTACTGCGCAATTTAGTTCGTGCTTTAGTTTTGTTGTCATAACATACAACTCCCTGTATTGTATAATCTAAATTATCAGAGCTAAAATGTTTTGTTAAATCTTTCCAAGAATCACCCTTATAATTAATATCACTTACTAAATCTATTTTTTTTGGAGTTTCAATTTCGGAGTATTTTGATATTATATTAAGATCTATAATATTAACAATATTCGATGTATCATCATTAACACATTCATATATATTTGTTAAATACAGTTTTTTATCTGTTATAGGAATTACAATCCTATTGTCTGGATGTTGCATTGTAAAACTATAACAATATTTATTATCTAACATATTAAAATCTATATTTGAATGATTCATTGCATCTAAAAACATATATCGAAATGTTTTTTCATTATCTAAATTATATCTACATCTTGCACCTATATTGCTTCGTGTTGCTATTTCCCATTCTCCTTCCTCTTTATCCCAGAATACATTTATCATTGTCCCTTCAATAAATTCCTGTAAATCACATTGTTCGTATAGTGTGGTTTGAGAAAAGCAGTCAAAATCGATTGATTTTGGCGGTGCTATACATAATACATTTCCGTCACTATCGACAATTACTGAACGAAATAAACCCAAAGTATATTGATTTTCTTGATTTATTTTTGATTTATCATATTTTACAACATATAAATTTTTTCTAATACTGACCTTTAATTTTTTTTCTTTTGCATATTCTTTATTACAAACTAATTTTTTAAAATTTACATAATCACTAAGTACATAAGTCATTTAGTTATTATATAGCAAAGTCTTTATATTTTTATTTATAAATCTATATTTATTCTTAGAGATAATTTCTGTCATAAATATAAGTAATGTCAACAGAAGATGAATCAAATTTATTTTTAGAATTAGGACAAATTATACAAATTAATGCTCCATCAAATTCACAAATAAATCAGCATATTTATTTAATTGAGTATTTAGATGAAGATATAATAAAATTAGTTGATAATGATAATTTATCAACATTAATATTGCATCTTCAAGATAAAAAATTTACTGATGAAACAATTGAATCAGTATATATATTAGCAAATCCTTCTGAAAAAGGTTATGCAAAACAAAATAATTTAAATCCATCAAGATGGATTAGTATACATTTTGGTGGAGATGTTCCTACAATTATAAATGGACAAATAACTGATTTAGAAGAAGATATGATAGAAATAACTACTTTTCCCACAGATAAAAAAATTTATATAGATTTTGAATATAAAGGTATACCAAAAAATTTACCTATTATATCCATAGAAGAATTCATTCCCCCTGTTAAAAAGGATAAAGACGAAGATACAGAAAAATTAGAATTTTTAGATATAGATGAAGAAGATGAAGATTTAGAGCTAATACTTGATACGGAAGATATAGCAGAAAATATTAAAGATGTATTTATCGATTTAAATGATATAATAATAGGCGAGGAAGACTTGGGGGAAATTACTGAACAAATTGAAGTTCGCAGTGATCAAAGAAGATATGGTATAGAGACGCAAACAAGTGATATTTTAGATGAATTATTATCAAATATTCCAACAAATCAAAGAACGTATGAGGTTTTAAATAATATTCATGTAACAATAGAACGATTTAAACAATTAAGAACAAAATTTTCGAATTTTGATGAGGAAGGGAATGCTGAAAATATTATAAAAAAAGGTGCTAATTATAAACCATTAGTAGAAAAAATACAACAATTAAATTATAATTTGTCATGGCTTTTACCAATAATAAGAAACAAACACAAAATATATGATATTGAAGAATATAATGAGGAAGATGACGATGTGACAAAAATGACTTTTAAATTTATTATATCAGAAGAAATGGGAATTAGACAACAATATAAAATGGACACTGTACCTGATGGCGTGAATAAATACAATTATTTATATCAAAATTTAGATACATTTTTTACTCCATATGAAATTACTGATAATACAGACAATATATTGGATATTAGAGAAGTAAAGGAAAACATGGATGTATTGATTGATAATTTGGATGATTTTTATTCTACAATGGTGGAAAAAAATAATTTAGTAAGAGAAAGATTTGTTATTGATAGATATAATCTTGGATTGAAGAGGTTATTTAACTCAGATATAAGAAACAAAGCTAGTAAAAATGAAATTATACCTTTAACGAACAATAATAAATTAGCATTAAAAGGATTTATGTTGTTGCCTTTACCCTTTTTTAATTATTCAAGAATTAATCTTCCAAATACAACAATATTAGATAAAGTTCGAATACATAAAGCTAATGTTAATTATTCTAAAATTTTTGAAAAATATCAAAATATTAAAACAATAACAATTTCAGAGAACCAAGAAATTCAAGATGAACAGAAGGAGCTTTCACATCTATATAATTTTGATACTATTAGAGAATGTAATTTTCAAGAAATAAGAAAATATGTAGATAGAAGCGATGAGACAAGCAATACTATAAACAATAGTTATTCAAACTTTGTTAACAATATAGTACCCAAAACAAAATATTTATTTAATTTAATTAAAAAATATATTACAAATGGAACATCGTATACCAAAATCATTGATTATTTAGAACCATTTCTTATCTATAAGGAAGATATAACATTTAACCAATATCAAACAATAGTAGAATTTATACGTGAAGAAATTATAAAACATAAACGTACATTAATTCAAAATATAGCAAAATTTACAAAATACTTAAAAGATAATAGATCTTTTGTTGAAAAAAGTATATTACCTTCCTTAGTAGGAAGTGCAGGACATGTAGGTGATATGTTCAATAAATCAGGTTATAATTTCACTGAAGATATATCTACTGAAACGTCTTTAAAAAAAATGATAGATTATGATAATGGAAGAACTTTTAATGCTATGCTATCTCTTCAACAATTAAATATTGCACAACCCATAGATATAGAAGAAAAAGTGGAACGTGAAGTATCAGCATCTATGGATAAGTCAGATAAACCAGCGACAGAAAATGATTGTGAACAACTAGTATTAGCAAAAAAATATATAGATATGGAAGATTTACAGAAAGACAATAACGAGTTAGTTCTTTTTGATAAGAAATATGATGATACACCTTATGATATAGGAGATGTATGGATTGAAAAACATTTACATATCGAAGATCATGATGATAGAATTTCGGCATTAACAGAATTTCTTGTGCATAATAATGGAATAGATAAGATTAAAGCAAAAAGAGATGCTGAATCAATGGTATATCGCATGAAAAAAGTTATTAATGGAGATTATGCTATATTAGATTTAGGTGACAATGATTATAAATATTATGTTAGAGAAAAAGATATTTGGAAATTAGATAGAAATTTAACAGGTAAACATGTTGATGAAGTAATATTTTGTAATATAAAAAAAAACTGTATAAAAATTAAAAGTACTTGCACAAATATTGATGAAAGTAAAGAAATAATTAAAAAGAATCTTTTAGATCAAATAACCAAAAGATTCGAAGATGAATTAACATTATCTATAGGTCAACTTAAAAAAGTTATAAATGAGGAATATAATTATCGGTTAAAGAATTTGCCACGTTTAAAGAAACTTAAAACTCATAAAAAAATAATATTTGATTTGCAAAAAATAAAAATTGCACAAACTTTGGAAGTTAAAGATATTATTGTATCTCCATATGAAGATTTAAGAGATAATATATTATCTCAAAATGATATTATAAAAAAATATAATGATATAATAATTTTTATTAATAAATATTGTAGAAGTGCAGATATAAACAATGATGATGAAATGGAATATTGGTATTATTGTATAGATACGGATATACCTTTATTACCAACATTTTTTTATGAATTAGCACATAGTATTTCGTTGAAAAAATATAAAGAAACATTAGAATTAATTAAAAAACAACGAGGAGAATTAAGCGACGACGGCGATAGATGGATAGATAAATTTAGTGGATATTATATTTGCAATATCGATTATGATATGAGTGAAGGATACGATACAGCTGGATATAAAATAGTATCTAGAGAAACGATGGAAGAAGATTTGAGTACTAAATTAATAAATATAAAAGAAGAAAGATTTAATTATCGAACAGAAATTGCAAGAAAGATTCAAAAAATATTGAAATCATTAGATAAATTTCTTCATATTTCTACAGAAAATGAGACAGATTTTATTATCAAGGTAACTACAGAATCATTAAATAAATATATGCCAGAGCAAACTTTATACAAAAAAATGGTACAAAGAGCTGCAAAAGCAGGAAAGAAAAAGAAAACTTATGAAAAAGCACATGATGAAATATTTATATATTCACTTATATCAGCTTATATAATATCGATACAAACTTCTATACCAAGTGTTCTTAGTCATAAAACGTTTCCTACTTGTAAAAAATCATTTTCAGGATATCCATTAGATGGAAATAGCGATTTATCATTTTTACAGTATATGACATGTATATTATTTGATATACGGACAAAAGATAGACCTTGGAATGTTATACCAAGAGCAAATAAAAAATCAAAAGTTAAAAAAATGGATTTATTTGTGGAAAAATTAAAAACATTTATACAAGATAAAATTTTAACATTTGAGTACGTATCTAAAAAAATAGAATTTAAAAAATTATGGAATAAAGAAAATAAAAGTATAGATAAAACTATACAGTCTGAATATAGTATTCAAAACTGGAAACATTTCTTACCTTCTTTAGAACCAATAAAAGTTAAAAGATTAGAAAAAATTGGTGCTCAATTTGAAACTATACTCAATCGCAAAATAAAGGAAGGCAATTTTGACCAATTTCAACATTTATGGTCTATTTATGGTAAAATGGTAAGTTTTTCATTTTCAATTCAAGAAGCAGTACAGAGAGCTATTAATAAAGAACCTTTACTTTTAACTACAAAAACAGGGATACCTTTTTTAGAAAATGCATGTTGTAATGAGGGCAATCCTAATACAAATGTTTATTTTTCTGAAAAAGATAAATCAATTCAAAAACATAATAAAATTGTCTATGAATTATCAAACTTATATTATAAATATAAACATGTTTATAAATCACCACTTTTAAATTGTAATAAAAATACAAAAATATTTTTTCCACGTATTGATAAAACGTTTACAAAATCAACAGTATATTTAGCTTTTATTAAATTTTGTAAATTTAATTCTGGCGTAATATTGGATGACGATTTGACAAGAATTTGTACAAAAAATAATAGTAATTTCAGTATAACAGATACACTTGCAAAAAAAATTCAAATAATGGAAGATGATGATTTACGATATTCGAAAGATAGTTTAAATGTATTATTAAATATAATTAATAAAAGAAATATATTAAATTATGATTTAGATCCCCCAATTATAACAGAAAAATTATTTTTAGAACAAACTGTCGAATATATTAGTGGTAAAAAAACAATATCTATATGTGATCCTGAATTATTGATTCATTTAAAATCATTATTAGATCGTTTCGATATTGAACTTAAAAAAGGAGAAGCAGAAGAAGATACAGTATTAATTACATATAATAAATTTATAAATAAAAATATACACGCGCTATCTAATTCGATTGTTGATAAAATGGAAGAACATGGAAAACTTACTAATAATATAAAAGATCTAATTATCGAATTTAATGAAGCAGCAAAAATTAAAAGAAAAAACAAATTTATATTAAATTGGGAATTGCAAGGAGATAATATTTATATGCATCAGATAGATAAAACCGGTTTTACTATTTTTACACTTATGAAAGAAATGATCATAAATATATGTATAGTTTATCCAACCATTATTATAAATAAAGTCAAAATTAATAATAGATATATCCCAGAACATTGGAAGATAAGTGAAAAACATAAAAATGATGTAATGAAAATTATGTTAAAAGATTCTGAAGATTTAAAACCCTTTTATGGAAATAAGAAAATCATAAAAATATTAAAATATGTAATTAAAAATAGCGAAGATTTAATATTATTGGTCAAAAGAATACCTTTTTATGCTGGAATTTTAGGAAGAGAAAAAATGAGTTCAATATTTGATGGAAATATTGTTAAACATTTAGGTTATTATATATTACTTTGCGCTTTTAATTTGTATTTTACTGCTTTAGATAGCGATGAAGAAGGTGATGATGATGAGGATGATGATGACGAAACAAAAGATGAAGATAAAATAGAAACGAAAACAGATTTATTTTCAGATAAATCCTCAAAATTAGCTATATTAAGAGGCCATAAAGATGAAATAGAAAAAGCGGTGTGTTCTTTATTTTCAGTTTATTTTAAAAAAATAGAAAAATATAAAAAATTATTGAATTTAAATAATGAACAAATAAATAAATCTGTGCTCAAAGCTAAGGAAAAGGAGAAATCAAAAATTACATCAAGATTGAAAGATTTAACAATAGAAGAAAGAGAGATAGAAAATATATTAAAAAACCATTCATTGGGTGAATGGGGTGTTGGAAAAACAAAAGCAATTTACGAATATGATGAGAATCAATATGATAAAGAAAGAGAACAATTAGAAAAAGATCAATTAATATCTTTAGAATTAACCGAGGATTCATCAAGATTAGATATATGGGAAGATCATAATGTACAACAAAGAATAAGTAGTGAAATTAATAATTTATCTAATCTACCTGAAGATGATGACTATGGTGATCTCGATGATGTTGATTATTCGTAAATATTTAGTAAAATATTAATTTTAAAAACATATATATATATAAGTTAATTATGTTCAGACAATATATTAGAAGAAATATAACATCAGTAGCTATAATCGTTTTTATTATCTTATTTTGTATTATACAATTTATAGAACCTGCATTTTTATATGAAAAGGATGGTTCATTGAGAAGATTTGGTTTGGGAAGTCAAAAAAAAACGATTATTCCAATATGGTTTTTAACATTAATTATAGCCATATTTTCTTATTTATTTGTTTTATATTATCTTGCCTTTCCAAAATTTCGTTATTAATTATTTATAATAAAATTAATTAATAACCTACAACATATATTAATCTATTATGCTTATACAATTTTAATATCCCATTACCCATTTTTGTTTTTTTGGTTCTTTTTTCGGATTTTCAAACATTGCGTCTAATTTTCCTTGTAATTCTGCTGCTTTTCTCTTACATGTTACAGACATAACATAACTGTATGAATTTGAAATAACTAAAGCACCCGTTAATAAGTACCATATATATTCAGCAATTGCGTCCTTAATAACAACTAAATCGTATATTTTTGGATAATTTTCTTTAAATGTAACCTTATTTAATATTGAATTCGCAGGAGCACTCATTTTATTAAAAAATAAATTAATATTAGTTGGAGTAATTTGATTTATCATTATAGAAGGATCTTCGTAAACCATTTTTAATAATTTATTTGTACTGGATGATTGCACTAGTATATTATTAAAAACATCTTTAATTTTCATAGTAGGCAAACACACAATTAAATATCCTATTGTATTAGAAAAAGGCGCTTTCCATCCAGGAAAAAGTAATAATCCAACGATTAATGCACCAAAAATAAAAATATTCGGAATTAATGTATACATAAGAGCGGGAGCTATTTGTGGATCACCTCCGCATTTTTCTTTAACATTGGATAAATTTGCACTTAATTGTAAAGAAACCATTATTGCTAAATAAGTTACCATAAGACCTATACTTAAACTTTTATTTGGTTTTTTATCTTTTCTATACTTATCAAGTAAAAAGTATCTCATAACAAAATACATTGTTGTTAATATAGAGAAATATGCAAATGATGTACTTGGTGATATCATTTATAGATAATGGGTATAATTTTTTTTGATTTTTTAGTTTTATATTTTATATGGCATCGCATGAATATATATTTAGACCTTCATTAACTGAACCAGGAGTGAAATATTTTTTAGATAAAACTTTAAAAAATTGCCGTTGCAAAAAAGACATATATACAAATAAATATCTAAACATAGTGATATTTTTATTTTTTATTGCCGTATTAACATGTGTATTAATTTATAAATATAAGACAAGACCTACCGAAGAAGACAGAAAAAAAAAGAAATTACTGAAAAGAGATTATTTTTTAACAAAAGTAAGAAAGTTACAAACTAAAAAAGCTAAACAATTAAGTCAATCTATTACAAATTTGCCAAAATTTGAAAGTCCTTTTGAAACATTACATAAAAATTTTTATGCTACTTAATTATAAAATGAGTTATGAAAGTTATATTGATCTTTTTAGAGAATATTTCAAATTAAAAAATAGTTATGATAATAAATTAAAGAAAAAAAAACGTGCTTTCAATAAATTAGATATTTCTCCACAAGAAAAAAAATCTAAATTAGATACATTTAATAAACAACGACCATGTATTAATTGTAAAAAAAAAGGAGGAAGTATTTTTACAAATAACAAAGGTAGATTGAAAGTTATTTGTGGACATAAAAAACCCTGCAATTTACATATAGAATTACAAAAACCTAAATATTATAATTTATCAGAAAATTTAGAGATAAAGAATAAACAGATAGAAAGTATTAAACAAGATATTACCACTTTTAAATTAGATTTATTATTTGGTTTACAAGATGAAGAAGTTGTTTTAAACGAATTTGATACATTAAAAGAGCAAATGCATCAAGCATTAGAAGAAAAAAAAACATATCAAAAAATTTTCGATAATAAAAATAAGATAATTGAAATTAAGCCAAGTGATTCTGATGATGTTAAAGATGTTTTAATAGATGATTTTTTAAATGATTTGCAAAAAAGATATAATAATTTGGTAAGTGATTTCAAAAAAAAAATGTTGCAATATAAAAAAAGTAATCAAGCATCGTTATTAGAGGATATTCTCCAAAAATATAAAGATGAAATTTTACCTATACGAAATAAAATAAGAGAGTTGAAATACCAAGAAACATACATTAATGAATATAAACAAGATGGTGGTAAAAAAGGTATTAAGTTAATGCCTATATATCATTTAATGCCAACAAAAATTACATTAGATAATAAATCTATGTGGGATTCAAGTTTTAAAATTATTTCCAATAAAAAATAATATAAATATGTATATGAAATTTATTAATTTTCCTATATTTCTTGCTAGTTTATCTTTAGGATTATTTTTAGTTTATATTTCAATGCCTCCTACGCAGGTAATATATGTTTATCCCAACCCCGATAATGAAAATAAACTAACATATAAAGATAGAGCCGATAATTGTTTTCATTTTACATCGGAAGAAGTCGAATGTCCTTCAGATATAACTAAAATAAGGTCTTATGATATTCAGTAAATAATATGTACCGTATATATATATTATGTATTTAAGAAGACTTATATACAGTAATATTGGTAAATATATAATTTCTATTCTTTTGGGATTGGGCTTAGCTACTTTATTTAGAAAAGTATGTAATGATAGAAATTGTATTGTTTTTAAAGCTCCAGATTTAAAAAAAATAAAGAATCAGATATTTAAATTTGGTAATAAATGTTATAAATTTACCGAATCTGTTGAAAGTTGCGATTCAAATAAAAAAATAGTAAATTTTGCGTAATAATAACTAATATAGCAATCTTAGTTATTATTATATGTCTACAGATATACATAATTTACCCAATGAAATGTCCAAAAATAATAGTGTGGTAATGAATGTTAATGAACCAAATAAATCATATGTCCAGAATAATGTGGCCGCCCAAGTTAAAAAAGAAATACAACACCAATATAAACAACAACAGCCCCAACAGCTCCAACAGCCACAACAGATACAACAGCCACAACAACCACAACAGCCACAACACAGACAGCAGCAACAGGGACAAACGCAACTATCACCTGATTCTATTCATCAAATTGTACAAGGTTTACAACAAGCAGGCGGTGGTACTGCATTACCTAGTAGAGATATACATACTAATACAGGACATATAGTACGAGATGAAGAAATCAAGCCAAATTTTATACCTTCTACTACTAATGAAAATTATATTGAAAATGAAGAAGATATGGAATCATTAATTCAACAAAATAAAAATAACAAAAAAGAGCAAGATAGATTGGATATATTATATAATGAATTACAAACACCATTATTAATAATGATATTATTCTTTTTTTTCCAATTACCATATTTTAATAAAGTATTAGTAAAATATATGCCTTCATTATTTTCTAGAGATGGCAATCCGACTTTTTCTGGGTTTTTTATAAAAACTTTATTTTTTGGTGTATCTTTTTATGCTATTACACGATTAACAAAACAATTAAGTGAAATTTAAATATTTTAAAATAAATTAAAATAAATTAATAAGAAGCCCAAGGTATTAATATTTTAATATCCTTAGCACTTCTTAATGAAGAGTGGTATTCCTTCGCCAACTTTTCTTCATCTCCTACAGCATAATGTATACAACAACCATTTTTTCGCATAACATGAGAACGATTATGTCTTATAATTCTCCTGTTTACAAAAAATTTTTCCCCTAAGTGATCTAAATGTTTATTTATATAGACTCTTTTGCTATATTTTATTTTTCCTTTTGGATTACAATTATGAGCACCAAGACCAAAATTCATCTCTTGGATATTGTCCCGTAAAAAACAACACTTTTTATTCATCCAATTATTATAATGACACTTAGTTATAGTATGCAAATCACCTATATCAGATAAATCATATTTTTTGCTTTCACCTATCATATTCAAAGCTTTAACTTGTAATATTGTTGTACCATTTTCTTTTTCTTTAATCAAATCTTTTTCTTTTACACATAACCATTCATCCATGTCACACACAATCATCCATCCCTTTTTTAAATGTTTCCAACAATTATTTTTAATATCTTTATATTTATAATCATTTATCATATTATCCGAATTCCAAGATATAACAGCGCATCCTAAATTTTTTGCGATTTCAACTGAATTATCGGTACTTTCATTATCATAAATTGTTATTTTACAATTTGGAATATATTTTTTGTAATGATTAATAGTATGTGGCAATAAAACTTCTTCGTTATAACATAATATAAAAATGTGAATATCCATATATACTTTATTAAATGTTATTATACTTATTATATTTAAATTATTATTATATATATAAATTATTATTATATATATAAATTATTATATTGATTTCTACTATAATAATTCTTCCTGTGAAGGATACCATAATTCTTTATATGGAAGTGATGTAGTTGGAAGATTTTCTGAATCTATTTTTGATATTATTTTTAAATAATTTTTTAAATTTTTATCACTATACTTGCCAGGAAAATGCGCAATAGTATAACCTTCGTAAGATTTTGGATGATGAACTATTATATTATTCAAATTCAAATTATACATATTTTTTGTTATAGCAAAATAGTTAATGAAGGGTTGTTCCAGACATGCAGGAATTACAAATCCTTGTCCTCCTCCTGTTTTTTTCTTGAAATACTTATTTGTATAAAAATTTACAGTTTCTAAGAATAAATTTTTGATTTCCTCGCAATTGTTAAAATATAATACTCCACAATTAAAAGATTTTGTATTCGGATTTTTTTCGTCATTAAAATGCCATATCCATCTCCCCCAATAACCTCCTTTTGTATTACCTTCCCATGCAACATTTAATTTATTTTCGGGATCAATAGTAAAAATGTTATTTAAATTATTAGAAATTAATATATCGCAATCCAACCAAAGTATTTTTTTATATTTATGTATTTCAGGATAATCAAAAATATGCAATCTCGATGCCGATGCTTCCATACGTCTTCTTTCATCAATTGGATGATTTACTACTGTATGAATAGGCTTATCCAATATCATTATATCTCCTTTAATATCTAATTTATCATATAAGTCTAATATTTTTTGTTTTAAGGCTTGATTTGTAAAAACTAAAAATCTTGTAGTATTAAAATTTATTTTTCCAAATTTTATGCATGTTTCTAACAATGATTTCAATAAGCACAAGTATCGATCTTTGAAAAAACATCCAGTATAAATTAATTGTGTGGGATTCACTTGTATTTTATTATTTGTTTTAATATTAATAATAGAAATCTTTGCTTGATCTGTAAAGGTTTTTACTAACTCATCATTTTTATAATTTTCTAGATATTTAATTTCTGATATTCCTGATGCTAGTAAAATACGTGTGCAAATAATACACGGATAATGTGTAATATATGCTGTAGATCCATTACAACTTACACCTCTCTTTGCGCAATCAGCAATGGCATTTTGCTCTGCATGAACAGTGGCTTGTTCATGATTATTTCTAACAATAGACTTATGTGGACAGTTTGGTAAAAAACCATTATAACCTTGACTAATTATTCTATTATTTTTTACTAATAAACACCCTACTTTTAATCTTTCACAAGGCGAACGTTCTGCTGATAATTTAACTATTTGAGAGAAATAATCATCCCAATTTAATCTATTCATTTTGTTTAATTATATTATATTTTTTTAATATATTTATTTTTTAAATAAATGTATTATATGATTAAAAATTATGATTAAATATTATATTTAAAAATATTATAAAAATTTTTCTTTTTTCTTCTTTTTCTTCTAGTTTTTTTTCTTTTCGAGTTTTTTCTATTTCTTGAATTTTTTTTTCTTCTTTTTCTTCTAGTTTGTTTTTTTCTTATTTTATGTTTTCTTTTATTTACTTTTTTTGATACTTTTTTTGATACTTTTTTTGATACTTTTTTGGTTGTACTGGATTTATTTTCTGCTGGTATATATCTTAGAAACCACCATTCCCATTCTTTGGAACCTCTGTTGACTTTAAGTTTTTTGTACATCACTGCTTTTTCTTCACGCATTTTTTCAATTGTTGATTGTTTTCCATAACAATTCATACTAAATCGTTTAATTAATCCTTTTTGTTTTAATCTATTTTTTTCTTGAACTTTAAATAAATATTGACTCATGCAAAAAATGCGATTTTCATCATAATATGGTCTTTTAACATAAGCAAATGCGAGAAAAAAACTTAACATTGTATCTAATGTAGCTATTCTAATTTTTCGCCCCATTATATTTATAATATTATAACTATGACACGCTAATGGTTCGTAAATAAAAGCTACTATTTCCGATCCAACACTGACTTGATAATGCGGAGCTATTACCTCCCCAATACCTTTTTTTTTATTTATTTTAATATTTTTAATACCTATATCAATTAATCTTTCTTTTAATATTCTTGCAACTGTTACAGGATCTTCCGATAATACATCAAAATCTGGAACTTTTGGTATCTTAGTTTTTCTAAATTTTTTGAAATCTTTTAAATAAAGGCGATTAGCAAATGCTCCAAAAAAAACACAACCTTGATTAATTAACACTTCTTTAACTGTAAAAAAAATACGTTTTTCTAAATTTTTGAGAAAATTTTCTTCATTGAATTTAGAATTTTTTTTTTTTATTTTTTTAAGATTTGTTTTTGTACCATATTGAAATAAACGCTGTATTTCTTCTGCATGGCAATGTTTCCCCCTTAATGGATAATGTTTATTTAATAATGTTAATCTTTTTAAAACTTTTTCCCATCTACTAACGTCACCTGCGGGTCTACTAAGTTCTAAATACATTAACATTCTCAGATAATTAGGCGGTGTATAATGAATACCATTAATGCCTATAGATTTTTCGCTAATAGTTTTATATAATTCAGGTACTAAATATGTTATATCAGCGACTGGAATAAAATTTACAAATACTTTAAATGTACCTGCATGTACACCTGATTTTGCTTCCACTTCCTTAAATCCTTTCTTATAATAAATATCCGCCAGTTTTTTTGCATCTTGGAGTGGCGTTGGTGAAAAAAAATCATAATCAGGTAATTCTACTGTTTTATCGTAAAATTGGTCTTCTAATGGAAGAATATTATTAATAGCAGTTCCCCCATAACATACTCTACGCGTATTCTGTAAAAATTGCTCAACAATTTGAATTATTTCCTTTATTTCGGGATTATTAATCTTTGTTTTGCCACTTTTCATACCTATTTTATCAACCGCTGCACGTAAAATTGCTAGTTCACATTCTTCAAATGACATATTTCTTTTACAAGACATTACTTAATATATACAGTTAAAAAAATATATATATATTAAATTTTTAAATACCAGGTTTATATGCGCCGCCTAATGTATTCATATGGCGTGTTTTATATGATAATTGTTTTAATTGCGGTTTAGGTTTGTCTATAATCTTCTCCCAATATCTTAAATGATCAGGTTTTAATACAAAGGCTGAACCATTATTATTGAAAAAATTTAAATAGTATTCCATATTATGATCTAATAAAGCATAATTCATAAGAACAAACTGACAACCATAACTATGATGAATGGCAGCAGGAGAATTCACTGTCACTTTGGTGAAATCTGGCATACTTACTCCTAAAAATTTCTTATTTTGATTTCTTATAGCTTTTGGATCATATGCTTGCACAATATCGATATTTCTATATGTAGTAACAAAAGGCATAGAATCACCAACGTGATTATGCCCAGACATATTAATATATTCTTCAAAACTGGTTCCTCTATAGTTACTATTTGGATCATCAACAAAAATAACAACTTTTTGTTTTAATTCCATTAGAGGTATATTTGGTATTACATCGTTTCCCGATTTATTATATTTTCCATCATTACCATATTTCGGTCCTAAAAACATTCCTGAAAATGATTTTTTTAATACATTTGCCATGATTGGATATATATTTTTATTATTTGTTTTAACTCTAAAACTTAAAAATAATGGATCATTTGGATTAGGAGCATTTAATCCAGAAAATGCCAACATTTTCACTTGTTCCATTACTTTTTTAAAAGGTAAACTATTGTAAGTTCCTTTTAAACAGTATTTGCCATCAGGCGTAGGATCAGGTCCGGCAGCTACTATAGGCGAACCATGTACAGAATAAATTTCAAAATCTAACCACCTTGCACCTTGCCTTATCACTTCGTTTAAAGGAACCATATCTACAAAATCCTTTAAAACATTACCCCCACAACAACTATTATAACTACTTGCTACAAAATAGTCACGCAATTTAAATTTATGATCATTTTTACCTATATCACCTATTTTACTCCCACCTTTTAATTTATAAGCATCAAGCATATTATTATTATTTGTTGTTTTTAGTTTTAATTTTCCTCTTATATATATGGCTAATACCCATATTATTATTAAAATTAATAAATATAGATATAATGCACCAGCCCATCTCTTATCATTTATTAATGCCATAAATTTATCTTTAGCTCCAATAAAAACATTATTTATTTTATTCATAGTTGTCGCTACTTTACTCATTATATATATATATAAAATACAATAAATAAATGAACAGATCCTAAATTATAGTAATTAAATTAATCTTAAATTAAAAATAATTATATTATAATATTTTAAATGACTGGTGGTTTAATGAATCTAGTTGCATATGGAAATGCTAATTTATTATTTAATGGTAATCCAAAAAAGACATTTTTTAAAGCCACATATAATAAATTTACAAATTTTGGATTGCAGCGGTTTAGAATTGATTTTGAAGGTACAAGAACTTTAAATCCAACTACTCCAACAACATTAGAATTTAAAATACCAAGATATGCTGAATTATTATATGATACTTATCTTGTTATAAATTTACCAAATATTTATAGTCCTTTTTATAATTACGCTACTGAAGGCGGCGGAGATGATGGAGCAATTGAAACAAAAAATGGTCATTATTTTGTTCCTTATGAGTTTAGATGGGTAGAGGAATTAGGATCTAATTTTATCGAAGAGATAGAAATTTATAGTGGAGGTACATCACTTGCAAAATATAGCGGTGAATACTTAAGTTGTATTAAGGAAAGGGATTTTAATAAATCAAAAAAAGATTTATGGAATCGTATGACAGGAAATATATCTGAGTTAAATAATCCTGGCAACGCTAATGGTAATGTAAATACTTATCCTAATGTGTTTTGGTCTAAATCGGGAATGGACATTGAACCATCTATAAGAGGTAGAGCTCTTTATATACCTTTGGATGCTTTTTTTTGCGAATCAAGTAAATTGGCGCTACCATTGGTAGCATTGCAATATCAAGAAATAAAAATAAAAATAGAATTAAAACCCGTTATGCATTTATATACAATTAATAATGTTAATGATCCGGATGGACCTTCTCAAAATTCTGGATTATCATACAGAATAAGACCTAATCCAAATATATTAGAACATCAATTATGGAGATTTTTACAGCCGCCATATGATGAAACGGCTAACACTGAAAAATACAACAAAAATATAAATTCGTGGAATTCAGATATTCATTTGATGGGTACGTATATATTTTTAGGTCAAGATGAAAGAAGGATTATGGCAGCAAAAGAGCATACAATGTTAGTAAAGCAAATTTATACATATGATTTTTTGGATGTTGCTGGATCAAAAATTATTGAAATAGAAAGTAAAGATATGATTATTAATTATATGTGGAGATTTAGACGTAGTGATGCATTTTTAAGAAATGAATGGTCTAATTATACCAATTGGCCATATCATAATATTATTCCCCAATCTTTATCATTATTAACTGAAAGTAAAGACCCTAATCCAAGCAATTTTTATATAACTGGAAATATAGGGATTAATGAGAATGATGATAATTCTTATCCTATTAATATAAAACATATTCTTTTAGATCTGGGTATAACAATGGATGGAATTTACAGAGAAAAAATTTTACCTGCGGATGTTTATCGTTATATGGAAAAATACATGAGAACTACGGGAGATGCAAAAGATGGGTTATATTGTTATAATTTCTGTCTAAATAGTAATAAACGCGAATATCAGCCAAGTGGTGCTATGAATGTAAATAAATTTAAAAAAGTATTTTTTGAATTTAACACAATTGAAGCTCCACAAGATCCTAGCGGTACTTATGTAGAATATATTTGCGATTTAGATGGTAATGCTGTTGGCTTTAGAAAAACATCTGCAGTATTAAATGTATATAATTTTGATTTGCGTATTTTTGAAGAGAGATACAATATTATAAATATTCAAGGTGGAAGAATTGGATTGATGCATGCAAGATAATTTGTAATAATTTAATTTAAAATATATTTAAATTATTTAAAAAGTAATCAATTAATAATAATATATGAGTGAAAATTTTGGCTTAGAGCATATTATTAATAAACAATTAAATACAGTATTATTAATACAACAATTTTTTAAAACCAATGATATTAATGATCCTAAATTAGGAGGCGAAATTTGGAAAGTATTACATAATAATGAAAATAAAAACCTAATACACCATATAGATAATTTATCTTCAAATAGAAGTTGGGCTATTACATTAGCATTAAAATTACAAAGATTTCTTGTTGATTATCAATTACATCAACTGAAATTAGGGAATACCTTATATACTTTTGAAGTTCTTAAAGACGTTTTTACACTTTTCTTTTTTTTTGCTGAAAAGCAACACTTGTCTATATTAGATATAGGCTGTGGTTCGGGTTATTATTGCGATATTTTACAACATTTTTTTCCAAATATATATAAATATAATGGTTGTGATACCCAACCAGAAATAATTCAAATAGCTAAAGAATATAATCCTTTTGTTGATTTTAGGGTACAAGATTTAACACAAATGAAATATTCTGATAAAGAATTTGATATATCTATTTTTTCTCATGGTGCTAAAAATATGTTAAAATATAATGAGGTTTTTGCAGAAGCTTGTAGAATAACAAAAAAATATATTATTTTACATAGAATTTGTGTTACAAATGAACCTAACAGTAGTAGAAGATCTATTGCTTACTATTTACCGGTTATTTCTCATAGTTTTGATAATAAAACATTTTTTAATATATTTGAGAAACACAATTTTACAGTAATATGGGAAGGACGCAGTGAAGCAAATGCCATGACATTTGTATTAAAAAGACAAGAAAATTAGTAAATTATAATATAAATTTATAATATAAATTATAATTTTATTTCTTTGGAATTTTCAAATCTTTTGGGTACAAGTCCACCAATTTCTTTATAGCTAATCGTTTCATTTTTTAATAAACTTTCAGCTATTTTTATCATATATTGTTTATTCTTTGTTAATAAGTTAATAGTTTGTTTTTCTATTTCATTTACAATATCTTTACAACCTTCTAAGATATCTGAAGTCATATGTTTTCCTATGTCGCCCATCGCTTCCAAATTTAGTGGACCAATATCCTTATTCATCCCCCATGATAATGTATATTGTTTAATTAATTGAGATATTTTTTCTATATCATCTCCTGCTCCAGTAGATACATTATTATATATTATTTTTTCAGCTGCACGACCACCTAATAAAACAGCTATTCGGCATAGTATTTCTTCTCTAGTAAACAACTTTTTATTATTAGATTTTTGTTGACTGAAACCTAAGGCTGCTTCGCCACGCGGTATAATACTAACTTTGACTGGTTGTTCTGTATGTTTCAATAAATATCCCATCAAACAATGTCCAGCCTCATGATACGATACTCTCTTTCTTTCTTCTTTTGTCATTGTTCTTTCTCTTTTTTCTCGTCCAATTAATATTTCATCAATAGCTGTTTGAATATCTTTTTCTTTCAGCGTGTTTGGATTATTATTATTTTGTATTGCATTGATTTTTGATTGGTTTGCTATATTTGCTATATCTGCACCCGATACTCCAGCTGTTCTTTCTGCTAGTACATTGTAAGATAATCTCTTAGGTAATTTCATATCTTTAAGATATAATTTATACATTTCTATACGTTCATTTTGATTTGGCAAATCAAAATATACTTTTTTATCAAATCTACCAGATCGAACCAACGCAGGATCTAACACTTTTACTAGATTTGTAGCTGCAAATATTATAATATTATTCGTTTCATTGAATCCGTCCATTTCTGTTAATAATTGATTTACAGTACTCGCGCTCTCGGAATTATTACAATGATCACGAGTTTTTCCTACTGCATCTATCTCATCTATAAAAATGATACATTCTTTCTTTCTTTTTGCTTTTTTAAATAATGCCCTAACTCGAGAAGCTCCAACACCAACATATTTT
>PBMP01000027.1 GCA_002722705.1 Pseudobdellovibrionaceae bacterium | reverse complement strand
TTTCAAGGACTTGACTCTATCACTCAGCTGATGCGGACATTTGCCTTAAGAAATTCACCGGACATTTCCCGTAGGACTGACAGTAGATGAATATTATTTGACTATAATGGTTCAATTCTATATAAGCTGAAAATGCATTTTTTTTTATTAGCCTGTGCTTAAGTTATACTCTGTCTACGTTTGCAGACGAATCGGTGCCGCGTTGGATTTCGAAGTCCGTCGGCTATCACGAGATAAAAAATGACGTATGGTCGTCGTCGAATTGGCCTTTTTGGGGGGGCTCGATTGCACGAGAATATCAAAGGCACGATTTCGTAGACACACGGGTATGGGGTCGCCAAAGTTCGTAATTCCAGAGCATCACATCTGAAACGTATAAATAAACGATCCCCTCTAGCAAAATATGAACGGTGGTTGGGGCTTCCGAACAAAAACTCACTTCGAAACTTCGTCTTAAGCGAAAGTGACCAGAACGAGAGCGATCGATGGGCTGGTTTGTGCGCGGGGTGGGCGCCTTTTGCTCTTAGATATCCCCGACCAAAATATCCCGTTACGGTCGAATCTGAAAAGGGTCAGCTTACTTTCTATCCCCATGATATTGAGGCTCTACTCATTCAACTTTGGAACTACTCTTCCATTCAGTCACGCGTATGGATTTATGGTCTCCAGGGAGACCGTGGTTTTTTAAATTCTTGGGAATTTCACCAAACAGTTTTGGAAAACTACGTTTATTCAAAGAATGGATTTGTTCTTGATATTGATCCGTCCTTCGTAGTCAAGAACGTTCCGGTAAAAGCAGTACAAATTCAAGCAAAGAAATTAGACGGATCATCATATGAAGTTACCGCGAAAATCTTATATGCACCCGAAACACTTTCCGTTTTTCAAAACGAAGACAATCATCTCTCCACCATCACTTATTCCTACATTCTCGAATTTGACGATGAACTGCTAATTGGATCCCGATGGACCTCAGAGTTACAACCTGACTTAGTATGGAATACTATTGATTCAGTTGCGTGGTCGCTCGATGATAAATCGATTGACGACTTTGACTATACCTTACGTGAAATGGCGCCTCTTCTTAAGAAAAAAGCTGAAACCGTTGGAAAATATGGACAAGTACTCGGACTGCCCATATACCAACTATACTGTCGATCTCTTGGTAATTTTCCCTGCCCAATTCAAATTTAGGAAACTCATTGCATAAAAACTCCATGTTTGAAGGAAAAGGTGAGAAACATATCGGAAAACTCTAAAAAGCTCTGCATAAATGATATAGATTTTCGACTCTTAAAAAACTGAAGAATGACTTTAAAGCAAACCTAGAGGTCCCTATCTAAGAAAAAAACTACAAGAATCAAAGTTCGACTTAGATTCCCTAGGTTTTCAAATATCTTGCGATCAATACAAAAAGCCTTCATTTCCAGAGAAAAGATGGAATTCTTACTTAAATATTTCGAAGCACCCTTTAGAGAGAGCCTACGTATTTCCTCTTTGGAAAATCAATTTCAAAAAATACGACCAAATTTTTAGAGAATGATCACCGTCCTTAAAGAGTGACTCTAAAAAGATAGAATTAGGTAGACTAGATGAAAACGCTAAAATGCCGCCTTTGCAGCCAGGGCAAAAAATCTCATCTATAAAAATTCTTCTTCCCGAAGAAGAAGATAAAATTTAATTTAAAAAAATAAAATGTAACAAGTGAATAGAAATTTTTTAGAGCTCTTCTTCAATTATTTGAAACGAACTTTTTACTTCATCCTTTGTCCAAAAATTTTCCATACTCTCAATTTTATTCCAAACAATTTGCTCTAACATTTCAAATTGCGCCTTTTTAGACCTCACACCAGCTTTTTCGAGGCAAATCATACCCTTCCTCAATTTCTCAGTAAAAGTGGTATAGTGAACTTGCCCCGATTCAAAACCCTCAACAAAAAGAAGGTTAGCTAATTCTTCTTTTGCTTGAGCGTCTCTCCGTAATCTAGATTCTTTGTCTTTTTTAAAATTTCTTATTAAATTCCATAAATTAAAAAAATTTTTACAGATAAAACAATCACTATCCCTACAACGAGAAAAAGAAGGTTTTTAAACTCAGAGGAGATCGTCACAAAATTACCCATCTTGACGTTATACACAATATTTAGACCTGAGGGTAAAACTGTGGATAAAAACCTCCAAAGCTCATAACATTCCGAAATTATAATATAATTTTAATTTAATGGCGGAGAGAGAGGGATTCGAACCCTCGATACAGTTGCCTGTATACACGCTTTCCAAGCGTGCGCCTTCAGCCACTCGGCCACCTCTCCAGAGGAATCTCTTCTATCATGGAGTGGTCTCACCCACCAGATGGTTTTAAAAACCAATCTTTCAGAAAAAATAGTTTTAACTCTTTGATTTTACTTTCAAAAAACAATTTTACATCAAGCTTGACTCTATAAGTCAAAAAAACTATCTTGAGCCGCATGAAACCTTTATATCTAAGCGCTTTTATTCTCATTTTAAGCTTCGGGTCTGCATGTAATGAACCTATCCACCACCCTGCAGTTGATGTTTTTCAAAAGTCTCCAAGTTTAGAAGGAGAAATCCAACTTGGATTTAGAAATTTTCATTTAATTTGCGAATATAGACCTCAGAGTGACATTGTAGAGATGGTCATTACCACCCGCCATCCTTCTTCTCATTGGATTGAAGTCGATGAAGTTTTTTATGTAGGATTTAGACCACATGAACAAGGAAGAATAGATTGCGAAAACGAAATTAAGCGAGTCACTTCTAAAAAAAATAGATTTATCAATCTGAAAAAAAGTTTTGCAATCTATGGGTGTACTCCTGACTCAGAGGACATCTACTCTCTCAACGGTTTTCAAATTTTTTATCATCGTGATCCCGCAACCATGTTTATTCCAATCAATAAAACAGAAAACTGGGAAGGACTCAGCGGTTTTATTGAATGCAACCGGATTAAAAAAGAACAGGAGGGATATTATGAGTAAACCTTTTTTACCTGAACTTTTAGTTCCTGCAGGAAGTTTAGAAAAATTGAAAGTAGCTGTGCAATATGGAGCAAATGCAGTCTACCTTGCCGGTCAGCAATTTGGCTTACGTTCTGCAGCAGAAAACTTTACTGAAGACGAACTACGAGAAGGGATTCCTTATGCACATCAGCATGGAGTTCAAACATATGTTGTTCTCAATGGTTTTCTTCACGACAAAGATTTAGAGACCCTCCCCTCTTTTTTAAAATTGCTCGAAGAACTGAACGTAAATGCAGTGATTGTTTCTGACTTAGGTGTAATTGAAACTGTAAAACAGTTTTCCACTCTACCTATCCACTTATCCACACAAGCTTCATGTCTGAATGTAGAGTCTGGAAAACTATGGAAAACCATGGGTGTTAAAAGACTGATTTTAGGGAGAGAAGCTTCTATTGCAGAAGCTGGAAAAATAAAAAAAGAAACAGGATTAGAAGTAGAGCTTTTTATTCATGGATCCATGTGTATGGCTTACTCTGGAAACTGCGTTATTTCTAATTTCACTTATGGAAGGGATAGTAATCGAGGAGGATGCAATCATAGCTGTCGCTTTAATTATCAGGTCAAATATAAAGATCAATCACATTCGTCTTTTTTATTTAGTTCAAAAGACTTAATGGGACTTCCTTTAATTGAAGAATTTTCTAAATATGAAATTGATTCTATTAAAGTAGAAGGAAGAATGAAAAGCCCTCTTTACGCTGGAACAATTGCTAAAGTTTATTCTGATGCGCTTAAAGAATTTGAAAAAAAAGGAACACTTTCCGCTGAAAAAATAAAACACTGGGTCAAAGAACTTCAAAAAATTCCTAGTCGAGACTTTACTGAAGCAAGTTTACTTCATAAAGCAGATGCTCAATCTGTTTACACTAATCATCCAACTAAAAACAAAAAGATGAAGTTCGGTTTAGCTGGAGAGATTATTGATGTCATTGAAAATGACTCTATTTTAGTCGAAGTTAAATCCCCTATTCACGGGACAGACACCTTAGAAATTCTCCCTTTTGAGGGTGAACCTTTAGCTTTTAAAAATTTTCAAGTGAAAGATATGATGGGAAACTCAATCGATTATGCAAAAACTTCCACCGTCGCAAGACTCCCTTATTTTCCTCAAGCAAAAGTAGGGCAATTCATAAGAAAAGGAGCATCAGAATGAAGCTCGTTTCTTATTTAGAAAAAAAATCTGATCTTGAAATTTTTAAAGAAAATGAGATTAAAGAAGTCCTTATTTCTCCGTTATATTTAACTAGAATGGGTAAATCTTCATTAGAAGACACTCATTTTTTAGCCAAAGAAGCAAAAAAAACAGGTCTTAAAACTGTATTAGTTTGGGACATTGTAATGACTGAAGAAGATTTTCAAGAAGCTGTTTTTTATTTTAAAAAAATTGATTTATCTTATTTTGATGCGATTCGAGTACAAGATCCTGGTGCAATTCAATGGATTCAGTTAAATACGAAACATCCCATCCAACTCATTTTAGAAACTGGAAATCGAAATATTCTTGGAATTCAAAAGTGGATTTCCTCTGTTGAAAGATTAGAAAAAGTCATTTTTTCTATTGAACTCTCAAAAGAAATGTTACTTAAAACACTTTCTGAAATCAGCGTTCCTGTTGAAATTTTAGTAATGGGTCCAATTTTATTATTTTATAGTCCGAGAGCGCTTTTATCTTTTGATAAAAAATCTGAAAATTTAGATCCACTTCGATGGATTGAAGCAAAAGCAGATAGTGAAGAAGGTTTTCATCATGACTTTAAAGTAATTGAAAATAAACACGGAACTTTTATGTTTCTTCCTCGAGAACTTTGTCTTTTAGATAAGATCGATGAACTAAAACAAATGAATATTGAATCTTTTCGAATCGACTTACGACATCAAAGTACTGAAAAATTCTTGCCACAAATAAAAAAATTAATTGAAAATTTTAACTCTAAAGACTGGCAAGATTTTAAAAAGAACTACCCTGAAAAACTGATCCGTGGATTTTATGCTGCAAATAAATCTGATATTTTATTTAAAAAGTTAAAAAATCAAAATATTCAACGCGTTGATAAAAACTATCTAGGGGAAGTTCTTGAAGCCAAAAAAGGATCATATCTAGTTCTTAAAATAAAAAGTAAAACACTCGAATTAAAAATGGGTTCTCATATCAAATTTAAAACAACCACAGGAAAAGAAGTCGTTTCGAAGGTCACTCAACTAAGAAACTCTCGGCTAGAATTGATTGATTCAGCTTCCCATGGAGCCATCGTTATTGTAAATCCAGTAAACGCAGTCACTGTAAAATCAGCTGTCTATCAACACTAAGGAGACCTTATATGAGAATCGCATCTATTTTAATGACATTATTTTTCGTGAATCCAGCATTTTCTAAAACCACGACAAAATCTATGGTTGTCGAAGAAAATACGGCTAAGGTTTATGTAAAAGAAATGGTCTGTAAAAATTGTAAAAAGAAAATAGCAACAGAGTTTAAAAACAATGAACTTGCAAAGACACATGTAAAAAAAATAGATTTCGATTTAAAAAAACGCATCATTACCCTTGAGTTTAAAAAAGGAAAATCACTTTCTAAAAAACAGATCCAAGAAATCATCAAAAAAGCAGGGTTTGACGCATAGTTTTTATAAATACGAGACATTGATCTCGTAAAATCATCTTATAAATTATTGATTTTATTAAACTAGTACTAATCAAGCATTAAAGTGCTTGATTAGTACCTTTTTTATGTTAACCTAAAAACATGTATCAGAGAAGTGCTGAGTACACCTTAAGAGAATTAGCAAAATTCTACCCAGTAGTCTCCGTTACAGGCCCTCGCCAATCTGGCAAAACAACGCTCACTCGAAAGACTTTTCCAGAAAAAAAATATATCTCCTTAGAAAACTTAGATCATAGAAGATTCGCGGAAAAAGACCCTCGAAGATTTTTGGCTCAATCAGAAAATGGACTAATTATTGATGAAGCTCAAAACTGCCCAGACCTCTTTTCTTATATCCAAGGACTTGTCGACGAACAAAAAGATCCAGGTAAATATATTCTAACAGGATCTCAACAATTCGGACTAATGACTGGCATTACCCAATCTCTCGCTGGTCGAGTCGGAATTATTGAATTGTTGCCCTTTTCAATAAAAGAAATAGAAACAAAAATTATAAGTGTTGACGAAACCCTGAGCAATGGATTTTATCCACCTATTTATGACAGAAATATCCCTTCTGATCTTTGGTATGCCGACTACATTAGAACCTATGTTGAACGCGATGTAAGAAAGCTTATTCAAATTAAAGATCTTTCTCTCTTTCAAAAATTTTTAAGACTTTGTGCTGCTCGGGCAGGACATCTTATTAATTTCACCGAATTAAGTAACAGCACAGGAATTGATGTTCGCACTGTTAAATCCTGGATTTCAGTTCTTGAAGCAAGCTATATTATTTTTTTACTTCAACCACACTATCGAAATTTATCTAAAAAACTTGTAAAAACTCCAAAGCTTTATTTTTATGACGTTGGTTTATTGTCACATCTTCTTCAGCTTAGAAAAGAAGATATAAGCATAACCCCTTATCGAGGTAACCTTTTTGAAAACATGATCATCGGTGACATTTACAAAACCAAATTGAATTTTAGAAAAAATATTAACTTTTATTTTTGGAGAGACAACAAGGGAGTTGAAGTTGATCTTGTATATGAGGAGAATCAAAAAATACATGCGATAGAAATAAAATCAAATTCAACGATCAACGAATCTTTTTTTAAAAACCTATCTCTTTATAAAAAATATCTTGGCACAGATTTTGGTGAAGCTCACCTTATCTATGGTGGTCCTGAAAACCAATTAAGAGAACACTTTAAAATCCATTCTTGGAAAAATAGTAATCAAATTTTTGATTAAAGTTTCTTACCCATTGCATAAATTTGATTCTCAGATTTAAGAATTTGAAATCCTAGTTTTTCATAAAAAGGCACAGGTCTTTTTCCACAAATCACATGAACTCCAGAAATTTTTTTTTCTTTTAATTTATTTTCGAAATTTTGAATTAAAAGAGTTCCTAAGCCCTTTCCTTGATGATTTTTTAAAAAATTAATATGAAGATGAGCAGGATAATCTTCGATTAATTCCTCAAAATAGACTTTCCCCAAAAGTTGCTCAGGCCACAAAGCTTCTCCATCCAATTGTTGTTTTAACTTTTCTTGCTCTGGCCCACTAATTTCATGAACTAATTCTGTATAAACTGCATTTCTTTTCTCAAAAAAAGAACGATCTATTGCTCCAGTAAGATATCCAATCAGATCGGAATCAAAAACAGCTAAAGTATACTCAGGACAAATCAACTGATAAGGATCAATCCAGACTCTTCCAAAGGAAAAAGAACGCTCCTGAGAGAGAGGCGGTTTAATTCCTGAAGATAAAACACAAATCTCTTTAATTTTTTCCCAATCTTTTTCAGACTGAACTTGAGAAATATTCACCGTCTTCTAGATTTTCGAACTGCACAAGAATCTTCGTCTGGAGCTTCAACTGAGGAAATCGTTAACGGCTGTAAACTTCGAATTCCTTGTTTTTTAAGTATCTGCTTATTTTTTTTGTAACCAATGAAAAGATCAACTCGATCTTTTTTAATCGCACCGCCGATATCATGAGCCCACCAATATCCATCATGAATGGTTCCATCTGGAAGCTCCATTCCAATGGTTTCCTCAATTCGAACTCGACTCCCGAGAGGAATAACTTTTCGATCTACTGCGATGGATTGAAAAGGAACTAATTTACATCGTCTTACACCCAGTCCGTAGTCTGCCCTGACAACAGAGTATCGAACTTCTTTATTTATTTGTCCTGCGTAATTAATAATACGACCATCCATGAGTTTTCCAGTACCCTCAATATCCACAAGCTTTTTAAAGCGAGGGCTCACCTTCGCAATCAATTTCCCTTTCATCGTTAGAATAGATTCTGTTTTCGGAGCTCCTGCGTGATCAGACTCAAGCTCTACATAATAATAAGTATTTCTCAATTTTAAATCCTCAGATCCAAATGCCGTAAATGACGAAGCAAAAAGTAAAACGCTGAGAAACCGAACCATAAATCCCCCTCTTCAAAGACACAAAAGAACCTACCCCTAAAAATTCAAAAAAAGGCCCCCCATTAAAAAGGGGCCTCTCTCAAAAGTAGAAACAGATTGCGGCTAACGATCTACCTCAATAAAGAAGCAGAACCCCACGCCAAACCCTATTTCGAAGCCAGAGATAGAACCCAAAACGCAAGTCGTCAAAGGTTTTTTATTAACTCATAACCTATTGTTTTAATTAAAAATTAACTAAAAAATTCAGATATTAGAAACCTTTTTTAGAAAATGATGAGTTTTTCAATACTTTGATCTTTGATTGCATGATCAAAACCACCTAAGCCTAAACCGGAATCCTGATATCCCCCAAAAGGCATCCAATCCACCCGAAAAGCCGTATGTTCATTAAACAAAAGTGTCTGTGCTTTAATCCGTTCCATTGCGATTTTCATGCGGTCTATATGCTTCGTCAATACAGCCGACTGAAAGGCATAAGGAAGGTCATTTACTTTTTGAATTACTTCCTCAAAATCCTGATAAGACTCCAAAGTCACTACAGGACCAAAAACTTCTTCACTTGCTAAACGAGCTTGATTTGGAACTGATTCAACCACAGTAGGAGCATAGACCATCTCTGATTCTTTCTTTCCTCCACAGAGCAAAGTTGCTCCCATTGAAATCGCCTCTTTCACCCAGGCATCGACTCGCTCGATAGCAGATTTTCGGATCAAAGGGCCAACTAAGGTTTGCGTAGCACTGGGGTCTCCTGACTGAATCAACTGAACTGCACTTAAAAATTCTTTTTTAAATTCATTATAAATAGAGTCATTTACAAATATCTTTTGTGTAGAAACACAAACTTGCCCAGCATGATAAAAACATCCCATGATTACCTGAGGAAGCAAAGTTTTCCAATCAGAAGTTTCATCGATAATCAAAGGAGCAACTCCTCCATGCTCAAGAGTTACTGTTGCTCCAGGATTGACTTTAGAGCGTAACTTCCAGCCCACTTTTGAAGATCCAATAAAATTAAGAGAAGCTATACGTGGGTCTGAAACTAAATTTTCTACCACGGAGTCTTCACACAAAATCCATTGAGCAGCTTCTTTTGGCAGGCCGCTTTCCCTCAGTAACTCAATCACTGATAATGAAGATCGAGGAGTCGCTAAAGAGGGTTTAATGATAACGGGAGCTCCGGCTGCAACACAAGGAAGTACCTGATGAATGGCAAGATTAAAAGGATGATTAAAAGCACTCAGCGCTAAACACAGGCCCCTTGGCTCATAATGAGTATATGCATATTTTCCTTCTGAGCTCCTACTTAAATTCATCGGAATTTCTTTTCCGGATAACGTTTCTAAAGCAGTAATTACTCCGTCCACTCCTGAAATTCCGCGTTCAATTTCTATTTCTGTATGAACTCTGGGCTTTCCACCTTCAGCAATTGCCTGATCCACCAGTCGAGTCTTCTCTCTGATTAGAAGTTCTTTAAATTTTTTAAGAATTTCAATTCTCTTTTGTTTTTTTAAATATTTATGATTTTTGAAAAAAAGATAAGACTCTTCAAAAATTTCATGAATCTTTTCTTGAGAATAAAATTCAAATTCTTCAATCACGGACTGGTCATAAGGATTCAAAACAGAAAGCTTTTTCATCCTTAGGGTTTATCGTAAAACGAATCTTATGCAAAGACAGGTTGAGAAGAAAACACTTCTTCTTCAGAATAAGAGGACTCAGAGTTCTCTTCAATTAATTTAAAGTTCTCACTTTTTTCTAAAATAGCCTGAATCAGACGACTATTAATTTCATGTCCACCTCGATGAACCCTAATTTTTGCTTGTAATTCAAAACCTGAAAGCTTGAAATCTCCAAGCGCGTCCAGAACCTTATGTCGAACAAGTTCATCAGAGTGACGTAATCCTTCTGGATTTAAAACTCCATCATCATTAAAAACGACCGCATTATCTAAAGACCCACCTTGAATGAGTCCCAATTCTTTCATTTTTTCTACGTCTTTATAAAAACAAAAAGTCCGTGCATTAGCGATTTCTTTAAACGAGTGCTGACTCTCATCAAAAATAAATTCTTGTTTTCCAACAGATGGATGATCAAATTCAACTGAAGAGTGAACTTCTAAATGAGACGAAGGCTCAGCAATCACCCAACTCGATCCCACTTTAATTTCTATTCTTTTATTTAAAACAAGCACAGGGCGAACGCTTGTCTGAGAAAGTGTCCCAATAGCTTCAATTGCCTCGACAAAAGGAGCTGAACTTCCATCAAAAATAGGGACTTCAGCCCCTGAAATTTCAACTCTCATGTTATCTACACCCAAACCATAAAGAGCAGCCATTAAGTGCTCAACAGTAGATACTTTCACCCCTTGAAATGCTAATGTCGTTGCAAGACGAGTATCCACGACATTCTCAGTCAAAGCAGGGATTTCAGGCTTTCCCGGAAGATCGACTCGAACAAAAGTTACTCCTTGACCTGGATCCGCAGGTAAAAGTCTAAGTTCGATATTTTTTCCACTATGAAGCCCAATGCCTCTCATCGTGATTGCATCTTTAATGGTTCGCTGATGTGTTTTCATAGTTGTTCCCTAAAAGCCTTTCTCTGGCGACACCCTTAATACAGCAAACCTTGTGCCTATTTTTAATAAGTTACTTATTTTAAAAAGAAAAATAACGACTCATGTGTAAGATAAAATTTATTTTTAATTTCAATAAGTTAAAAAATAATTTTATCGAATATTGATAAGTAGAATAAAAGAAAAACCGCCAAGCTTTTGATATTGTTCTCTTTGTGTGGCTTTTCGTTCACAAAACCCAGTCACAGTGTGAACAAAATCACACACTTTTTAGAGTATAATTTCTGGCGCAGCGGGATCTTTTCCTAAGTGCAAATAAGTTCGTGGAGTAACCGTCCTCCCTCGAGGAGTTCTTTGAATAAAGCCTTCTTGTATCAAATAAGGCTCAAAAACATCTTCAATTGTATCCCTCTCCTCACCAAGAGCCGCACAAAGGGTTTCAATTCCAACGGGTCCCCCAGAGAATTTTTCTAAAATGGTCAGTAAATACTTTCGATCCATTTGATCAAGCCCAGCGCTATCGACCTCAAAAAGACCTAAAGCATCACCAGCAATTTCAGCTGTGATTTTTGATTCATGAGGGAATCGAACTTCATAAAAATCTCTCACTCGTTTTAAAAGTCGGTTTGCAATACGAGGAGTTCCTCGAGACCTCCTAGCAATTTCAGTTGCTCCAGTTTCTGAAAGAGAAATCGACAAAAGATGAGCCGAGCGCATCACAATTTTTTCTAACTCGGACAAAGGATAAAAATCTAAACGAAACTGAACTCCAAAACGATCTCTCAGTGGATTTGAAAGCAATCCTGAACGAGTCGTTGCACCTACTAAAGTAAAATATGGAAGGTCGATCTGAATCGTTCTTGCAGATGGTCCCTGACCAATAATGATATCTAACTTAAAATCTTCCATTGCTCCATAGAGCACTTCTTCAATTGTTTTCGGCAATCGATGAATCTCATCAATAAACAACACATCTCCTGGATGAAGATTTGTTAAAATGGCAGCCAAATCTCCTTTTTTTTCTACATTAGGACCAGTAATGGTATGAGTTTGAGTCCCCATTTCCTGAGAAATAATATGTGCAAGTGTGGTTTTTCCTAATCCAGGAGGACCTGCCAATAAGACATGATCTAAAGACTCTCTTCTATTCTGAGCAGCTTCAATAAACAAAGAAAGACGTTCTTTGATTTTAACTTGCCCAACATATTCTTTCAAACGAGAAGGTCGTAAACTTTTTTCTTGAAAATCCTCACCTTGTTTTTCAGTAGGACTTAAAATTCTTTCACTCGTATCCATATTAACTCATTTTTTGTAACGCAGCTTTAATCCAATCTTCGACTTCAAACCCGTCTGTGCTTTCATGCGAAGCCACTTCTTGCAATAATTGCTCTGCATCGAGCTCCCGATACCCGAGTCCTACCAATGCTGTTTTTGCATCCTGAACCGAAGTACTTTTGCCGACAGGAGAGACTTTCTTTTGATTTTGAGAATGCCCACCCCAAATAAAAACTCCTGTTTCTCGAAGCTTCTGAAGAGGTTCCTTTAATTCTAAAATCACTCTTTCTGCTGTTTTTTTTCCAATCCCTGAAATCTGAGTGATCCAAGCTTTATCCGCAGACAAAATAGATTCTATAATTTCTGGAAGAGATGCAAAAGAAAGAACGGTCAAAGCACCTTTAGGTCCAATCCCAGAAACTCCGGTGAGCATCTTAAAAAACAATTTCTCCTCTTGAGTTAAAAAACCAAAGAGCTCAAAACTATCTTCCCTCACATGGGTATGAATTCTTAGTTTAATCTCCATTCCAGGATGTAGCATTTGATAAGCTGAACCTTGGGGAACCCAAACCAAATACCCAACATACGACTGATCATTCCCCACACCTACAATCATCTCATTTTCAGAATGATTAACTACCTTCCCACAAAGAAAACCTATCATTTCTTAGGTTTCTCAAGGATCGTTCCTAAAATCAATCTTTCAAAAGATGTCGCACAGCTCCTGAAAGAGAGTTTCTTTTTTTAGAATCTTTAGGGGTCTTTTTTAGGGCTTTTAACGTCTCTGGAAGCACATTCATTCCATGATGATGTGCGTGACAAATTGCAATGGCTAATGCATCAGATTCATCTGCCGTTGCAAATTCATTGACCCCTGTCAGCATTTTTACCATCTCGGCGACTTGAGCTTTATCAGCTCTGCCATGTCCCACAACCGATTGTTTAATTTCTGTAGGATTGTACTCAAAAAAACTGAGTCCATTACGTATTCCACAAACAATTGCAACTCCTCTGGCTTGGCCGAGTTTCAAAGCTGATACTGCATTTTTTGCAAAAAAAACTTTCTCTACAACAAGAATATCTGGCTCTAATTTAGAAATTACTTTTTCTAAAGATTGATCCAAAATAAAAAGACGTTTCTCAAGAGAAGTTTTTTTATCTTTATTGAGTTCAAGCGTTCCTGAGTTTACATACTTCAATCGATTTCCGATCGAATCCACACATCCAAATCCTGTTAAACGTGATCCGGGATCAATCCCTAAAATTCGAATGGCTTTTGGTTTCATTAATCAACTCAATCTCTCTATTTCACTTTCGTCCATATCAAAATTCGCATAGACTTTTTGAACATCGTCTAGATCTTCAAGAACATCTAAGAGTTTTAACATTTTTTCTGCATCATCACCTGCAATTTGTACAGTATTTGAAGGAATCGCAGTAATAGAAGCAGATTCAATAGAAATGTTCTCAGATTCAAGCGCTTCTTTGACATCACTAAAAGAAGTCGTTTCAGTGAGAACTTCCCATACGTCGCCCTCATCTTTTATGTCTTCAGCCCCTGCTTCCAATGCAACATCCATCAGTTTCTCTTCTGCAGAGTTTTCCTTCAAAATAGTAATCACTCCTTTTTTTGCAAACATCCAAGCAACAGATCCGCTTTCACCAATATTGCCACCTCGCTTAGTGACCGCTGCTCGAACGTCGGCAATACTTCGATTTCTATTATCGGTGAGACATTCAATGAGCATAGCAACACCGGCCGGCCCATATCCTTCGTAAGTGATTTCTTCAAAAGAAGAGTGATCATCATTTCCAGCTCCTCTTTTAATTGCTCTTTCAATATTATCTTTAGGCACGTTGCTTGATTTTGCTTCAGATACCGCATCACGAAGTCGAGGATTCGCATCTGCGTCTGGACCTCCTAGTTTTGAAGCAACTTGCACTTCTCTGAGAAGCTTTGTCCATAACTTCCCTCTTTTCGCATCATTTGCGCCTTTTTTTCTCTTAATGTTTGCCCATTTGGAATGTCCTGCCACAACTCACCTCTTCCAGTTCATTTGATAAATTCGATAACTTTTATAACGTTCAGCTCCCATTCGCATCAATGCCTTATTCATAGCGACATTGTCTTCTAAAATCCAGGAAGCCTCCCCTCCTGAATACCCTTGTTCATGAGCACGGTTTAAAAACTCCATATAAAACAAAGGTCCGAGAGCTCGCCCCATAAATTCTTTTTTCACTCCCAAAGTAATCACCCGAACTTCACTGATTACTTTTCTTTTAACCGGACCTTTGAGTCCCCACAGAAGTCTTAATATTCCGGGAAGTAATTTTCCTTTTTTATTCTTAATAAGGGCTTGATGAATATCCGGGAGTGCAAGTCCAAACCCAACAGCTTCACCCTCAACTTCTGCAATTAAAAGAAGATCAGGATTTAAAATCAATTTCATTTGCTTGGCCATATGATGAAACTCTAATGGTGTCATTGGGACAAATCCCCAATTCGTTTCCCAAGCATCATTATAAATTTCATGAATTTTTTTCACTTCACTGTCATACTTTCTCATGTCAATTGACCGAAAAGAGACACCTGTTTTGTGTTTTAGTCGTTTTGCATGAGCCTGTATCGAATGAGAAAATTCTGCCGAAGTTGGAATTTTGTAAGCGTAAAGATCTTTTGCTTTAGAGAGACCTATTTTTTCAAATAAAGACGGATAATAAGAAGCAGTATAAGGCATCATCACCGATGGAGGATAATTAAATCCATCAATTAATAACCCACATTCATAATTCGTTCCTGGATTCAGAGGTCCAATCATTTCAAAAAGACCTCTTTGAGAAAGCCACTTTTTTGCAGCTTCAAAAAGCATATGACAAACCTGATGATCATCTACAGATTCATAGAAACCAAAAAATCCAATTTCTTGATTTTGAAACTCTCGATAACGAGGATCATCAACTGCAACAATTCGACCAACAATCTGATCTCCTTGATAAGCTAAAAAACCCGCTATTGAAGCATGACGATAATAAGGATGCTTGGAAACATTCAGAAGCTCTAAGATATCTGCTTTCAGAGGTGGAACCCACTGTGGAGTAGATGAGTACAATGCCCATGGGGTCTCTACAAAGAGTTTCCACTGCTTCTGATTTCGGATTTTTTCAATACGAATATTCTTCATCAGGGCTGCATCATGACACAAAATTCAAAAATTTTGGATGATTAAACTCCAAAATGAATTTTCGAGAGCTGAGCAAGTTATTCTTGTTTTTCAGAATTACCAATAATTCCGAATTCCTTACCCAATTTATCTAGAACTTCCAGAACAAAGTCCAAGTCTTTTTCCGTGTGAGATGCCATGTAACTCGTTCGAATTAAAGCACAACCTTCAGGAACTGCAGGACTTACCACCGGAGTGGCAAATACGCCATGTTCAAAAAGTTTTTGTGTAAAACCAAAAGCAGCTAAATCATCACCAATCAGAAGAGGGATAATCGGTGTCTGAGAGTTCAAAGTATTGTAGCCTAAAGCCTCAATTTCTTTTTTCATTTTGCGTGCATTTTTCCAAAGATTTGCATGATGCTGAGGTTCTTCTTCAGAAATTTTTATACACTCAATTACACTTGCAACAGCTGCAGGAGGCATCGCTGCAGAAAACATAAACGTTCTTGCGTGATGCTTAATGTAATGAATAATTTCTTTTTTCCCGGCAACAAAACCACCAATAGAGGCAAATGACTTGGAGAACGTCGCCATCATTAAATCTGCAGAACCACCCATATCAAAGTGATGCTCAGTACCTTCACCACGTGGTCCTAAAACCCCTAAACCATGGGCATCATCTACATAAACTCTACAATTATACTTTTCAGCTAATTCTCTAACTTTTGGAAAATCAAGGATATCACCTGACATTGAAAAGACACCATCGGCAACAATCAAAGCACCTTCATATTTATGACGAGTAAGTTTTAAAACTCGCTCTAAATCTTCCATGTCATTATGCTTGAATTTTACAGTAGAACCCATTGCAACACGAGTTCCTTCAACAATTGAAGCGTGATTCTCACGATCGGAATAAATCACATCTCTTCGACCCACTAAACAAGAAAGAGCACCTTGATTTGATAAGAAACCCGTTGCAAATACAATTGCAGATTCCTTGCCTACAAATTTGCAAAGACGATCTTCTAACTCTTCATGCAAAGCTAGATTTCCATTTAAAAATCGTGATCCAGTACATCCAGTCCCTAGACGGTCAATTGCTCTTTTTGCAGCTTCTTGAACACGTGGATGATGAGTGAGTCCAAGGTAGTTATTCGAACCGATCATCACACGTTTCTTTCCATCCACTGTGACGGTAGAACCTACCGTTTCTTCAATGGGACGAAAGAAAGGGTAAAGCCCCGCCTTTTTGATATCATCTGCTGTCGTGTAAGAACGACATTTTGCAAAAAGATCGTGTTTCTCAGAATGAAAATCCGTGTTTTCTGTCGTGTTGCTCATACTCAAATCGTTTCCAAAAATACCTTATTAAAAAGATTTTATTTATCACTGATCTGAATCAGCGTCAATCCTAATGATACCGAGAAAAAGTCTTTATTTTCAATCGGTTACTCTATCAATTTGTGAGTATTCTAGTTATTTTGAGCGTCAGTCTCAATATAAGCAGAATAAGTGGTCACACTAGAAGTGGTTCCACTTGTTTGAGCATAAGGATTTGTGACTACAACCGTGTTTGTTAATCCGTCTGCAAGGTTTCCCACTGAGATCCCTAATAGAAAATTATTAGCAGTATTATATCCCCAGATACTTGTGCTCTGAGTTTGACTTGCAATTTCATTTGAATTTATAGAAACGGGTGTAGAACCATCAATATTCCACTCTTGCTCACCGGAAACTTCTCCTGCTGGAATATCTCCGAAAGACAAAGCTGCTGATCCATTGGATGAGCGCACTTGAACTTGAGTTAATGTTGCGCCCGTATTGTTTCGTACTTTCACGATGGTCGAGCCACCACACCCTGTAATTAAAAGGGTTACTATTAAATTAAAAAGTAATTTTGAATTTTTCATCGCTTTCGCTCCTGCTTCCACGTATTTACAACTACCGCTCTTCTTCTTTTAAAGAACTACAGATTGAAGATTTGCAAAGCAAATGCCAAAGAAAGATTGAATTATTTTAAGAGGTTAAAAGCGAGTTTCTGACTGTGTCTGTATAGACACTTAGTTCACTGTCAAAAAATTAGACGGTATTAAAAATTTTTAATCGCTTCCGTATGATCATTTTCTACTACACAAATATTCACACTTTCAGATTATTTATAAATAAAAGTTACAGATCAACGTTTTTACTAATTCAATCCATATTCAGAACGATCTGATCGGTTTGAATAAATTTTAAAACCATTTTTATTATCGTTATCTAAAATTGTATGGATCTCCTCTTCATTAATAGAATTACACTTTTCCTTTCATGAACCTTTTTCGTAATTTGCTAAAAACCCCTCTCCTCCACTCCCTAAACTGCCACTAAAACAACCAAGTATTCTTTTAAAAATAAAAAGATATTTACAACCCACCACCAATGAAAACAAGTACATATCTGATCTTTTTAGTCGTTTACAACTTTTTAAACCCTTGGTATAATAAGGGTTCATTGGCGCAAACAGTGAAAAAACTCGGCACTAGACTTCTCATAAGTCGTAAGGAGAATGAACGTGCTTCCAAAAATCACCCACGCACTCACCAAACACATCCGTCCTATTTCTTCGTCTGCTGTTCAAGCATCAGTTGATCAAAAGTATTCCTCAAAACCTCGGGAAGAAAAATCAGACTCACAAGAAGCTCAGTCTGATTCTCTCAGTTCTTCTCCAGATGAAGAAACACAGAAAAAACAGGAACTCTCTGAAGAGTCGACCCCCATTCAACCCTCGGTAAGTTCTTCCTTTTTAGATCTTTTTAAGACATTAAAAAATGGGAGAGCTCAAATTTATGGTTTTTTGGGTAAAGCAGAATATAAAAAATCAGAATCTTCTAAAAACACGAACGGAAAATTTAAAAAAGGAAGTATGGTTGATCGACGTTTTGGCTAGGAATGTACCCTCTGGATATCTGCACCTAACTTCTGAAGTTTAACTTCCATCTGTTCGTAACCTCGATCTAAATGATAAACTCGACGAACAATTGTTGTCCCATGAGCCACTAACCCGGCTAAAACTAAACTCGCACTAGCTCGAAGGTCAGTCGCCATTACAGGAGCAGCTTTTAACTCGCAACCTCCCACGACTTCAACCTTTTGTCCATGAATGGCTAAATGAGCTCCCATACGACTCAATTCAGGAACATGCATAAATCGATTCTCAAAAATAAGTTCTTCAATTTCTGTCTTTCCTTCTGCAAGACACATCAGGGTCATCCACTGAGCCTGCATATCGGTTGGAAACCCGGGATGAGGCGCTGTTTTAATGGGGACAGAAAGAGGACGTCGACCTTTTGAATCTAAAGAGATCCAATCTGAGCCAACCTCTATTTCTGCGCCTGCTTCTTTTAAAGCGACGATCACAGAAGTTAAATGATCAGGACTCACTCCAAGAACCTTAACTGCTCCCCCTGTCATCAATCCGGCAATTAAATAAGTACCCGCTTCAATCCGATCACCACAAATCGTATGGTGAATTTCAGATAAAGACTCTTTTCCCTGAATCCTTAGAGTAGAAGATCCCTCCCCCTCGATCTCTGCCCCTGCACTTCTTAAAGCTTTTGCTAATTCAACAATTTCAGGTTCCTGAGCAACTAAACAAAGCTCTGTTTCTCCACTCGCTAAACAAGCAGCCATCATTAAGTTTTCAGTAGCTCCCACACTTGGAAATGGGAGTTCATAACGACAACCTCTCAATCTCTGTGAGCGAGCTAATACATAACCTTGCTCTAGATCGATCTGAGCACCAAGAGCTTTTAACCCCTCAAGATGAATCTCTATCGGTCGAGCACCAATTGCACATCCTCCTGGAAGGCTTACCTTAGCCTTCCCAAAACGAGCAAGTAAGGGTCCCAAAGCCAAACTGCTCGCTCTCATTTTTCTAACTAAATCATAGTGAGCTTCAAAGTTTGATATTGAATCACTTTGAATCTTTAAATCTCGAGACTCTCGATCCCAAAATACTTCCGCTCCCAAACTTTCAAGAAGAGCAACTGAACTTTTAATATCTTGAAGAACCGGTACATTTTGAATATCAGTTGTTCCTGAGGATAAAACAGAAGCAAACAAAACAGGTAAACCTGCATTTTTAGAACCACTGATAAGAACATCCCCTTTTAGTACTTTTCCACCAGTGACTCTTAACTCATCCATTATTTTTTCCTTATTTTTAAAATCCTAGGTCTTTTTGATCGATCTAAAAAACACTCTACTTCAGAGTTCTCTAAAAACAAAGCCTCTGTTTCTTTAGCTCTCAAAGAAGAAATTTCTAAAAACAAAAAACCACCGGATTTTAAAAGACGTTGGTACTGATCTTTTATTTTTTTATAAAAATAGAGTGGATCCTCACTTTCTGGATAAAGAGCCACCTTTGGCTCTTGAGCAAGAACATCAGAATCCACATCATCTTCTCGTCCCAAATACGGAGGATTACTTACAATAAAATCAAAAGTTCCATTGATATTTTCAAAAACTTCATCTGAAGACGAATGAGAAATAATGAGTCGATTTGGATTTTTCAAAAGTTTTTCTCTATTTTTTTTTACCCAAACAAGAGCATCTTTAGAGGCTTCTGTCCCAACCATTTCTAATTTCTCAAAATGATTTAAAAGAGAAATAGATATTGCTCCAGACCCTAACCCCAGCTCAAGACCTTTTAACGGATGATTTAATGTATTGATGATTAAATCAACAAGCTCTTCCGTTTCAGGCCGAGGTACCAAGACACCAGGTCCCACATCAAACGTCAATTCATAAAACTCTTGCTCTCCTAATAAATACTGAAGAGGAACACCTTTTACACGAGACTGCGATAATTGAATGGCCTGCTCTATCCATGGACTCATTTCTTCATCCTGATGAAAAAAAAGATCAGATTTTTTTAATTTTTTTTTTAATTTTTTCTCTAAAAAAAAGAGCGTAATCCATTCTGACTCAGAAACACATCTGTTTTCAGCTACAAGAAAAGGAGAGAACTCGAGTTCTTTTTGAACTAAAACACGGAACGCTTTGAGTTTCATTAAACTAAGATCCAATACCTTGGCTTTTCAAAGCCTCTGTTTGATAATGTGTTCTTAATTGACTTACAACCTGATTCAAATCTCCCTCCATAATCTCAGGAAGAGAATAAAGAGTTAAGCCAATACGATGATCAGTGAGTCTTCCTTGAGGATAGTTATACGTTCGAATTCTTTCTGAACGATCACCCGTCCCAACCATACTCTTTCTAGCATCAGAATGTTCTTTTGCATTTTTTTCTTCTTCAAATTCATAAAGTCGAGATCTCAAAATCTTCATCGCTTTATCTTTATTTTTGTGCTGAGACCTTTCATCCTGACAAGTCACCACAACACCAGAAGGAATGTGAGTGATTCGAACAGCTGAATCGGTCGTATTCACGTGCTGTCCACCCGCTCCACTGGCACGATAAACGTCAATTCTCAAATCAGCTGGGTTAATATTAATTTCAACTTCTTCTACCTCTGGAAGAACTGCAACGGTCACTGTAGAAGTATGAATTCTGCCTTGAGACTCTGTATCAGGAACCCGTTGAACTCGATGGACTCCACTTTCCCACTTGAGATGACTAAAAACAGAATCTCCAGTAATCATACAGATGATTTCTTTGTAACCACCAATTCCAATTTCATTGGAAGAAAGCATTTCAAAGCGCCAACCTATTTTTTCACCGTATTTATGATACAGACGAAAAAGATCTCCTGCAAAAAGAGCAGCTTCGTCTCCACCAGCTCCCGCTCGAATCTCTAGAATAGCGTTTTTTCCGTCATTAGGATCTTTTGGGAGAAGAAGGACCTGAAGCTTTGATTCACTCTCTGAAATTTCTTCTTCGAGTCGACGAATCTCCTCCTTAGCCATTTCAACCATCTCAGGATCACCCTCGCTTAAAAGCTCCTGGTTTCCGGCTAATTCTTGTTTTTTTGACTTATAAGATTGGTATTCTTGAACCAATTCAGAAAGATCTGAATGCTCTCTGGTCAGTCGTCTAAACTCGTCTTGTCGATTGGCAAGGTCTGGATCTCCCAGCTTTGCTTCAACTTCTTGAAACCGACTAACGACTTCTTCTAGTTTATCAAACATATCAATTTCGCTTATCCACTCATTCCTTTAATAAAATCTTCATTCGTCTTAGTATCTTTGATTTTATCAAGTAAAAACTCCATCGCATCAAGCGGATTCATGGGATGAAGGACTTTTCTCAAAATCCAAATACGATTTAATAAATCTTTTGGAATCAGAAGATCTTCTTTTCGAGTTGCACTCTTATTAATATCCATACATGGGAAAACTCTTTTTTCCATAAGTTTGCGATCTAAATGAATTTCAGAATTACCAGTCCCTTTAAATTCCTCAAAAATCACCTCATCCATTCGAGATCCAGTATCAACCAAAGAAGTTGCAATAATGGTAAGAGATCCACCTTCTTCTACATTTCGAGCAGCCCCAAAAAATCGTTTTGGCTTATGTAACGCATTTGAATCAACCCCCCCAGAAAGAATCTTTCCTGAAGGAGGAACAACAGCATTATAAGCTCGTGCTAATCTTGTAATCGAGTCTAGTAAGATCACCACGTCATACTTGTTCTCTACCAGACGTTTTGCCTTCTCAATAACCATTTCTGCAACTTGCACATGTCGAGATGCTTGTTCATCAAAGGTTGAACTCACCACCTCGCCCTTAACTGAACGTTGCATATCAGTCACTTCTTCTGGTCGCTCATCAATTAAAAGAACAATTAATTTTGTTTCAGGGTGATTTGTCGTAATTGCATTGGCAAGATCTTGGAGCATTACGGTTTTACCTGCTCTTGGAGGAGCAACAATCAAACAACGCTGTCCCTTCCCTAGAGGTGCCATCATGTCAATAATCCGAGTACTGTACATCGTCGGATCAAATTCTAAATTTAACTTTTCATCAGGGTACAAAGGAGTGAGGTTATCAAACATCACCTTTTCTGCATTTTGCTCAGGCTTTTTGAAATTCACTTCTTCTACTTTTAAAAGAGCAAAGTATCTCTCCCCTTCTTTAGGTGCTCGCACTGAACCACTTACGGTATCACCTGTCCTCAACCCAAATCGTCGAATTTGAGAAGGAGAAACGTAAACGTCATCAGGTCCTGGAAGGTAATTGTAATCCGGTGCTCTTAAAAAGCCAAAACCATCCGGAAGACATTCTAAAACCCCATCGACAAACAAATGTTCATCTTTTTCTGCTTTCTTTTTTAAGACACCAAAAATTAAATCTTGTTTTCTTAAGTTCCCTGCGTTTTCCACACCAAGGTCTTTTGCCATTTCGACCAAGTCTGTGACTTTCATTTCTTTAATTTCACGTAAATGCATGAGTCTCCCTCATTTTGATTCACTCCAACGAATCTTTTTTTATTCGCTGATTGTCTTACGGGATGGTTGAAGACCTGAAGGAATCGGGTCTTTGGTTTTTGCCTATAAAACACTGGCTAACAGAGTCCTATGCTCGGGTCAAAGAAAATCATCACGTTGTGTTCTTTTTCATTACATTAATGAACAAATATAGTCAGATAATAAAGAAAAGATCCTATTTTCTACAAAAAAACATGACCTCAGAAGTAACCTTCTTTTAGAATAAAGAAACACATCTTCACCTCTGGAAAAAAGGACATTGCACGTGAATAAAAAAAAATTTCTTCTTGTCATTTTCATTCTTCTCTTTGGAATGGGGGGATACCGAGCAGGCGGCATGGTTCACTTTGCCTTTTTTCCATATCAAACCTCCCCTGAGAACCAGGAAACGATCTCTATTCCTCGTGGTCTTTCTCCGTACGAACTCTCTCAACAACTACAAAAGAAAAAACTGATATCCAGTGCAAGACGTTTTTACTGGCTAGGAAAAGCTCTTGGACATTGGCCTAAAATGAAAGCAGGAGACTACGAAATTTCTTCCTCCCAGTCTCCACTGGAAATATTTGCTTTAATTCAAACAGGTTTAAGTAAAAATTACCCAGTCACTTTCCAAGAAGGAAAAAATAGGTATCAATTTGCAGAAATCTTGGAGTCTAAAGGACTTGGGAAAAAAGAAAACTATCTGACTCTATGCAAAGACAAATCATTTTTAAACTCTATGGATTTACCAAAAGAAACTCCTTCATGCGAAGGATATCTATTTCCAGAAACTTATCAATTTCCAAAATCTTTGAGTGAAAAACAAATTTTAATCACTCTAATTTCTCGATTTAAAAAAAATTGGACCTTAGAATTCCAACAAAGAGCTCAGCAAATAAAAATGACCCAACATCAAATTATCACTCTTGCATCTATCGTCGAAAAAGAGACTGGGGCTTCAGAAGAAAGACCGCTCATTAGTAGCGTCTTTCATAATCGACTCAAGAAAAAAATGAGATTACAAAGCGATCCGACAACGATCTATGGAATTTGGGAAAACTTTAATGGAAATTTACAAAAAAAACATCTGTTTGAAAAAAATAACTACAACACTTATAAAATCAAAGGACTTCCTATTGGACCAATTGCAAATCCAGGCTTAAAAGCCATAGAAGCAGCCCTTTATCCTGCAACTTCATCCTATTTATATTTTGTTTCAAAAAATGATGGTACTCATTATTTTTCAAAAACAATCACAGAACATAATCAAGCTGTCAGAAAGTACCAACTCAACAGTAAAGCAAGAGAAGGAAAAAGTTGGAGAGACCTTCACCAACGTTAATTTTTTTGAATCGTACGAACAACTAAAACAAGATATGAAAAAAGAAAAATAGAACTCGCCTCTAAATAAAGATAAAGATTCATTCCTACAAAATCAAAACTTGTAAAATTAATACTAAAAAAGACTAGAAACAAAAGAACGACATCAAACCACCCAGAGCTCCAATCTTCTAATGTATTTTTTATCGCTAAAGCAGCAATAGGAATTCCAAAAATAAAATAAGGCTTCCAAATTAAATGAGATGGAACAATTAAAAGTGCTAAAAGCACAGTCATCCATATCCAAGGTGATTTCTTTTTAAAAACTCCTACCCAATAAACAATAAGCCCACTTACTAAAACAGAAAAAATAGAGCCAATGAGTTGAACGGTCTTTAGACTCAGCCATTCATATCCTAATCCAATATTTTTACCACCCATAGCAATCACAGGCGTTTTCACATCAGTAAAAAATCGAATTAAAAAAGCAATAAAACTCTGATTATGAGTTTCAATAGGTAATCCTTTTGATTTCAATGCAACAAACCACTGAAAATACAAGTCCAATGCATTTCTTCCTTCAAATAAAAAAGGCAATCCTCCAATAAAGATTAACCCAAGCAGAACACCTAAACGTTCTGCTTGGACTCTCTTTGGAGGCAATCCAGAAGTTGCCATCAAAGGAACTAAAATCATTGGTAACGGAAAAAGTTTAGAAAATGCTAAAATGGAAAATAAGAACCAATAAAGAAAAGAAGATTGAGTCGATTCATTTGATTTTATTCGATTTAAAAGAGTTAAGAAACCAACGATCACAATAAATGAATTAATCTGACCATACTGAAAATCAATGATCAATGGTCTTGCAAAAAAAACAAGAGCTAAAGAAGCTGGAACCCACGCGGGTTGTCCAAAAAACTTTAAATTCTCACTCGCCTTTTTAACAAAAAGTCCCCAACCAAATGCTTTTAATAAACACCAGATCGCTAAACCCATTTCTCGACTTAAAAGAGCAAATCCGCTCATTAACCATGCAAATCCAGGAGCATACAAAAATCGATCTGGAGAATCTTGGTAAATCCAGTGGCTATGATTTGTTAAAACATGTTCACCTGCTTTAAAAAAAACAAAAAAATCGGGACCTAAATTCTGAAACGCTCGCAGGGTTCCAAATCCAATAATTACAGCCATTAAAAAAAAAGAAAAAAAAGTAACTCTTTTTAAGTCAATCATCCATTTGACTTTAACCGAGTCCGAACTTGAATGGGATCATAATTTGAACTTAAAAAACCAAAAACTGGATTTTTATAATTAAATTCAATGTCTAAAAGTTTCCTTTTTAACTGAAGTTCCGGTTCATCCCCATTGGCTTTCCCTAAAAAACCTCCCATGCCTCCTTGCGCAGAAATCACTCGATGACAGGGTACCAAAACACAAAATGGATTTCGTCTTAACGCTTGTCCAACCGCTCGATGTGCGTTTGGTTTCCAAATACGTTCAGCAATCCATCCATAAGGGCGAGTCTCTCCATGTGGAATAATAGAACACGCCTCAAAAACTTTTCTTTGAAAATCAGACATCGTGGTTTCATCAATTGATTCCCAAGGAACTCGAGGAATAGGTTTTCCATATTCAAAAAAGTTCCAAAAATCTTCAATAAGCATCTCAACGGCAATAGGAATCTTACGTGATGTCAACAAAAAGCCACGATTAGCTCCTGGTCGATGCCACTCCTGCCAGCTAATGCCTGTGATCTTTTCCTGATCATTCCAGGAAAAGAGCAAAGTCCCTATGCTGACTTTTAATCTCAGATAATGAGCTGGTTCACCTTCATGAACCATAGAAAACTTCCACGCTCGCCATTCATCCCCCCAGATAAACCGAGATGAAAACTCAAATTGCTTGAAATGAAAAGAGAAAATGACTCAAGTCGTTCTTTTTTCTAATTAAAACCTCATAGAATCCATTTATTCTCTGTGAATTTTATTTAGCTGCGCAGCATTTTAAAAAGAAAAAGAGGGGTTTTCTTCAAAGAAAACCACCTCTTCCTTCTCTCTCTCTCAACTTTTTACTTTGCAGCCGACCCTTTTGCAGAATGGCTATTCTTTCTTTTCTTCCCTCGACTTTTCTTTTTCGAAGTATTTCGGTTGTTCACCGCTGAAAGATTTTCTAGATTCTTTTTTGAAAGCTCTAAGGCCACGACCATTCTTTCTTTCATTGCATCAATTTCACTTTTCGTCTGATTCATTTCTTCCGTATGATTCTCAGAGATTTCGTAAAATTGTTGTGCTTCGGTCGCTGCGACAATTCCTTTTTCTAGCGCTTCAATGACTTTCTGAATTTGAACCGGATCTGTCTTATCATCACTTGAATAATCTACTTTTGCGTTTTCAGTCACCGCTTCATTATTAAAATTTACGGCTTTTACGTAAAGACTTTCAAGTTTTGTAAGCTCAGAGTCATCCTGTTCTTCATCACTTAAAATTTCGACATCATCTTCTTCAACTGCTTTTGAAGACTGAGAATTTTTTGGAGAGGTAAGATGATCAATCGCATCACTCAAAGGTCCTACAATCAATGGAATACGATTTGCACTTCCAAAAATCTCTCCGTCAGCAATCGTTCCTGGTTGTCCTTGTGGCCTCACTGCTGGACTTCTCTCTTGTGCACCGGCTTGAGCTACCTCACCCGTTGTACCTCCCTCAATGACAATGTGACTATCATTTGGGTTTGCAGAAGAAGCAACATTCCCCGGAAGTGGAACATTTTGAGACTGCTAGGCTCCAGAAGGTGCTGTACCATTATTTCCAGGAAGAGGTACATTTCCGTTCGCCGAAGCACTCACTCCATTAGATCCGGCTTGAACATTGCCATCTGTGCTCATCCCTGGATTTCCATTCGATACTGTTCGATCAATGAAATCAAATAAAGCTTTTTTCTTACCTGCTGGAACAAAGCAAGAAGCACCATGGTCTCTTCCACGGTTTTTTTGCATAATTACTTGAAGAGATCTTGCTTTTCTCCATGTAGCTACTTTTGGTTTTTGATCTACATAAACTCTATAAAAACGAGTTCCAAAAAATCCCTTGCTATCGACTTGAACATGATCAATTAAATTTCCAAGCTTTGCTCGCTCAGTTGCTGGTTTTAAAGTCGCAAACCCATCTCCTTGGAGTTGTCCTGCATTAATCGTTGTTAACCCGACGGTCTTCTTGGAAACCCCTAAAGCTCCATAATCAATGTCATAGTTTAAAACTGCAGCCAAACCGTTTCTCATTTTTCGACCACACTGAAGGTAATTGTTATTGCTTCTTCGATCAAAAGTAAACTCAGTGTTCACACATTTGAACTGTGGCTTAGACTCTTCTTCTTGAAGCATTGGCATTCCTGCGCGAACCACCACTTTAGAACAACCAGAGATTGAAAGCGCTCTTTGAATTCTTCGATATTCTTTTTGCTCAGAAGCAGTCAGCTCTCCTAGTTTTTCTTTATCCTCAAAGTAACTATAGGCCATCACTGTATCTTGACAGCTTGCTGCTCCTTTAGAGAATTTTTCTACTCTGGCTTCAGCTTTAGATTCATACCTCTCATGGTTATAATCTTCACTGAAAACCATACAACTCATACACTGCTCATAAACAGTGCTTCCTTGAAGATATGGATCGTCGGTAGAAAGATTAACTTTTCCATCTCCAAAACGTTGACATACTCTTGCAGCGTAAACGGTGTCATTGACACAATCTTCTTTGCTATGAAAAAGTTTTGAGCTTTTAATTTTTGCATCACAAAATTTATTAATTTTGTCTTCAAGCTCTTTTCTTTTTGCATCGTTTGGGTCTATTTCTGGCTTATCATCACCATCTATGCTCGAACCATCAACAATGTCTTCACCACCTGCCTCATCAAATTCTTTCATGCTCGAAGGAAGACTTGAAGTTTCAACTTCAGGTTCTGCTGGCCCTAAAGAACTTCCTGCAGTTTCTTCTTTTCTCACATCAGTCGCAAAATCATCGGCTGGACCCACGACTGCTTGAGCAATTCCTACTTGAAAAATCAATATCCCTAAACTGACTGTCTGAACGAGTTTCATCTCTCTCTCCCTTTAAAACTCCCTATGCTAATCCTCTCCGATCAGCAGGCCATCTCTCACTCATAGAATGCTTAAAAACAAATAGAGGTCTTGGCTTATTTAAAAATAAAGCAAAGCCTATACCAAAAAAATGAGAGCTAACTCATTAATATAAAATGACTTTTTTTAGATGTTTTTTATGTGTCTGAATAGACGACATTCACCTGTCTAAAACTTCAACACTAAAAATAATTAAGCCCGTTCAGTTAAGGACCTGTCCATTGACAACCCAGAGCGTGTTGTTTGGATTTAATCGCTTATCAGGGTATTTTGTTTCTCTGGGTTTAGACCTGGAGTGCCTTTTTCTGGTC